>NZ_JBBKAH010000001.1:0-432165 GCF_037652055.1 Pelagibius sp. 7325
CCGCCGCCGCGGGCCAGCACCACTTCGAAACGGCCGTCCCACAGCAGCCGAGCGCCCGGCTGCACCGCCGCCGGCGCGGTCCGGCCCGCCTCGCGCACGATGAGCCAGCGCGCGCCGCGGGCCAGGATGCGGCAGCCGCCGAGGGTGACCGCCCTGTCGAGCCCGAGCGCCAGGCAGGCGTGCAGGCGCTCCAGACGCTCCAGACGCGGCGTGTAGTCACAGCCGCCCACCGCCATCAGGCTGCGCGCCAGGGCGCGCAGCGATACCTCGGTGCTGGCGCCGGCCAGCACGGCCGGGTCGAGATCGAGGAAGCCGGCCGGGTCCGGCCTCACCGCACGGGCGAGCACCGCGGCGACGTCGCCTTCCAGGGCGGCGCGGGCGCGGCCGAGGTGCTGGGTGGCACTGCCCAGGCGTGCCGGGGTCATCCCCTCGCTGGCCAGGTCCGGCAGCAGGCGGCGCAGACGCACCCGCGCATAGGCGATGTCGCCGTTGCTGGGATCCTCCACCCAGGCGAGGTGGCGCGCCTCCAGGGTGGCGACCAGACGGGCCTTGGGCAGGGCCAGCAGCGGGCGCAGCAGGCGCAGGCCGGCGGTCTCGCTGACCGGCGCCATGGCGGCGAGGCCGTCCAGGCCGCTGCCACGGCCGAGGCGCAGCAGGAAGGTCTCCGCCTGGTCCTCCAGGTGATGCGCCAGCGCCAGGTGAAAGATGCCGGCCGCCTCGCAGGCCGCGAGCAGCAGGCCGTAGCGCGCCGCCCGCGCCGCCGCCTGGCGCGAGCCGCCGGACTTTTGAAGGGCCCCGGCGCTGTCCCACGGCAGCACCTGGTGGGCGATGCCGGCGGTCTTCAGCAGGCGGCCGACGGCCGCCGCCTCGGCGGCGGAGTCGGGCCTGAGGCCGTGGTCGACGGTGAAGGCGGTGAGCCGCCCGCCCCGCGCGGCCAGCCAGTCCTGCAGCAGGAAGGTGAGCGCCAGGCTGTCGGCGCCGCCGGAAACCGCCGCCGCCACGTGGGGCCGCGGCTCGAAGGGCTCCAGGGCCGCCATGCGGGCGGCGAAGTCCTCCGCGGTGACGGGCGCGGCCATCGGCGTGGCCATGGGGGCGAGCCGCTCCCTTACTGGCACCCGAGGCGCTGCGACTCCCGCTGGGCGCGGGACAGGATGGTCGCCGGCGCGTCGGCATAGCGGTCGAGCAGCACCGCGAAGGTGCCGCAGGCGTCCTGGGTGCTGCCCAGCGAGGCGAGCGACATGCCGAGCTTCAGCAGGTTGTCGGGCGCCTTGGAGTTGTCCGGATAGGTCTCGAAGCCCTCGGCGAAGGTGACCGCCGCCTGCTGATAGTTGCCGCGCACGTAGTAGGTCTCGCCCAGCCAGTACTTGGCGTTGCCGGCCAGCGCGTTGTCGGGATGCTGGTCGAGGAAGCTGGTGAAGGCCTGCTCGGCACCGGCGTAGTTGGCCTGGCGCAGCAGGCCGAAGGCGTAGTCGTACTGCTGCTGCGGCGTGCCGCCGGGCAGCGCCGCGGCGCCGGCGGGCGCGGCGGCCTGCTGCTGGGCAGCGGCAGTCGGTGCTGCCGGGCCCGGCGGATTCGCCGCCTGCTCCTGCTGGAAGCGGCTGAGGTCGGTCTCGCTGAGGGTGCCGAGGGTGCCCGGCTGGGCGGGGCTGGTAGCGGCAGCCTGGCCGGCGCCGCCCGCCATCGGCGCACCGGCCATCGGGGCGCCCCCCAGCGGCGCTTCCGCACCGACCGGCGGCAGGCCGCCCTGCTCCAAGTTGCGCAGGCGCAGGTCGACGTCGGCGACCAGCTTGTCGAGGCGGTCGCTGACGGTTTCGACGCGGAAGTTCATCTCCTCGATACGGCCGGTCAGCTCCTGCATCTGCTGTTCCATCTGGTCGAGCTGCAGCTGGATGCGCGCCGCCTGGGTCGGCGCCACACCGCCGGCCGAGCCGCCGTCGCCGGCCGCCGCCGCCGGCGGGGTGCCGCCGCTGTAAACCTGGCGCTGCAGGTCGGACAGTTCCCGCTGCAGGCGCTGCAGCTGGTTTTCGACGTTGCTCTGCGCCTGCGCGCTCTGCACCAGCGCCGGCGCCAGGCACAGCAGGCCGGCGACGAGGGCGCCGGCAACCAGGGCAGGGCAGCCGCCTCTGAGCAGGGGCTTGAAGGGGGACTTCAGGGGCCGGCTGCGGACCAGGCTGGTCATCGCTGTTTCCTCCGCTTCGTCTTTCGGTCCGGCAATAGAGAACCGCATTCTGTGGCAGGGCTTCATGGCATCTTTATGGCGCATCTTTATGGCGCGATAGGCTTTATGCCCTGTTAAGGACGCCCGCAAGGTCCAGATCAAGGACGCCCGCAAACGCGAAAAACCCCGCCCGGCACAGCGACAAACGCGCGGCCGGACGGGGTTTCCCAAGCGGTACTAAGACGCCGGAGGCGCCTTAGTTCACAACGAAGACGCCGCGGCGGTTCTGCGCCCAGGCGGAGTCGTTGGAGCCGAGCACGGCCGGCCGCTCTTCACCGAAACTGACGGTGCTGAGGCGGGCCGGGTTGATGCCCAGCGCAACCAGGTAGTCACGCACGGAATTGGCACGGCGCTCGCCGAGGGCGAGGTTGTACTCGCGCGTGCCGCGCTCGTCGGCATGGCCTTCGATGCTGAGCGTCACCGACGGATTGGTATCGAGCCAAGCCGCCAGAGCCTCAACCGTGCCGCGCTGGTCCGCGCGAATGTTGTACATGTCGTAATCAAAGAACACCCGATCGCCGACCTCGACCGTCAGGTCTTCCTGGGAACCAGGAGCCGGACGGGCGATAGTAGGCTGTGCCGGCTGCGGCTGCTGAGTCGTGCCCGTGCCGCTGCTGCCGCTGCCGGACGTGGTAGACGCCTCTTCAGACGGCGTCGAACACGCAGCAAGCAGCAAAGCCGCAGCGAAGGTCGTAACAAGGGAAAAGCGCATAATCTGCCCTCTCAAACACATCCCCGGATTTTTGGATTGAGGCTGACCTGCCACCGGTGACTTAACAGGTCCCGCCTGCTTGATATGGCCCCCCAACGTCGGCAACTAACAGCCGAAAATGGTTAACGGACTATACCGACGCCCCCCTACTGAATCAAGGGGGACCACGCCGGATCTGAAGCGTCCAAAGGCGTCACAAGCTCGCGTTCGTTGAACCCTGTGAGATCAATCGTAAAGATCTTACTAGTGATTTGCCCGCGTGAGTCCGCCCGGGTGGTCCGGAAATAGCTGAGAACCCGCCCGTTCGGCGCCCAAGTAGGCGCTTCGACGTTGTAATCCCTCACTAACATGCGCTCCCCGGACCCATCCGGACGCATAACTCCTATGTAAAATTCGCCGGCGTGCTGGCGCGTGAAAGCGATCAGATCGCCGCGCGGCGACCACACCGGCGTGTAGTAGTACCCCTGTCCGCGGCTGATTCGGCGCACGTTGCTTCCGTCCCGATTCATCACGTAGATCTGCGGCGAGCCGCCGCGGTCGGAATTGAAGGTGATTTCGCGCGAATCGGGCGAGAACGACGGCGAGGTATCGATCGCCGGGTGGTTCGTCAGCTTGGTCTGGCGCCGGGTCCTGAGGTCGATGGTGTAGATCTCCGAGTTGCCGTCCCTGGCCATGGAGAGGATCACCTCGTTGCCCTCGGTGGAGAAGCGCGGCGCGAAGGTCATGCCCGGGAAGTCGCCGAGCACCTCCTGCTGGCCGGTATTGAGGTTGAACAGGTAGACCCGCGGCACCTCGACCCGGCCATTGGACTGGTAGGCCATGTAGGTGATCTCCCGCGTCGAGGGGGAGAAGCGCGGGGTCAGCACCAGCTCGTTGCCGCTGGTCAGGAAGCGGTGGTTCTCGCCGTCCTGGTCCATGATCGCGAGGCGCTTGATGCGCCGGTTCTGCGGTCCCTGCTCGGCGATGTACACAATCTGCGTGTTGAAGTAACCCTGCTCGCCGGTCAGGCGCTGGTAGATCTCGTCGGCGATGCGGTGCGCGATGGAGCGCCAGTTCGACGGCGGCGTGGTGTACTGGGTGCCCCGCATCTGCACCTCGGAGAAGACGTCCCACAGGCGGAACTGCACGACCATGCGGCCGTCGGCCTGCAGCGCCACGCTACCGCTGACCAGTGCCTCGGCGTTGATCAGGCGCCAGTCGCCGAAGCGCGGGCCGAGCCGCAGCGAGGCGACGTCCTGGATGTAGGCGCGCTTGTCGACCGGGCGGAACAGGCCGCTGCGCTCCAGGTCGGCGGCGACTACGGAGGCGATATCGCCGCCCAGCCGGGTCTCCTCCGACACCTCGCCGTAGAAATCGGTGACGGCGATGGGCAGCGGTTTGACGAAGCCCTCCCGGATATCGACGTTCAGCTGGGCCTGCGCGGGGGCGCCGGCGAGCAGCACGGCGACCAGCACTAGAGCGGCGGAAAGCCGCGCGGAAAGCGTCATCGGGGCCCCGGTCGGACGGGATTCGGTGCTTTGCATCGACGTCATGATCCAAACATCTCTCTCGGGTTGAAGGTCAGGTTCATCGTCTTCCATTCAGAATACTGGGCGACCGGCAGCTCGAAGGGGCTGCACTGCAGGATCGCCCTGACGGCGTTTTCCGCCGCGCTGCGGAAGTAGGCGTCGCGGGTCACCCGCCCGGTATCGACCACCCGCGGCGTACCGATGACGCGCCCGTCGGGGGCGAGGTTGACGGTGACCTCGACAATGAGGTCTTCCGCCTGGCGCGCGCCCGCGTCGAGCCGCCAGCAGCGCTTGATCTGGCTCTGCACGGAGTTCTCCAGCTGCTGGCGCTGCACCGCGGAGACTTTCGGCGTTTCCGCCTGCACCGGCGCCCGCGCCGGCTGCTGCGGCTGGGTGCTGGGCTCTTCCTTCAGCTTCTCCACGTTGCGCAGGATCGAGGTCAGGCGGTCCTCCGGCTTCGGCTCCTCTTTCTTCTTCTCGGGCTCCGGCTGCTTGGCGACCTGCACCGGCGGCTTGGGCTTCGGCTTGGGCTTGGGCGGCGGGGCTTCGGCCTCCGGCTCCGGCTCGGGCTCGGGCTCCGGTTCCGGCTCGGGCACCGGCTCGGGTTCGGGCGCCGGCTCGGGTTCCGGCTCGGGTTGGGGTTCGGGAACCGGGGCGGGCTCCGGAGCGGGCTCGGGCTCGGGCTGCGGCTCGGGCTCCGGCACCGGTTCGGGCGTCGGTTCGGGCATCGGCGCCTTGGCGACCTCCGGCTCCGGCTCCGGCGCCAGCTCGGGCGCCTGGTTCACCGGTTCGGGCTCCGGTTCCGGCTCGGCCACCGGCGCGTCGGTATTCTCCTCCGGCAGCATGACCAGTTCGACCGGCACCGACTGGAAATCGACCATGGGATCGCGCAGCACGGGCAGCCCGAACACCAGGGCGAGGATCACCCCGAGGTGCAGAAGCGCGGAAAAGATCGTAGCTTTACCCATGATGCGCGGTGCTGTGCGTCCCTGCTCGAAATCGGTGGATGGCGCCGGCGGCCTAGTTCTGGCCGGTCGGCGGCGTCTTTTCGTCTGCTGCAGCGCCCGGCGCGCCCGGCTCGCCGCCCTGGGGCAGCTCGGCGATCAGCGCGACGCGCTGGAAGCCGGCGACGTTCACCGTGCCCATCACCTGCATGATGCGGCCGTAGTCGATCGCCTTGTCGCCGCGCACGAAGATGCGGGTGTCGGGCTTGGTCTCGGTGATCGCGCGCAGGCGCGGCACCAGCTGGCCCAGCTCGACCTCGGAATCCTGGATGAAGATCTGGCCCTCGGCGTTGATCGAGATGACCAGCGGCTCGTCCGGATCGGCGATCGACTGCGCCTGCGTCTTGGGCAGGTCGACCGGCACACCGACGGTCAGCAGCGGCGCCGTCACCATGAAGACGATGAGCAGCACCAGCATGACGTCGACGAAGGGCGTCACGTTGATCTCGCTGAGCGGCCTGTAGCGCCTTTGGCCGCGGCCGCCGCGGCGTCCGCCCGCGGGCATGAGAGTCGCTGCCATGGCGTCAGCCCTTCTCGTCCAGCTTGCGCGACAGGATGGCGCCGAACTCGCCGGCGAAGGCCTCCAGGCGCCCGGCATAGCGGCCGAGGTCGTTGGACAGCTTGTTGTAGCCGATCACCGCCGGGATGGCGGCGACGAGGCCCAGCGCGGTGGCGAACAGCGCCTCGGCGATGCCCGGCGCCACCACCGCGAGACTGGTGTTCTTCGCCGCGGCGATCGAGGTGAAGGCGTTCATGATGCCCCAGACCGTGCCGAACAGGCCGATGAAGGGTGCCGCCGAGCCGACCGAGGCGAGGAAGGTCATGTGACGCTCCAGGCGGTCCATCTCGCGTCCCAGGGCGATCTCCATGACCCGCTCGATGCGCTGCTGCAGGCTGGTCTTCACCTCGGCGGTCTGGGCGATGCCGCGCGAGGCCGAGCGGCGCCATTCGCGCATCGCCGAGACGAAGATCGACGCCATGGGATCGGGCGGGCGGTTGTCCAGCCGGTCGTAGAGGTCGTCCAGCGAGCCGCCGGACCAGAAGGCCTCCTCGAACTGGCCGGCGCGCTCCTTGAGGCGGCGCAGGCGCAGCACCTTCTCGAAGATGATCGCCCAGCACCAGAAGGACGCCAGCAACAGCAGGACCATGACGATCTGCACGACGATGTCGGCCTCGAGGAAAAGCCCCCAGACCGACAGGCTCGGGTCCACCGAACCGTCGAGCACGAGAGAATTAACGGCGTCCTGTTCCATGGGTTACCCCTGCTCCAAAGGCTGTACGAAGGGTTGCTGTACGAAGGGTTCTAGCGCGGCGCGAACGGGCGCCGGAATGCGGGTCGGGCGGCCATCGCCGCGCACCGCGGCGACGTCGACGGCGACGCGCACCAGCTCCTCGCCGGCGCGCCACACGGTCTGCACGGCGGAGAGCTTCGCCCCGCGCAGGCCGACGAGGCGCGAGCGCACCTCGACCAGGTCGTCGAGCCGCGCCGGCCGCCGGTAGGTCACTTCGCAACGGCTGACCGCGAAGATCACGTCATGGCTGTCGCGCAGCTTCGTCTGCTCGATGCCGGCCAGGCGCAGGATCTCGGTGCGCGCCCGCTCGGCGAACTGCAGGTAGCGCGCGTAGTACACGATGCCGCCGGCGTCGGTGTCCTCGTAGTAGATGCGCAGCGCCAGGCGATGCTCGCCCTCTACCATCTGCCCGGACAACGTCGCGCCGGACAGAGTCTCAGTCCCGGCAGCGTTCAAGCCAGCCCCTCCCCGCCACCGGCGGTGTCGTCGCCCAGCAGGGTCAGTTGGTCGAGGCTGCGCGGCACGTCGAGGCCGAGGTAGCTGAAACCGCCACGGGTCAGCACCCGGCCGCGCGGCGTGCGCTGCACCAGGCCCTGCTGGATCAGGTAGGGCTCGATCACTTCTTCCAGGACGTCGCGCTGCTCCGAGAGCGCCGCCGCCATGGTTTCGACGCCGACCGGGCCGCCGTCGTAGTTGTCGGCGATGCAGCGCATATAGCGCCGGTCCATGGCATCCAGGCCGCGCTCGTCGACATCGAGGCGCTTCAGGGCGCTGTCCGCCTGCACCGCGGCCACGGTCTCGACGCCGGCGACGGCGGCAAAGTCGCGCACCCGGCGCAGCAGGCGGCCGGCGACGCGCGGCGTGCCGCGCGAGCGGCGCGCGATCTCCGCCGCGCCGTCTGAGGTCAATTTCATGCCCAGGACCCGGGCCCCCCGGCTCACGATCAGTTCCAATTCATCCGCTTCATAGAACTGTAGACGTAAAGGAATACCGAATCGTTCCCTCAGCGGCGTCGTGATGAGGCCGGAACGCGTCGTCGCGCCGACCAGGGTGAAGGGCGGCAGGTCGATGCGCACCGAGCGCGCCGCCGGTCCCTCGCCGATGATGAGGTCGAGGTGGAAGTCCTCCATCGCCGGGTAGAGCACCTCCTCCACCGCCGGCGAAAGCCGGTGGATCTCGTCGATGAACAGCACGTCGTGCGGCTGCAGGTTGGTGAGGATCGCCGCCAGATCGCCGGCGCGCGCGATGACCGGCCCCGAGGTGGCGCGAAAGCCGACACCCATCTCGCGCGCGACGATCTGCGCCAGCGTCGTCTTGCCGAGACCCGGCGGGCCGAAGAACAGCACATGGTCCAGGGCATCGCCGCGCCCGCGCGCCGCCTCGATGAAGACGCGCAGGTTCTCGCGCACCGCGCGCTGGCCGATGAAATCGTCGAGTTGGGCGGGCCTGAGGGTGATCTCGCCGGCGTCGGCCTCGTTGAAGTCCGGCGCCACGATGCGGTCCGCGGCCTTGTCCTGAGCGCTGGAATCGCTCATGACGCCAGTTCCTTGAGGCCCGCTTTGATGAGCGCTTCGACGCTGGCGCCGCTGCCCAGGTCACCGCTCGCCTTGGCGACGGCGGCGAAGGCTTCGGTCCGGCGGTAGCCGAGGTTGACCAGCGCGGAGACGGCGTCCTCCGACACGGCCCCGCCGGCGGCCTTGCCGCTGCCGTTGACCGCCGCCACCGGCCCCAGCGCCATTCCGCCGGCCTTGTCCTTCAGCTCGCTGGCGATGCGCCCGGCCAGCTTGGGGCCGACGCCGTGCGCGCGCGACAGCGCGGCCTTGTCCTGGGCGGCGATGGCGCGCACCAGGTCGTGCGGCGACAGCACCGAGAGAATGGCCAGCGCCATCTTGGCGCCCACTCCCTGCACGCTGTGCAGCAGCTTGAACCAGTCGTGCTCGGCCGGATCGGCGAAACCGAAGAGGTGAATGTGGTCTTCGCGCACGTGGGTCTCGATCCACAGCGTGGCGCCGCCGCCCGGCGGCGGCAGCAGGCCGAGGGTGCGCCCGGAGGCGAAGACCAGGTAGCCGACACCGCCGACGTCGAGGATCGCCCAGTCGTCACCGGTCGAATCGACCAGGCCGGTCAGCTTGCCGATCATGCGCGGCTCCTGATCGCCTTGGCAGGCGCCTTGGCGGGCGCCTTGGCGCGCGAGGCGGCGAGCGGATCCGCCACCCCGGCCGCCCACTGGCGGCTGGTCGAGACATGGTGGGCGTGGCAGATGGCGACGGCCAGCGCGTCGGCCGCATCGGGCGCGGCGACGCTGCAGCCGGGCAGCAGGCGACCGATCATCATCGCCACCTGGTCCTTGTCGGCATGGCCGGTGCCGACCACCGCCTTCTTCACGATCATCGGCAGATACTCGGCGACGGCGATATCCTGCAGCGCCGGGGTCAAGAGCGCGATGCCGCGCGCCATGCCGAGCTTCAGGGTGGAGGACGGGTTCTTGTTGGCCAGCGTCACCTCGACCGCCGCGGTATCCGGGCGGTAGGCGGCCACCACATCGGCCAGGCCGCGGTGCAGCTGCAGCAGGCGCTGGGCGAGATCCGCCTTGCCGTCGGACACGACGATGCCGTTGGCGACGTGCTTCAGGTGGTTGCCTTCGGCGTCGATGACGCCCCAACCGGTCTGGCGCAAACCCGGATCAAGCCCAAGAACTCGCATTGCCGTCGCTTCGATTCCCCAATCTCATCCGCCGGCTGGCCGGCGGCGACCCGATTGCCGGGAGCGCCCCCCGGCAGCCCGGCCCAGGTCAGGGCGGCCCCGCCGCCCTTCAAGAATGCACTAGGCGGTCAGACGCGCCATCACGTCGTCGCTGATCTCGAAGTTCGCCGAGACCCGCTGCACGTCGTCGCTCTCGTCCAGCATGTCGAGCATCTTCAGCATGGTCTGCGCCTTGTCCTCGTCGATCGCCACCGTGGTCTGCGGGCGCCAGGTCAGATCGGCATCCGTCGGATCGCCGAACTTTTCGGTCAGCGCGTCGCGCACCGCCGAGAAGTCGTCGGGGTCGCAGGTGACCTCGTGGGTCTGCGCGCTGCTTTCGACGTTGCTGGCGCCGGCCTCGACCGCCGCCTCGAACATCGCCTCGGGCGACGCGGTCTTGGCCGGATAGGTGATCACGCCCATGCGGTCGAACATGAAGGACACCGAGTTGGTCTCCCCCAGGGTGCCGCCGTGCTTGCTGAAGGCGGAACGCACCTCGCCGGCCGTGCGGTTGCGGTTGTCGGTCAGCGCCTCGACGATCACCGCGACGCCGCCCGGGCCGTAGCCCTCGTAGCGCACCTCTTCATAGTTGGTGTCGTCCTCGCCGCCGGCCGCGCGCTTGATGGCGCGATCGATGTTGTCCTTCGGCATGTTGGCCTGGCGCGCCGCCTGGATGGCCCCGCGCAGGCGCGGGTTCTTGTCCGGCTCCGGCAGGCCCGACTTGGCCGCGACCATGATCTCGCGCGTCAGCCGCGCAAACTGCTTGGCGCGCTTCTTATCCTGCGCGCCCTTGCGGTACATGATGTTCTTAAACTGTGAATGGCCCGCCATGACTCGACGATCCTGATCCTACATAGTGGGACGTAATAAGCTTCAGCCTACCACATTTTGAGCGAAAGCGGGGCATACCAGCGCAACGGATAAGCCCCCAATATGGCGACATTAGGGCGGCTTCTAGCAGTTCCCCCACCCGATCTAAAGCCCTTCGATGCGCCCAATCCCTGGTTTGCCGCCCGTTTGGGGGGCCAAGAGCCGATAATGAGGTCCTAGAAGTGCGGCGCCGCCGGTTAACGGCTAATTAACGCCGACACGGCACTCTGATGGCTCGCTGAGCCCCTTTCGCTAAGGACAGAGCCCATGCCGCGGCCGTTGAACATTATCGATCTGGCCATCACCGACGACGTCTCGAACGACGCCGCCGAGGTGGCCCGCCGCCTGGATCAGGCGGCCGACCTGGTCGAGACTTTCGCCGAGGAATCCGCGCTGGGCGCGCTCGACGGCCTGCTCGCCATGGCCGCACTGCCCGCCAAGGCGGCAGTGGAGGACTCCCGCCGGCTGGCCGCCGACATGAGCCAGCAGACTGAGATCGTCCACTCCGAGATCGAGCGCTTCCTCGCCGTCTCCGCCGGCCAGCGCCCCAACTGATCGACTGATTTGGTCAGCGGTTCCGGACGTCCGGCGGCCTAGACCGACAGCAGCGCCGGCACCGTTTCCGCCAGCCGCCCGCCCAGCCTGACCGGCGCGACCCGGCGGGCCAGCCCGGTCGCGTCGTCGGTTTCCACGAACACCGCGCAGAGCGTGCCCTCGCCGCCGGCGACCGACAGCCGCTCGCCGCGGACCTTCTTCACGAAGCGCTCGATCGGCACGGTCTTTTCCATGCCGATCACCGAATCGTAGTCGCCGCACATGCCGGCGTCGCTCTGGTAGGCGGTGCCGCCGTTCAGGACCATGGTATCGGCGGTCGGCACGTGGGTGTGGGTGCCGACGAAGAGCGAGACCTTGCCGTCGACGAAGTGGCCGGCGGCCATCTTCTCCGAGGTCGCCTCGGCATGGAAATCCAGGATCGCGGCGTCCACGGTGGCGCCGAGGCGGTGCTTGGCCAGCATCCCGGCGATGCAGGCGAAGGCGTCGTCCAGGTCCTCCATGAACAGCTGGCCCATAACGTTCATCACCAGCACCTTCTTGCCGCGCCGGGTCTCGAAGACGCCGCTGCCGCGTCCCGGCGTGCCGGCCGGGAAGTTCTGTGGCCGCAGCAGGCGCGGCTCGCCGGCGATGTAGGCCATCACCTCGCGCTGGTCCCAGGAGTGGTTGCCGCCCGTGATGACGTCGGCGCCGGCCTCGAACAGCTGGCGGCAGATCTTGTCGGTGATCCCGAAGCCGGAAGCCGCGTTTTCCCCGTTGACCACCACGAAGTCGAGGTCGAGGCGCTGACGCAAGCCCGGCAGATGAGCGGCGATGGCGTCGCGGCCCGGCCGGCCCACCACGTCGCCGCAGAACAGCAATCGCATGACGAAACGGATTTCCCTTCTGTGTTCGGCCCGGTTTCCGGGCCTTAGCGGTTTCCGGTTCTTAGCGGTTCCGGGCGCCCGCGGGCTCCCGCAGCCCCGGGGGCTGCGGCGTGATCGCCCCGCGCTCGGTCACCACCAGATCGAGGGGCTGGTCGGTCGGCTCGCGCGGTACCGCCGGCACCTGCTGCGCGGCATAGGCCAGCCCCACCGCCAGGATATCCCCCGCCCGGCGCAAAAGGGCAAGGCTGCGGTCGTAGAAGCCGCCGCCGTAGCCGAGGCGGTAGCCGGCGGCATCGAAGGCCAGCAGCGGCACCAGCAGCAGGCCGGGCTGCACCAGCGGCGCGCTCCGCGGCGGCTCCCGGGTGCCGAAGCCGGCCGGCTGCAGCGGGTCACCCGGCCGCCAGGCACGGAAATCCAGCGGCTGGCCGGCGGCGCGGATGGCCGGCAGGGCCAGCGGATGGCCGCGCCCGTGCAGCGCCTCCATCAGCGGGCGCGGATCGATTTCGTCGGCCATCGGCCAGTAGGCCGAGATCAGCGTGCCGGGCACCACGGCGACGGCGGCGAGAAAGCGGTCGCAGACGGCCTGGGCCGCCATGGGGGCCGCCATGGGGGCAGCCGGGAGGCGCGCCTGGGCATCCTTTTCAGCCGCCGCGGCGCGGGTCGCCCTGGCCGCCGCGCGCAGGCGCCGCTTGGCGTCCTGAACAGCGGTCTCGGCGGGATCGGCGGGCACGGGGGGCGGCTCGGAAAATCAGGGAACGGGCAGGCAGCGCAGAAGCGCTGGGAACGTGGCGGCGCCGCAAAAGCCGTTGGTAATATGAATCCTCTGTGGCCTGCCTAGACAGGTGGGTGCCATATACCGAGACCAGGGCCCCGGCAGGGACAGCTCCCGAGAGGTTGGTATTGGCCCCAGGGATTTCTTTACCTGACGCACTCCGCAGCGCCGCCCGCGCATTACGGTCCCGTCTATCTAGGCGCCCTGGAGGCGCTGGGCAATAGCCTCGATTCGCTGGGCGCAGGCATCCAGGGCCCGCGTCGCCTGTTCTTCGGAGGCGCTGGGGCCCGTCGGAGCGGTTACGGCGGCAGGCTGGGCCGCCGGCCGGCCGGCCTTGAGGCCGTCGACGAGGCCGGCCACCTGGCGCTGGGCATCGGACAGCTCGTCGGCGATCAGCAGGCAGGTCATGAACAGCAGGCGCTGCTCGCCGAGCTGGCCGACGCTGCCTTCCAGCTCCGCCATCTTGCGGTCGATATGCTCGGCCAGCTTCACGAGGTGGCCTTCCTGCCCCTCGTCGCAGGTCACCTGATAGCTGCGGCCGTGGACGGTGAGCGAAATGATCTGCGACATCCCGGATCCTTTTGTTTCGGGCTTCAGGCGGACTTCGGGCGGGCTTCGGTCCGGGCGGCTAGCCGACCAGCTTGCGCAGCCGCCCGATGGTCGCGTCGAGGCGCTGGGTCACGGTCCCGGCAAGCTGCTGCAGCTGGGCGTTCTCGCGCCGCGCCGCCTCCAGGGCCGCGTGCAGGGCCGCGTCGTCGCCGCCCTTGCCGGCGCCCGCGTTGCCCTGGGCCGCGCGCGCCGTGACCACCTTTTCCAGGTGGTCGATCGCCACCTGCAGGCGGTGGCTGGCTTCTTCCAGTCGAGGCATTCGGGTTCCGTTCGGTCCAATTCCTTCCGCAGCGGGCTCAGGCCAAAACTTTTCAGGCCGAATCCGCGCGGAAGACGGGAGTCGGAGGATAGGCTTCGCCTTCGTCACCGGTCAACCGATGAGCCAAATTTGCGCCACCCGCCCGCGTTCTCCACAAGGGCCCCCGAATAGGCCGCCGAAGGCCGGCGCGCCTGTGTCAAAATCCGGCAAATCCGCGCGATAGGGCGTTGACCTTGCCTGGGCGTGGCGGCATGGTGCCGCTCAAAATCGGCGGGCAGCGCCGCTTTTCCAATTCCCTTCAGGTGGACCTTCCCGATGGACGTCGTTACGTCGCCTTCGACGCAAGACAGCTTAGTGACCCCGAAAAACCACCGCGACATGGCCAACGCGATCCGCGCGCTGGCCATGGATGCCGTGCAGAAGGCGAATTCCGGCCATCCCGGCATGCCGATGGGCATGGCCGACGTCGCCACGGTGCTGTTCTCGCGCTTCCTGAAGACCGACCCGGCCGACCCCAAGTGGGCCGACCGCGACCGCTTCGTGCTCTCCGCCGGCCACGGCTCCATGCTGCTCTACGCCCTGCTCTACCTCACCGGGTACGAGGACATGACGCTGGAGGAGATCAAGAACTTCCGCCAGCTGGGCTCGCGCACCGCCGGCCACCCGGAATACGGCCACGCCAGCGGCATCGAAACCACCACCGGCCCGCTGGGCCAGGGCCTCGCCAACGCCGTCGGCATGGCGCTGGCCGAGCGCCTGCTGAACGCGCGCTTCGGCGACGCCCTGGTCGACCACTACACCTATGCGATCGCCGGCGACGGCTGCCTGATGGAGGGCATCAGCCACGAGGCGATCTCGCTGGCCGGCCACCTGAAGCTCTCCAAGCTGATCGTCCTGTTCGACGACAACGACATCTCGATCGACGGCAAGGTCGGCCTTGCCTGCTCCGACGACCAGCTGAAGCGCTTCGCGGCCTCGGGCTGGGAGACCACCCGCGTCGACGGCCACGATCCCGACGCCGTCGCCAAGGCGATCGCCGCGGCGCGTGAGAGCGACCGCCCGAGCCTGATCGCCTGCAAGACCGTCATCGGCTTCGGCGCCCCCACCAAGCAGGGCACCGCCTCGACCCACGGCTCGCCGCTGGGCGATGCGGAGATCGCCGCGGCCCGCGAACAGCTCGGCTGGCCCCACGCGGCCTTCGAGATTCCCGCGGAGATCCTGGACGCCTGGCGTGCCGCCGGCGCGCGCAGCCGCGGCGCCCGCAAGGACTGGGAGCAGCGCCTCGCCGCCAGCGCGCAGCGCGCCACCTTCGAGCGCCAGATGGCCGGCAAGCTGCCCGACGGCTGGCAGGCCGCCCTCGCCGCCTTCAAGGCCAAGGTGGTCGCCGAGACGCCGAACCTGGCGACCCGCGTCTCCTCGCAGCAGACCCTCGACGTGCTGGCCGCGGCGGTCCCGGAGATGATCGGCGGCTCGGCCGACCTTACGGGCTCCAACAACACCAAGGCGAAGTCGCAGCCGCCGGTGACGCCGGATGACTTCTCCGGCGGCTACATCCACTACGGCGTGCGCGAGCACGGCATGGCCGCGGCGATGAACGGCATCGCCCTGCACGGCGGCCTCATCCCTTACGGCGGCACCTTCCTGGTGTTCAGCGACTACTGCCGCCCGGCGATCCGCCTCTCGGCACTGATGGGCCTGCGCGTCGTCTACGTGATGACCCACGATTCCATCGGCCTGGGCGAGGATGGTCCGACGCACCAGCCGGTCGAGCACCTGGCCGCGCTGCGCGCCATCCCCAACCTCCTGGTGTTTCGCCCCGCCGACACGGTGGAGACGGCGGAGTGCTGGGAACTGGCGCTGCAGGCCGAGGACCGGCCCTCGCTTCTGGCCTTGACCCGCCAGGGCCTGCCGACGCTGCGCCTGGAGTGCTCGGAGAACCTTGCGGCCTACGGCGGCTACATCATGGCGCCGGCCGACAGCGAGCGTCAGGTGACGCTGCTCGCCTCCGGCTCCGAGGTGGAGATCGCCATGCAGGCACAGGACCTGCTGCGCAAGGAGGGCATCTCGGCCGCCGTCGTCTCGATGCCGTGCTGGGAGCTCTTCGAGCAGCAGCCGCCGCACTACCGCGACGAGGTGCTGGGACCCGGCACGCTGCACATCGCCATCGAGGCGGGCATCGGCTTCGGCTGGGACCGCTGGATCGAGGCGGGCGGCGCCTTCGTCGGCATGCGGGGCTTCGGCGCCTCGGCCCCGGCCAAGGAACTCTACAAGAAGTTCGGCATTACCGCCGAGGCCGTGGTCGAAGCGGTCAAGACACGAATTTGACCGCGCCCGCGGCGGGCGGTGTTTTTTATATAAAGCCCTGCACCAGAGAGGGCATGCGATTGGAGGCTGTTACATGACTGCATCGGCTCTTGCGGACACCGCAAAGGCACTGGTCGCCGACGGCAAGGGAATTCTTGCCGCCGACGAAAGCTCCCCCACCATCAAGAAGCGCTTCGACAGCATCAAGATCGAGTCGACCGAAGAGAACCGGCGCGACTACCGCGACATGCTGTTCACCGCCCCCGATGCCGGCAAGTACATCTCCGGCGTCATCCTCTATGACGAGACCATCCGCCAGAAGGCGGCCGACGGCACGCCGCTGGTCAAGAAGCTGGTAAAGGCCGGCATGATCCCCGGCATCAAGGTCGACATGGGCGCCAAGCCGCTGGCCGGCCATCCCGGCGAGACCGTGACCGAGGGCCTGGACGGCCTGCGCGCGCGGTTGGAGGAGTACGCCGACCTCGGCGCCCGCTTCACCAAGTGGCGCGGCGTCTACCGCATCGCCGAGGGCATGCCGAGCCCGGGCTGCGTCACCGCCAATGCCCACGCGCTGGCGCGCTATGCCGCCATGGCGCAGGAAGCCGGCCTGGTGCCGATCGTCGAGCCCGAGGTGCTGATGGACGGCGAGCACGACATCGACGTCTGCGAGGAAGTGACCGAAGAGGTGCTGCGCAGCGTCTACAACGAACTCACCCTGCAGAACGTCTGGCTGGAAGGCACCCTGCTGAAGCCGAACATGGTGATTTCCGGCCAGGACTGCCCCGAGCAGGCCGGTGTCGAGGAAGTCGCCGAACGCACCCTGCGCTGCCTGAAGCGCACCGTGCCGGCGGCAGTGCCCGGCATCGTCTTCCTGTCCGGCGGACAGAGCGACGAGCTGGCCACCGAGCACCTCAACGCGATGAACAAGAGGGGCCCGCTGCCCTGGAAGCTCAGCTTCTCCTACGGCCGCGCGCTGCAGGCGGCGCCGCTGAAGGCCTGGGCTGGCAAACCGGCGAACCTGGACAAGGGCCAGCAGGCCTTCCTGAAGCGCGCCAAGGACAACGCCGCGGCGGCCCAGGGCAAGTACGCGGCCTGATCGGGCCGCCCCGTCGGGTCGAACGATCGTCGAGCTGAAAGAAAAAGCAGGGGAACCGCCGTCCGCCGAAAACCGTGCGGGCGGCACTTAGGGAACGGAGACTGAAATATGGCAGTTCGTGTTGGTATTAACGGCTTCGGTCGCATCGGGCGCCTGGTGTTCCGCGCCGCCATGGAGGCCAAGCGCAAGGACATCGAGTTTGTCGCCATCAACGACCTCGGCACACCCGAGGCGAACGCGCACCTGCTGAAGTACGATTCCGTGCACGGCACCTACCCCGGCAAGATCGAGGCCGTGAAAGACGGCATCAAGGTCGACGGCAAGAAGGTGAAGGTGCTGTCCGAGCGTGATCCGGCCAAGCTGCCGTGGGGCGATCTGGGCGTCGACATCGTGCTGGAATGCACCGGCATCTTCACCAGCAAGGAAGCCGCCGGCAAACACCTGGAAGGCGGCGCCAAGAAGGTCCTGGTCTCCGCCCCGGCCAGCGGCGCCGACATCACCGTGGTCTACGGCGTGAACCACGACAAGCTGAAGAAGAGCCACACCATCATCTCCAACGCCTCCTGCACCACCAACTGCCTGGTGCCGGTCGCCTACATCCTGGATCAGACGGTCGGCATCAAGCACGGCTACATGACCACGATCCACTCCTACACCGGCGACCAGCCGAGCGTGGACACCCTGCACAAGGACCTGCGCCGCGCCCGCGCCGCCGCGCTCTCGATGATCCCGACCTCGACCGGCGCCGCGCGCGCCACGGGCCTCGTGCTGCCGGAGCTGGCGGGCAAGCTGGACGGAACCTCGGTGCGGGTGCCGACCGCCAACGTCAGCCTCATCGACCTCACCATCGAGGCGAAGAAGAAGACCGACGCCGAGACCATCAACGAGGCGATGGTGAAGGCCTCCAAGGGCAAGCTGAAGGGCGTGCTGGCGGTGAATGACGCCCCGCTGGTGTCCAGCGACTTCAACCACGTGCCGGCCAGCTCGACCTTCGACCTGACCCAGACCCAGGTGCTGGACGGCACCTGCGTGCGGGTGCTGTCGTGGTACGACAACGAGTGGGGCTTCTCCAACCGCATGAGCGACACGGCAGTGGCGCTCGGCAAGCTGATCTGACATCCTCAGCGGCCTGTTCGGGAACCGCCCGAGGGCCCCGGAGGAGTGACACGAAAGCGGGGCCTTAGGGCCCCGCTTTTTATTATCATCGGATCCCATGGACGAGCGCGTCATCATCATTCACTCGCTGGAACAGGCGGTCACCGCGTTGAAGGTGGCCCGCGAACTGGACCGGCCCGTCACCCTCGCCTCGCCGCCGGGGGCCGCCGCCTATACCGGCGCCCTGTGGTTCCGGGAGGTGGTCAAGCAGGCCCAGCTGGAGGTGCCGCAGGCCGAGGCCTCCTCCATCCTGGACTGCGGCGACAAGCCGGGGCTGGTCATGGCGGCGTTCCGCCAGGGCGTCCTGCGGGTGCGCTTCACCGGCGCGCGCGAGGCCGCCGAGAAGCTGGAGGCGATGGCCGAGGCCGAGAGCCTGCACCTGCTGACCGGCCCGCTGGAGGCGCTCGACCTGTTGGACGTGAAGGACAAGGCCCAGGCCTGCCGCGACTGGCTGTCGAAAGTCTAGCGCCAGGCCCGCAGGGGCACACCAGGATCACAACGGCGCCATGAAAGCACCGCGAGCCGCGATCACCCGACTGGACGGCTTCGCCCTGCCGCAGGGCCCGGCGGCGGCGCTGGGCGACCTCGCCCGCCTCGCCGCCATCGCCCCGACGCGCGGCGTCTGCCTCTTCGCCGGACCGAGCGGCACCGGCAAGACCCTCGCCGCCGAGACCCTGGCGCGGCAGCTGAAGCGGCCGCTGCAGCGGATCGACCTGGCGGCGGTGGTCAGCGCGTACATCGGCGAGACGGAGAAAAATCTCTCGATCATCCTGCAGCGCGCGCAGGCGGCCGGCGCGATCCTGCTGTTCGACGAGGCCGACGCCCTGTTCGGCAAGCGCACGGACGTGAAGGACAGCCACGACCGCTACGCCAACCAGGAGGTCAGCTACCTGCTGGACCGCCTGGCCCGTTATCCCGGCCTGGTGATCCTGACCAGCAGCCGCAGGGACGCGGGGGCGCTGCCCTGGCCGTGCCGCCTGTCGCACATCCTGGTCTTCACCAAGCCGCCCGCCCCCAAGCCGAAACCCCGGCCGAAGCCCTGGCCGACATCCTGAGAGTCCAATCTGCCGTGTCTGATTCTGCCGTGTCCGATGCCCTGCCCCGCCTGCTGGTGATTTCCGCCCCGCTCGATCAGGACGCCGCCGCCGAGACGCTGGCGGCAGCGCTGGCAAGCCTTGCCGCCGGCGAGGTCGCGGCGCTGCTGCTGCGCGGCGGCGGCCTCGACGACGGCGCCTTCGCCGGCCGCATCGCGCCCTTGGTGCCGCTGGCCCAGGACCGCGACATCGCCGTGCTGCTCGAGGACCGGCCGGAGCTGCTGGCCGCCAGCGGCGCCGACGGCCTGCACGTCGCCGTCGGCGAGAAGCGCTCGCCACTGAAGGATCTGCGCCGCCGCTTCGGCGACGGCATCATCCTGGGCGCCGGCTGCGGCGCCTCGCGCCACGCCGCCATGACCGCCGGCGAGCAGGGTGCCGACTACATCGGCTTCGGCGACCTGCCCGGGGTGCCCGATGGCGCTTCGGCCGACCCGGAGACCCTCGCCTGGTGGGAGGCGCTGATGACCCCGCCGCAGGTCGCCTTCGGCGCCAGCGACCTGGACGGCCTCGCCCGCCTGGCCGCGGCCGGGCCGGACTTCGTCGCCCTCGGCCCCGCCCTGTGGCCTGGCGGCGGCGACCCCGCGGCCGCCCTCAAGGCGATCCAGGCCGCCCTCGCCGCAACCGCCTGAAGCTGCCGGTTTGCAGGCATTCCCGGCCGCCGCTTAGGGGCGTTGCCTCCCTGGGGGCAAGCTGGTAGCTTCCGCGCGCTTTTTCCGTAGGCCCCCTGTGGGGGCCTGGTTTCACAAAGACACCCCATTCCCGGACGATCCCCCATGAAGATCAACGGCAACGCGATCCGCCCTGGCAACATCATCGAGCACAAGAACCGCCTGTGGCGCGCGGTGAAGATTCAGCACACCCAGCCCGGCAAGGGCGGCGCCTACCTGCAGTGCGAGCTGAAGGACATCCGCGACGGCACCAAGCTGAACGAGCGCTTCCGCGCCAGCGAGGACGTCGAGCGCGTGCGGCTCGACCAGAAGGACTACCAGTACCTCTACGCCGAAGGCGACATGCTGACCTTCATGGACAACGACACCTACGAGCAGATCTCCGTGCACGCGGACCTGGTCGGCGAGCCGGTGGTGTTCCTGCAGGAAGGCATGACGGTGACCATCGAGTCCTACGAGGACGAGCCGATCTCGGTCATGCTGCCGGACACCGTGGTGATGCAGATCACCCAGGCCGATCCGGTGGTGAAGGGTCAGACGGCGTCGTCGTCCTACAAGCCGGCGGTGCTGGAAAACGGCACCCGCGTGATGGTGCCGCCGCACATCGAGTCCGGCACCCGCGTGGTGGTGAACACCGCCGATGCCACCTACGTGGAGCGCTACAAGGACTGAGCCTACCGCTCACTTCCCGTAGCGCTCACCTCTCCCATCGCAGCAGCCCTTTTCCCGGATAGATCGACGATTTCATGGCCCTCCGCTCCGCCCTCTTCAACGTCATGTTCAAGGCCGCCGAGAAGGCGGCGCGCGGCCTGAAGCGGGACTTCGGCGAGGTCGAGAACCTGCAGGTCTCGCGCAAGGGGCCGGCCGACTTCGTCTCCACCGCCGACCACAAGGCCGAGAAGACCATCAAGGAAGAGCTGCAGAAGGCGCGTCCGGGCTACGGCTTCCTGATGGAGGAGTCGGCGCCGGTGCCGGCGACCGACGAGAGCGGGCGGCGCTGGATCGTCGATCCGCTGGACGGCACCAGCAACTTCCTGCACGGCCTGCCGCACTTTGCCATCTCCATCGCCCTGGAAGAGGGCGGCGAGATCATCGCCGGGCTGGTCTACGACCCGATCAAGGAAGACCTGTTCCACGCCGAGAAGGGAACCGGCGCCTGGCACAACGACCGCCGTCTGCGGGTTTCCGCGCGCAACCGAATGACCGAGTGCCTGATCGCCACCGGCGCGCCCTTCGCCGGCAAGGGCGACCGCCCGGTCTTCCTCGGCGAGATCGACGCCGTCATGGCCAATACGGCGGGCATCCGCCGCTGGGGCGCGGCCGCCCTGGACCTCGCCTACGTCGCCGCCGGGCGTTTCGACGGCTTCTGGGAGCGCGGCCTCGCTCCCTGGGACATCGCGGCGGGCCTCATCCTGGTGCGCGAGGCCGGCGGCTACGTCAGCGAGATGAACGGCAAGGCGATCACTCTGGAAAAAAGCCCCAGCATCCTGGCCAGCAACAATGCCATCCACAGCGATCTGATGAAGCTGCTGCGCAAACCTTCCTGACGCCCCGCAAACCTTTAAGTAACCAAAAGGCCCAATAATACATCCCGTGGCGGCGCGACTTCCCGGCCGCCCTGCTGACCCCTTCCTGTAAAGCAGGTTGTCCCGGGGGCAGGAGCGGAATACTGTTAACCATAGCGGTTAGCTGGGAAAAACTGGGGTATTACGGGCTAATGAGCAGATTTTCAGCGCAAGGTCGACACCCAACCAAGGGCCGGCATGCCGGCCGGCGGTCGGCGGGCTCGCCCGCCGGCGCCCCGGCGCTGACCCTGGGCCTGACACTCGGGCTGACTCTGGGCCTGACACTGACCCTGGCTCCCGGCCTCGCGCAGCAGGCCGCCGCCCAGTCCAATTCCGGCATCTACATCAACAACGACGTCCTGAACAATCTGGGCTCCGGCCCCGGTGCGGCGCCCGCGACCCCCTACAGCCCGGCCCCTGCGCCCTACTACGCCCAGCCCGCGCAGCCCGGCTACGCGCCCGCGGCGCCTGCTGCCCCCCAGGGCAGCGGCGGCCTGAGCTTCCAGCCCCAGGGCAGCGGCAACTTCGTGGTGACGCGGCCCGGTACCCTGCTGTTCCCGCCGCTGCAGGCGCCGAGCAGCACGCTGGCGCCGGGCTTCCAGCACGACAACAACGCCGCCCGCAGCGAGGCCCTCAACAATGCCTTCGCCGGCGGGCCGGAGCCGAGCTCGCAGCTGCTGATCCCGCTGCAGGACCCGGGGCAGTCTCCCATGCGGAACGACGGCGGCGATGCCGTGGTCGTGTTCGAGGACCAGCTGCCGGCCGCCGACGGGCAGGCGCCGCAGGGCGAGCGCATCGTCCTGCGCATGCCGCCCCCGCCCCCGGCGCTGCCCAAGCCGGCGGTCCCGGCCGAAGCGATCGCCGAGGCCAGGCAGGCGCCCGCCACCCTGGCGCCCGAGTTCCAGTCGCCCGAGCCGGCGCCCGAGACGGCCGAGGTTCCCGCCGCCGCGCCGGCCATCGCCGACGTCGAGGAAAAAGCGCTGGCCGACGAGGCCCGCGAGGCCGAGCTGGCCGCTACGCCCGCCCCCAAAACTGCCGTTGCCGAGGCCCCTGAGGCGGATCCCGTCGAAGCCCCCGAGGCGGATGCCGCCGAGGCCAATGTCGACGAAACCCCGGAGCCGAGCCCGGCCGACGCCCCGTCCGGGCTGGCCAGCAGCGCCGACGTCGCCGCGCCGGTGGCGATGACCGAACCGCCCGCGGCCAACGCGGCGGCCGGCGGCAGCGCCCCCGTCAGCCTGTTGCCCGCCGGCAGCGGGCCGAACGCGGCGCCGGCAGAGGCCGCCCCGGAATCCGCGGGCAGCGGCCCGGGCGTGCAGACCGCCAGCCTGTCTATGGACAGCGGATCGACGGATGGCGGGGTCGAGGACATGACCTTCCTCTTCGAGGTGGATTCCGCCGAGCTCTCCTCGGAGACCCAGGCCGAACTGCGCTCCCTTGCCGATACCATGCGGGGCGGCGAGAGCTGGATCCAGGTGCTCGGCTTTGCCAGCGGCCAGGACGGTTCCGAGGACCAGGCCCGCAAGCTGGCGCTGGCCCGGGCACTGAAAGTGCGCAGCTTCCTCATCGATGCCGGCATCCCCTCCAAGCGCATTCAGGTCCGCCCGATGGGCGACCGCGTCGAGAGCGGCCCGGCGAATCGGGTCGACATCAAGCCCGTTGGCAGCTAACCCTTAGGGACGAGAGCAGAAGGCAGCACGGGCGCCGCAGCAGTCGCGGCGCGCGCGAATCTGCCTTATGATCGTCGCTATCGAGCCGCGGGCCCGCATGTCGCTGACTTTGGGGTAAGACTGCCAGCATGTCCTTTCTGCAGACCTATCTCATCCGGATGGTGGCGTTTCTGGTGGCCGTGCTCGTCATCGCCGCCGTCATATCGCCGCAGTTACAGGACGCCTTCCTCGCCAATCTCTGGCTAAACGGACTGATCCTCCTCATTCTGCTTATCGGCATCGTCTATGCCTTCGTGCAGGTGCTGGGCCTGCGCGGCGAGATCCACTGGCTGGAGACCCTGCGCCGCGAGAGCCGCGGCGGCCTGGTGTTCCCCGGCACGCTGTCCCATGAGAGCCCGCCGCGCCTGCTGGGCCCGATGATGACCATGATCGGCGACCGCGCCGGGCGCCTCAGCCTCTCCACCATGTCAATGCGCACGCTGCTGGACACCATCCACGCCCGCATCGACGAGTCGCACGAGATCTCGCGCTACGTCATCGGCCTGCTGATCTTCCTCGGCCTGCTCGGCACCTTCTGGGGCCTGCTGGACACGGTGAACGCGGTCGGCCAGACCATCGGCGGCCTCAACGCCGGCAGCGGCGATGCGGTCGCCCTGTTCGACCAGTTGAAGGGCGGGCTGCAGGCGCCGCTCTCCGGCATGGGCACGGCGTTCAGTTCCTCGCTCTTCGGCCTCGCCGGCTCGCTGGTGCTGGGCTTTCTGGAACTGAGCTCGGCGCAGGCGCACAACCGCTTCCTCAACGAGCTTGAGGAATGGCTCTCCAGCGTCACCAAGCTGGGCAGCGGCGGCGGCTTCTCCGGCGAGGGCGAGCAGCCGGTTTCCGCCTACGTGCACGCGCTGTTGGAAAAGACCGCCGACAGCCTGGAGCAGCTGCAGCGCACCGTGGCGCGCGGCGAAGAGGACCGCGCCCAGGTGAACCAGAACCTCGCCGCGCTGACCGAGCGCCTCAGCAACCTCACCGACCATATGCGTACAGAGCAATCGGTCATGCTGTCGATCGCCGAGACCCAGGCGGGCCTGAAGCCGATCCTGGCGCGCCTCGCCGACGCCAACCAGGACGGCGGCCTCGACAAGGCGACCAAGGGCCACATCCGCAACCTCGATCTGCGCCTGGAGCGCATGTCGTCGGATCTCGCGCACGGGCGCGAAGCCTCGGTCGAGGAACTGCGCAGCGAGATCCGCCTGCTGACCCGCACCCTCGCCGCCATGGCCGAAGAGGGCTAGTACCCCCTATCAGGATTAGGTGCATCATGAGATCGTCTTTTCGACCGCACCCGAAAGGAGCCGCGCGCAGCGCGATGTGGTGCATCGGGCAAGCGTGGCGACGCTGCGGGTGCGGAGCGAAAAGCGACCCTGCGGGCGGCCGGGGGCGGCCCGTGGACGTCGTCGCGCCGGCTTGCCGATGCACCACATCGCCCGCGCCGCCGCTCCTAGCCACGGGACGTCCCCGGCCGTCTCATGACGCACCTAATCCTGATAGGGGGTACTAGGCCATGTACGCCCTGGGCCGGGGCGGTTCGCGCCGCTCGATCAATATCTGGCCGGGCTTCGTCGACGGCCTCGCCACGCTGTTGCTGGTGGTGATCTTCGTCCTCATGGTTTTCATGGTGGCGCAGTTCTTCCTTTCCGTCGCCCTCACCGGCAAGGACGAAGCGCTCACCCGGCTCGAGTCCGAGATCAACGAGCTGGCCGAGCTGCTGGCGCTGGAGCGCGGCGCCAACACCGAGCTGCGCCTCAACGTCGAACAGCTCTCCGCCGAACTGCAGTCGTCGCTGGCCGCGCGCGAGTCGCTGAGCGGGCAGCTTGCCGCGCTGGCCGAGGAGCGCGAGTCGCTGGCCAACCAGCTGGCCGCCCTCACCGACGAGCGCGACGAACTGGCCGGCCTGGTCGCGCAGGAGCGGTCGGAGCGCGAAAGGCTCGCCGGCCAGCTCGGCACCAGCGAGGAGGCCTTGGCGCAGGCACGCAGCGAACTGCAGGAAAGCCGCCAGGCGCTGGCCGCGCGGGAGGACGAACTGAGCGAGGCGCGCAGCAAGCTGGACGCCGCCCTCTCGCGCCTGCAGGTCGAGCAGGAGGAACTGGAAAAGGCGCTGGCCGCCATCGCCGCCGGGAAGGCCGAGCTGGAAGACGCCTACAAGACCATCGATGCCGACAAGGACAAGATCGAGGCGCAGCTCGCCGAGCTGGCGATCCTCAAGTCGCTGCGCGACGATCTCGTCGAGAAGCTGCAACAGTCGCAAGGGGCGTTGGAGGACGAGCAGTCCGCCCTCGCCCAGCAGCGCGAGCTGACCGAGGAAGCGCAGCTGCAGGTGACCCTGCTGAACCGCCAGCTCGCCGCGCTGCGCCAGCAGCTGTCCCAGCTCTCCGAGGCCTTGGAGCTCGCCGAGGCGAAGAACGAGGCGCAGGAGGTGCAGATCGCCGACCTCGGCAAGCGTCTCAACGTCGCGCTGGCCAGCAAGGTGCAGGAGCTGGCGCGCTACCGCTCGGAATTCTTCGGGCGCCTGCGCGAGATCCTCGGCAACCGCCAGGACATCCGCATCGTCGGCGACCGCTTCGTGTTCCAGTCGGAGCTTCTCTTCGCCAGCGGCTCGGCGACCATCGCCGACGAAGGCCGGCCGCAGCTCGCACGCCTCGCCAGCACCCTGAAACAGATCGCCGCGGAGATCCCGGACGACCTGGACTGGGTGTTGCGCGTCGACGGCCACACCGACCGCCAGCCGATCAACACCTATGCCTTCCCGTCGAACTGGGAGCTGTCGACCGCGCGCGCCGTCTCGGTGGTGAAGTTCCTCGTCGAGCAGGGCATCCCGCCGGGGCGCCTCGCCGCCACCGGCTTCGGCGAGTTCCAGCCGCTCGATACCGGCGGCGACGAGATCTCCTACCGCCGCAACCGCCGCATCGAGTTCAAGCTGACCGAGCGGTGAGCGGCGCAGCGGCCCGCCACATCCTTCGAGACGCGCTGCGATGCAGCGCTCCTCAGGATGAGGCTACTCCTGCGATCTGTTTCTGCGACCTCATGCTGAGGCGGCCGCGCAGCGGCCGTCTCGACGCATGCGCCCGCGGCGATGCTCAGCTGCCCGACGACACCCGCGCGCCGTCGTTGGCTGCCGCGCCCAGCGCCGCGGCCTGGTCGAACTGCAGGGTGGCGAGGCGCGCGTAAAGGCCGCCGGCGGCGACCAACTGGGCATGGGTGCCGCTCTCGACCAGGCGGCCCTGGTCGATCACCAGGATGCGGTCGGCCTTCAGCACGGTGGCGAGGCGATGGGCGATGACCAGGGTCGAGCGGCCGACCATCAGGCGGTCGAGCGCCTGCTGCACGACGCGCTCGCTCTCGGCATCCAGCGACGAGGTCGCCTCGTCGAGCAGCAGCAGCGGCGGGTCCTTCAGGATCGCGCGGGCGATGGCGATGCGCTGACGCTGGCCACCGGAGAGGCGCACGCCCTTCTCGCCGAGGTAGGTGTCGAATCCCTCGGGCAAGCGCTCGATGAATTCGAGGGCGCCGGCCGCCACGGCCGCCGCACGGACTTCTTCATCGCTGGCATCGGGACGGCCGTAGCGGATGTTCTCCAGCGCGCTGGCGGAGAACACCACCGGCTCCTGCGGCACCAGGCCGATGCGCGCGCGCAAGGCGGCGGGGTCGACATCGGGCAGCGCGACGCCGTCGAAGCGGATGGTGCCGCCCTGCGGATCGTAGAAGCGCAGCAGCAGCTGGAAGATCGTCGTCTTGCCGGCGCCGGAGGGGCCGACGATGGCGACCCGCTCGCCCGGCGCGACGCTGAAGTCGAGGCCCTGCAGCGCCGAATGCTCGGGGCGCGAGGGATAGTGGAAGGCCACCGCCTCGAAGGCGACCGCGCCGCGCGGCGGCGAGGGCAGCGCCGCGGGCTTCGCGGGGGCGGTGATGTCCGGTTCGACCGCCAGCAGGTCCAGGAGGCGCTCGGTGGCGCCGGCGGCGCGCTGCAGGTCGCCGATCACCTCGGAGAAGGCGCCGGCGGCGCCGGCCACCACGATGGCGTAAAACACGAAGGCCGAGAGCTCGCCGGCGCTGATGCGCCCGCTGAGAACGTCGTGACCGCCGATCCACAGGATGGTGCTGACGGCGCCGAACACCAGCACGATGACCACGGCGGTCAGCATGGCGCGCGCGGCGATGCGCTGGCGTGCCGCTTCGAAGGCATGCTCCACGCGCTGGCCGAAGCGGCGGCGGTCCTCGTCCTCGTGGACGAAGGCCTGCACCGTGCGGATGGCGTCCAGCGCCTCGCCGGCATAGACGCCGAGGTCGGCGACGCGGTCCTGGGTGGTGCGGCTGAGGCGGCGCACCCGGCGCCCGAAGGTGAGGATCGGCAGCAGGACCAGCGGCACCACCAGGAAGACCAGCAGGGTCAGTTTCGGCGAGGTGATGACCAGCAGCACGGTGCCGCCGATCAGCAGCAGGAAGTTGCGGATGGCGATGGAGACCGAAGAGCCGACCACGGTCTGCAGCAGCGTGGTGTCGGTGGTCAGCCGCGACAGCACCTCGCCGGTGCGGGTCAGCTCGTAGTAGGCCGGCGACAGGGTCAGGATGTGGTCGAACACCTTGCGCCGGATGTCGGCGACAACGCGCTCGCCGATCCACGAGACCAGGTAGAAGCGGGCGTAGATCGCCAGCGCCAGCAGGATGACGACGCCGAACAGCACCAGCACCGCCTGGTTCAGCGGTCCCGCGTCGCCGGCGGCAAAGCCGTCGTCGACCAGCCGGCGCAGCCCCATGCCGAGACCGAGGACGGTGCCCGAGGCGATCAGCAGCGCCACCATGGCGCCGGCCAGCGGCCAGCCGTAGGGCCGCACGAACTGCCACAGTTCGCCCAGCAGCTTCAGGCTGCCGCGCGCCCGGGCGTCGGCGGCCTGCACGCCCGGTGTCGCTCCAGACATTCTCATACCAAAGGTCCCTTCTTTCCCCTGACCGGTTTCCGCGGAAACGGGGGAAGCCGGCCAGAAGATAACGCCTCGCAAACGGATTGGCGAACCCTGATACCGGCTGAGACCGGCGGCGGCAAAGCCTTGAAAAGGCCCGCGACACCCCGTCACGGCGCCACCGAAATTACGATATTCGTAAAATCCGACCCGGCCGGACCGGGCGCCATGAAAACCCAGGAAAACCAAGGCTTTTCCGGGGCCTGCGCGGGGGGCGCCGGGGGCTTGCACCGGCGCGCGGTCTCGGGTATACAGCGCGGCGCTTTAAAGGATCGAAGCCATGAAGAAAGACATCCATCCCGACTACCACGAGATCACCATCGTGATGACCGACGGTAGCGAGTACAAGACGCGCTCCACCTACGGAGCCGCGGGCGCCACCATGCGCCTGGACATCGACCCGAAGACGCACCCGGCCTGGACCGGCGAGCATCGCCTGGTCGACAGCGGCGGCCAGGTGGCGAAGTTCAACAAGCGCTTCGCCAGCTTCGGCCTGAAGTCGTAATTCCCGGTTCTCGGGCGCCGGCCTCGCCAGAGGCCCGGCGGCCCTTCCGGAATGCAAGAGGGCGGCAGTTCTGCCGCCCTTTTGTCATGTCCGCAGGGTGAAATTCTTAGCGGTTGAAGCGCCGTTCCGGCGGGTCCTGCAGGGCATCGAGGCGGGCGACCCGCTGATAGAGGCGGTGCGAGCGGTCGAGCAGTTCGGCCAGGCGCGGCTGCAGGCTGCCCTCCACCGGCGGCCGGGTCTCCTCGCAGACCGACTTGCCGGCCAGGCGGAACTCTTCCGCCCGGGCCTCCTCGCGGGTCATCTCACCGGCATGGACCGCCTTCTGCACCAGCAGCCAGGCCATCACCTGGGTCAGGCGCGACGTCAGACGCATGGCCTCGCAGCTGGCCAGCATGCGGTCGTTCGGCGTCATCCGCTCGCGCTCCAGCGGCTCGCGATGGGTCAGGTAGTCGCGCGCCTCGCGGGTCAGCGCCAGGGCCTCGTCGAAGGTGCTGTCGAAGAAGGCGACTGTGGTATCCGGCAAAACCTGAAATCTCTTGCAGCGTTTGACGTTGGCGGGCCGGCGGCAGCCTTGTCCCGCGGCGAACGGCGGCCAGCGGAGAGGGCTCCCCCGGCCTGCCGGCTGGCGGAACCTGCAGTCTACCCGCCCCGGGCTTAATAATCCCTTGGCCTTAGGAATACAAACTGGTGACGGCAACCCCGGTTGCAGGAAAAATTTCCTCTTCCCCACCCGATTCAGAACCCTTGAATCGCCCAAACGGCCTGCCGATATACCCTCTGCCGCCCACCGGATGCGCCTCCTTGAGGGCTTCCAAAGAGAGCGGGCGGCATGCACAGCGAGGGGTCGACCATAAGGGTGGCCCCCATGACCACGAACCATGTTGCTCAAAGGAGAATATGGCCATGCGCAGCATCGATCTTTCCCCGCTCTATCGCGCCTCCGTCGGTTTCGACCGCCTGTTCAACACCCTGGACTCGGTGAACCGGCTGGAAGACAGCGCGCTCAGCTACCCGCCCTATAACATCGAGAAGGTCAGCGAAGACGCCTATCGCATCGTGATGGCGGTCGCCGGCTTTTCCGAGGAAGACCTCGAGATCACCGCGAAGGAAAACAGCCTCGTCATCGCCGGCCACAAGGACAAGCCGGAGACCGCAGAGGTCACCTTCCTGCATCGCGGTATCGCCAACCGCGCCTTCGAGCGCCGCTTCGACCTCGCCGACCACATCCGGGTGACCGGCGCGAAGCTGGAGAACGGCCTGCTCTCCGTCGAGCTGGTGCGCGAGATCCCCGAGGCCAAGAAGCCGCGGACCATCGCCATCACTTCCGGCGAGAAGACCGGCGACGCGAAGGTCCTCGAGAACGAGGCGGCCTAAGGCCGCCTCCCCCCTGACACCCCATCGCCCTTGATGGGGTTCATAACCTGGGTTCACCGGCCGGGCGGCGTCGTCGCCCGGCCGGTTTCGTTTTTACGCCGTCACGGCGACCCCACCCGCGAGGCGGCGAGGAAAAGGCCGAGGCCGACGACCGCCGCCGCCAGCATGGCGGCCAGCACCAGGTCGTAGTCGCCGAGTTGCCACAGCAGGGCGCCGACGAAGGGCGCCGCGGCGACGCTGAGCTTGAAGATCAGCGCCTGGCTGCCGCTGATGGCGCCGAAGTTGGCGCGGCCCAGGATGTCGCCGGTGACCAGCGGCTTCATGATCGAGGTCACCCCGTGCCCGGCGCCCTGCAGGATGACGAAGGGCACCAGCAGCATCGGCACCAGCGAGGCGGTCATCAGCGCCAGCGTCGCCAGCGCCACCGCGCCGAAGCAGGCGATGGTGATGCCGCGGTTGGAGACATGGCGCTCCACCGCCATCATGGCGAGGCGCCCGGCCACCTGCATCGGCCCGATCATCGCGGCGGCGAAGACCGCCATGCCCTGCGGGATGCCGCGCTCGTCGAGCATCGGCAGCAGGTGGTTGAGGATCGCCGAGTGATTGAGGCCGAGCAGGGAGAACCCGGCGGCGAGCAGCCAGAACGCGGGACGCGCGAGGAAGCGCGCCGGCCTGCGTTCTCCGTCACCGCCGCTTTCCAGGGGCATCTCCGGGTCCTCCGCCGTCGCCTCCAGGCGGCGCGCACCCTGCCACATCAGCGGCAGGCCGAGGAGGCAGATGAGCAGCGCTAAGGCGAGGCAGCTCCAACGCCAGCCGAAGGCCTCGGCAATGCCGTGCGCCAGCGGGAACGACAGCGTGCCGGCCAGGCCGGCGACCAGGGTGATGAGGGTGATCGGGCGGCGCGCCGCGCTGCCCGCCGCGCGCACCACCACGGCGAAGCAGGCGTCGTAGAGGCAGAAAGCGGTGGCGATGCCGATGAGGCACCACAGCAGATAGAATTGCCACAGCGATTGCACAAGGCCGACGAGGCCGAGGCAGAGGCCGCCGGCCAGCGCCCCGCCGGCCAGCACCTGCGGCCCCAGGCCGCGGTCGATGAGCCGTCCCGCGAGCGGCGAGAACAGCGCCGACAGCCCGATCGAGAGGGTCACGGCGCCGGTCAGTTCCGTCTTGGTCCAGCCGAATTCCGTTTCCCAGCGCAGGATCAGCGCCGGAAAGCCGTAGTAGAGCCCAGCCCAGACGATGGTCTGGGCGATGGCCAATTGCCACACCGCCGGAAGACGTCGCAAACGCTGTCCGCCCCTCTTTGCCGCCTCACTTCTGGCGCCCCTCGCTCTCGCGCGCGGCGATCTTAAGGGCAAGCGGCGTCGTCGGACCAGCGCCGGGCGCGCATACCCGGTCACACTTTGTTAACCATTGGCGGCGACCATCGCCCGATCCGCCGAAATCCACGCAGATGAGGCAGCGGCGGCTTCACGAATCGTCTGGGTAGGACGACGACAAGATGCCAGTCAGCAGCAATCCGGTGCCGCAGGCGAGCTTCCTGCGCAGCAAGTCGGGCAGAGCCTGGCTGCTGCTGCTGGGCCTCGTGGTGCTGACCAGCGTGGCTGCCGGCGGCGCCCTCTACCGCTCCAACGTGAAGTGGTTCGAGACCAACAAGGCCGAGGAGACGGCGACCGCCCTGCGCCTTGTCGAAGCGATGGTCGCCAACTACACCGACGTCCGCAGCACGCTTCTGAATGACGAGGCGCCGGTCCCGGCCGCGTTCCGCGCCCACGCCATCGACCGCTTCAACGCCGCGCGCGACAGCGACCACCAGCTGCAGATGGACTGGCTCGGCACGCCGGGCCGCGAGATCGCCACCGCGCCGCGCGACGAGGCGACCGCCGCCGCCCTCCGCCAGGCGGCGGAGAGCCGCCAGAGCGAGCCGCGCAGCGGCTGGCTGACGACGCCCGCCGGCACGCCACTGTTCCGCACCCTCGCCCCCTCCGTCGCCAGCCAGCAGGCCTGCGTCGACTGCCACAACCTCTACCTCGACGGCCGCGAGCCCTGGCGCCTGGGCGATATCATGGGCGCCTTCGTCATCGACGTGCCCGCCGCCGGGTTTCTCGCCGAGGCGCGGCGCGAGGCGATCGTCGCCGGCACGCTGCTGTTCTTCGCCCTGGCCAGCCTCAGCGGCATCATCCTGCTGCTGCAGCACCGCCGTCAGGAAGCCGAGACGCTGGCCATCACCAGCAACAAGAAGGCCGAAGCCGCCGCTGAGGCGCGGCACCTCGCCGAGGCGGCGAGCAGCGCCAAGTCGCGCTTCCTGGCGCTGATGAGTCACGAGCTGCGCACGCCGCTGAATGCCATCCTCGGCTTTTCCGAGATCATCTCGCGCCAGACCATGGGGCCGGTGGCGCCGCGCTACGCCGACTACGCGCAGGACATCCACCGCAGCGGCCAGCACCTGCTGACCCTGATCAGCGACATCCTGGACCTCGCCAAGGCCGAGTCGGGCCATCTGCGCCTCGCCGAGAAGGACACCACCCTGTTCGAGGTCGTGGACTCCTGCGTGCGGCTGATCGCGCCGCGCGCCAACCAGCGCGGCATTCAGGTGACGGTCGCCCTGCCCGACGACTTCGGCCTGCGCGTCGATCCCACCAAGCTGCGCCAGACCCTCTTGAACCTGCTGTCCAACGCGGTGAAGTACACCCCGGAGGGCGGCCGCGTGGACGTCGAAACGGAACTGCACGAAAACGGCAGCCTCGCCATCCGCGTGTCCGACACCGGCATCGGCATCAAGCCGGAGGACATTCCGCAGGCGCTGGCGCCCTTCGAGCGCCTGAAATCCGCCGAGCAGATCGAAGGCACCGGCCTCGGCCTGCCGCTGGCCAAGATGCTGACCGAACTGCACGAGGGCGCCCTCGACATCGCCAGCCTGCCGGGCCGCGGCACCCGCGTGACCATCCACCTGCCGGCGCACCGGGTGCTGGCCCCAGCGCGGGCCCCGGCGCGGGCCGCCGCCACGGGCTGAACGGCCGCATCGAGGCGGGCGACAGCCGCGCGGCGATGCCGTAGTCTGCGGCAGCCATGCTCACCGTCCGCAGCCTTTCCCGCCCCGGCCTGGAGCCGACCTCCTTCGAACTCGCCGCCGGCGAATGTATCGCCCTGCGCGGCCCTTCCGGCGCCGGCAAGACGCTGCTGCTGCGCGCGCTGGCCGACCTCGACCCCAGCGCGGGCGAGGTGCTGCTGGACGGCACGCCGCGTGAGAAGATCCCCGCCCCGACCTGGCGCCGCCGCGTCGGTTACGTGCCGGCCGAACCCGGCTGGTGGTCGGAGCGCCTCGGCGACCACTTCCAGGACTGGAACGCCCAGGCCGGCCCGGCGCGCCGGCTGCAGGTCTCGCCGAGCGCCGCCGAGCGCCGCGTCAGCCAGCTCTCGACCGGCGAGCGCCAGCGCCTCGCCCTGCTGCGCGCCCTCGAGCACCGGCCGGATGTGCTGCTGCTCGACGAGCCGACCGGGCCGCTCGACGAGGACTCCACCGCCGCCGTCGAGTCGATGCTGCGCGAGAAGCGGGACAACGGTCTCGCCCTGTTCTGGGTGACCCACGACAAGCGCCAGGCCGAGCGCATCGCCGACCGCCAGTTCTGGATCGACCGCGGCCGCCTGCGCGAGGCCCTTCGCGACGGTACCGGGCGCGAAGAGGCGGCGCCCCAGCGATGAAGCGCTTACGATGACCGACTACATCCGCCTCGACTATTGGGACCTCGGTTTCGCCGCCCTGCTGCTGGTCGGCGTCGCCGGCCTCTCACTGCTGCTGCAGCTGAGGATCGAGAAGAAGCTGCTGCTCGCCGGGCTGCGCTGCGCGCTGCAGCTGGCCCTCGTCGGCCTGGTGCTGACCAAGCTGTTCGAGCTGGTCTCGCCGCTGTGGACGGGCCTTGCGGCGCTCGCCATGGTGCTGTTCGCCGGGCGCGAGATCATGGCGCGGCAGGAGCGCGGCTTCGAGCCCGCCTGGGCCTACGGCATCGGCACCTCGGCGATGCTGATGGCGGCGGCGCTGGTGACGGTCTTCGCGCTCACCACGGCGGTGAAAGCCGATCCGTGGTACGACCCGCGCTACGCCCTGCCGCTGCTCGGCATGATTCTTGGCAACACCATGACCGGCATCGCGCTCGGCCTGCAGCGCCTGACCGAAGGCGCGCGCCAGCAGCGCCCGGGCATCGAAGCGCTGCTCTGCCTCGGCGCCACCCGGCGCACCGCCCTGCTGCCCGTCACGCGCCAGGCGCTGACCACCGCGCTGATGCCGATCATCAACTCGCTGGCCGCCACCGGCCTGGTGTCGCTGCCCGGCATGATGACCGGCCAGATCCTCGCCGGCGTCGAGCCGCTGGAGGCGGTGAAGTACCAGCTGATGATCATGTTCATGATCGCCGGCGGCACCACGCTGGGGGCCGTCGCGGCCGTCTTCGCCGGCGTCTACCGCCTGACCGACAAGCGCGACCGCCTGCGGCTGGACAGGCTGGCGGGCGAGTAGTGCGCTGCTGCACATCCTTCGAGACGCTTGCTTGCGCAAGCTCCTCAGGATGAGGTTTCAGTGTGGGTCCTCATCCTGAGGAGCGGTCCGCAGGACCGCGTCTCGAAGGATGTGCAACCGCACCTACACCACCAACCGCGCCAACGCCTTCCTGATCCCGTCCGGGATCGGCACTGCCTTCATGGTCGCGCGCTCGACGAAGACATGCACGAAGCTGCCGAGCGCGGCGGCCTCGTCGCGGCCCTGCTTGAACAGACCGATATCGTAGCGCACGGAACGATTGCCCAGGTGTGCGACGCGCAGGCCCGCTTCGACGTCCTCGGGAAAGGCGAAGGAGGCCTTGTAGCTGCAGGCGCTTTCGGCGCAGACACCGATCACCGCACCGTCGTGAATGTCGAGCCCGCCTTCACGGATGAGGTACTCGTTGATCACCGTGTCGAAATATGAGTAGTAAACAACGTTGTTCACGTGGCCGTAGATGTCGTTGTCCATCCAGCGCGTCGGGATGGTGAGGAAGTGCGGAAAGCGGTCGCGGGTTTCGGGCGTATCGGTCATCGGTTCAGGAGCAATCGTCGATGGGTTCACTTGAGGAGGTCTGGGAACAGCGGGAACAGCAGATATACCCGAAGTGGTTCGGCCCGGAAAGCAGAGGCATATTCACGCTCACGCCGGATCTATTCCGTCAGCTCGGCCAGTCCGAAGTCGATCCCTGCTGGCTGAGCATTGGCATATTCGAGTTCGCTCCGACCGAAAGCCGCCCGACGTGGATCTACGTTTCATCGGGAATTTCGAACCCTTGGGAAACGGACCCCAAGGAGTACAGCACCGAAGGCTATTCTGAGATCGGGACCGAGCTGGTGTTGGAAACGCCGCACCAGGCGGACTGGGCCAATTCGATCCTGCAACGCCTCGTCGCCTTCGACGTGCTCATCAGCTGGGGTCTAAAAGGTGACGTCCCCACTTTCGACTACGGACACCGCATTCCCCTCAACGCACCGATATCGCCCACTGAGGAATCGGCACTGAGAAACGTCATCGCCTGGAAACCAGAACACTACGAGCCTTCGTTCGTCGTGCCATCTGGCCGGGTCGACTTCATCCACCTCGCCGGCATGAGCGATGCCGAACTGGCCTATGCCAAGGAACACGGCTCGGATCGCCTTGCGGCGCTGATGATCGAACACGGCGCATTCCCGGTCACCGATCCAGCCCGGGCCTCCATCCTCTAAAGAATAGTCCTGAGAGCATCGAGGCTCTCGTCCGGCTTCTCGGCCAGCATCATGTGGCCGCAGGCGGGAATCACGATGGCCTGCGCGCCGGGAATCGCGGCGACCAGCTTCGCGCCGGCGCGGGCCGGCGTCATCCTGTCCTCGCTGCCCATGATGACCGTTGTCGGGCAGGCGATCTTGGCGGCCGCCTCCAGCCCCTCCGCGTAGGCATTGCAGGCGGCGAGGTCGGCGGAGAGCACGCCGGGGGCGATGCGCTCCAGCAGGCGCTCGCCGCCGCCCATCAGCCAGGCGCCCGGCACCCTGGCGCCGCCGAGTTGTCCCGCCGGGCCGAAGCCCCAGGCGGTCATGAGATCGAAGGCGGCGTGGTCGTTGGCCTCCGCCGCCGCCAGCAGGTCCGGGTGCACCGGCATCTTCGGCGCCGCGCCCATCAGCGCCAGCGCGCGCACCCGCTTGCCGTGGCGCGCCGCGGCATCGAGCGCCACCAGCGCGCCCATGGAGTGCCCGGCCAGCGCCGCCTGCTCCGCGCCGACCTCGTCCAGCAGCTTCACGACCCAGTCGGCCATCGCGGCGATGGAGGTCAGTGCCTTGCCCTGTGACTTGCCGTGGCCCGGCAGGTCGACGGCGAGCACCGCCTTGTCGTGATGCGCAAAGTAGCGCGCCGGCAGCGCCCAGACCGTGTGATCGAGGCCGGCGCCGTGCAGAAAGACGATCAAGGGGATGTCCGGATCGAAACTGCGCCCGCCGGTGCCGGCGTGGACGCGGTGACCCGCTACCGAAAGCTCCATCGTGAGACTCAATCCTTCTGGGAGGCGCGCAGGGCCTGGCGCAGGTCGGCGATGATGTCGTCGGGGTCTTCCAGGCCAACCGAGAGGCGGATCATGTCCTCGCCGACGCCGGCCCGCTTCAGTTCCGGCGCCGTCATCTGCTGGTGGGTGGTGCTGGCGGGATGGATCACCAGGGTCTTGGCATCGCCGACGTTGGCGAGGTGCGAGGCGAGCTTGCAGGCCTCGATGAACTTTGCCCCGGCCTGGCGGCCGCCCTTCACGCCGAAGGAGACGATGGACCCGCAGCCCCTGGGCATCAGCTTGCGGCCCAGCGCATGGTCGGGATGCTCCGGCAGATCGGGATGCAGCACCCAGGAGACCGCGCCGTCGTCCTGCAGAAAGTCGAGCACCTTGTGGGTGTTCGCCATGTGGCGCTCCATGCGCAGCGGCAGCGTCTCGATGCCCTGCAGGATGTAGAAGGCGTTCTGCGGCGCCATGGTGGCGCCGAAGTCGCGCAGGCCCTCGGCGCGCGCGCGCGTGGCAAAGGCCTGCGGCCCGAACTCCTCGGCGAAGTCGATGCCGTGATAGCCGGCATAGGGCTCCGTCAAGGTGTCGAACCTGCCGCTCGCTTCCCAGTCGAAGCGGCCGCCGTCGACCAGCAGGCCGCCGAGGGCGAGACCGTGGCCGCCCAGCCACTTGGTCGCCGAGTGCATGACGAGGTCGGCGCCCAGTTCCACCGGGCGGCAAAGCCAGGGCGTCGCGAAGGTGCTGTCGATCGCCAGCGGCAGCCCCGCGGCGTGTGCGACCTCTGCAACGGCGGGAATGTCGAGCACCTCGAGGCCGGGATTGCCGAGGCCCTCGGCGAAGACCAGGCGCGTCTCCGGGCGGATGGCGTCGCGGAAAGCGGTAACATCGCGCGGATTGACGAAGGTGGTGGTGATGCCGAAGCGCGGCAGCGTGTGGGTGAAGAGGTTGATCGAGCCGCCGTAGAGCGACGACGACGCGACGATGTGCCCGCCCTGCCCCATCAGCGTGACGATGGCGAGGTGCAGCGCCGCGTGGCCGGAGGCCGTGGCGATGCCGGCGACGCCCAGTTCCAGCGCCGCGATGCGCTCCTCCAGCACCGCCACCGTCGGATTGGAGATGCGGCTGTAGATGTGCCCGGCACGTTCGAGGTTGAACAGCGAGGCCGCATGGTCGGTGTCGCGGAAGACGTAGGAGGTCGTCTGGTAGATCGGCACCGCGCGCGCGCCGGTCGCCGGATCGGGCTGCTGGCCTGCGTGCAGCGACAGGGTGTCGAACTTCAGGAACTTGGGATCTGCCACGGCACGCTCCCTCCTCACGGGATCCTTGTTCTGGGCCGGCAGCTTACACAAAGCAACCCGACACGCCAGGGGGAGAAGCCGAAGGGAGAAGCCGGAGGAACAAGCGGGAGGGAGGCAGCGGGAGAGGCAGTGCCACTAAATATAGTAGCTGCAACGCAAGTAACGCGTAGCATCGATTACTTTAGAAAGAATCTAGAAATGCCGGAGCTGAAGGCCAGGATAAGAATAGAGGCCTAGAAATAAAGGAGGGCCTTCGATCCTATTGGATCGTGGCCCTTCCCCTTGTTTGAGTCCTACCCTGTCAACTTGCCTGCGGCAAACAGTAGCAGGTGGCCCCGGAGGGTCAAGCGGAGAATCGTTAATGTCCGCAGGGACTTCCGGAGCACCGGCCGGCAAGCGCTGTCATCGGCGGATTCCGAGGCCTGCGGCCGGAATTGCGACGGTCGGTCGCGAAAGTGGGCAGGCCGTACACGCGACGTTTTTCGCACCCGGCAAGCAAAACCTGTGGATAAGTTCGGCCCCCAAAAGAAAAAACCGCCGGGCGAACCCGGCGGCAAGTTTAACAGGGAGGCGTTACAAGGAACGGATAAACATCCGAAAGACGGTCGGGAGGACCCGGGGAGGGCTCACCGAGCCGTCTGTATCTAAAATTAGTCCTAAACCCCTAAAAAATGGTTAACACCTGCCTTAATGATGAAAATCCGTCAGAAAAAACAAACATCGTTGTTTTTCAATAACCTGATTCACCTGGACGCCTCTTTGCGGCTGCTTAAGCGTCGCCACGCCGCTCCACAGACGCGAAAAAAGTTAACCGGCAGGCTCATTTTTAGCCCCGCCGGGCTTCCAATCGGATCCCGCCGTCTCCCGAATCGGCGGCGATTCGCCCCTTCCGCCCCGGATTTGCCCTGCTCTATCTGCAGCCTTGGCCTTTTGCGGCAGGGGGGCGATGATGCGCCCGCGCGATCCCGATGCCCGACTCGGCCCTGCCGGCCCGCTTCGGGCGCCAGCCTTGCGGCTGCGCCCGCGCAGGACCGATAACCTCGACCGCCATGAACCGATACGTTCCCTCCGCCAGCGCCGCAACATCCGGGTCCGGCTTTGCCCCACATTGATGGCACCCCCGTCGCCCGCGTCGTCGGCCTGATGCTCTGCGGGCTGGCCGGCGTCATGCTGGTCCCGGCCGCGGTGGATGCCGCGCTCGGCAATCCCGACTGGATCGCCTTCGTCGAGTCCGCCGCGGTCACCGCCTTCATCGGCGGCGCCATGGTGCTGGCCACCGGCCACGCCGGCGCCTTCGAGCTGAACCTGCGCCAGGCCTTCCTGCTGACCGTCGCCTGCTGGCTGGCGGTCACCGCCTTCTCCGCCCTGCCCTTCCTGGGCCTCGGGCTCGATTACACCGACGCCTTCTTCGAGGCGATCTCCGGCATCACCACCACGGGCTCGACGGTCATCACCGGCCTCGACCACCTGCCGCCGGGCATCCTGCTGTGGCGCTCGCTGCTGCAGTGGGTCGGCGGCCTCGGCATCATCGTCATGGCCATCGTCATCCTGCCGTTCCTGCGCGTCGGCGGTATGCAATTGTTCCACACCGAAAGCTCCGAGCGCTCCGAAAAGGTGGTGCCCAGCGCCTTCCATCTCTCGGCCTGGATCGCGGTGATCTACGTGACGCTGACCGGGCTCTGCGCGCTGCTGTACGGGATCGGCGAGATGTCCGCCTTCGACGCGCTGAACCACGCCATGGCGACCCTGTCGACCGGCGGCTACTCCACCCATGACGCCTCCTTCGCCCATTTCCAGCACGCCTCGACCCAGTGGACCGGCACCGTCTTCATGCTGGCCGGCGCCTTTCCCTTCGTTGCCTATATCCGCTTCGCCAAGGGCGAGCGCGGCGCCTTCTGGCGCGACCCGCAGATCCGCAGCCTGCTGCGCTTTCTGGGACTCAGCATCTTCGCGATGGCGGCCTGGCTGTGGTGGACGCGCGAGATCGACTTCGTCGACGCCCTGCGCCTCACCGCTTTCAACATCACCTCGGTGGTGACCACCACGGGCTTCGCCAGCGACGACTACGGCGCCTGGGGATCGCTGGCGGTCGGCGCCTTCCTGATCTTCACCTTCGTCGGCGGCTGCACCGGCTCGACCTCCGGCGCGATCAAGATCTACCGCCACCAGATCATCTGGCTGGTGTTGCGCGCCCAGCTGATGCGCCTGGTCACGCCGCGCCGCGTCGTCATCCTGCGCTACGGCAGCCGCAGCGTGCCGCCGGACGTGCCGATCTCGGTGCTGGGTTTCGTCGCCGTCTTCCTCGCTACCGTCGGCCTCTTCACCATCGCGCTGGCGGGCATGGGGCTCGACCTGCAGACCGCGCTCTCGGCCAGTGCCACCGCGCTCACCAACGTCGGCCCGGGCCTCGGCCCCGTGGTCGGCCCGGCAACCAACTTCGCCACCCTGCCCGACGCGGCGAAGTGGCTGCTGTCGGTCGCCATGCTGCTGGGCCGGCTGGAGATCTTCAGCGTCCTGGTGCTGTTTGATCCTGAGTTCTGGCGCTCGTGAGCGCCGGGCCTGAATCCTGGCGCTCGTGAGCGCCGGGCGGCTCGCCGAAAACGCCCCAAAACGCAGCCAAAACGTGGCGAAGCGGCGATGACGCCCTAAATGATAGCCCTGAGGAAGCAACGGAGGCGGACGATGATCACCAGACGCGACCTGCTGGCAACTACTGTGGCGACCATGGGCACTGCCGTGGTGCTGGGCCTCGCCGGAGCCCTGCCGGCCCTTGCCCACCACGGCTGGCGCTGGACCGCGGACGGCAATTTCGAACTGACCGGCCTCATCAAGACGGCGCAGCTGGGCAATCCGCACGGCGTGCTGACCGTCGACGCCGAGGGCGAGGTCTGGACCGTCGAAATCGGCCAGCCCTGGCGCAACGAACGCGCCGGCCTGACCGACGACATGCTGGCGGTCGGCCGCGAGATCACGGTCTCCGGTGCCCGCTCGGCCGATGCCGCCGACCGGCGGGTGAAGGCGGAGCGCGTCATCATCGACGGCAAGCTCCACAACCTCTACCCGGACCGCGACTGACGGCCGTGCTCGCCGAGCTGCTGACGGCGCTGCAGAACCTGGAACCGGTGGCGGCGCTGCGCACCTCGCGCTGGGTCTACCCGCTGGTGAATACCGGCCACATCGCCGGCATCGCCCTGCTGGTGGGCGCGATCGTGCCGCTCGACCTGCGCCTCCTGGGCGCCTGGCGGTCGGTGCCGCTGGACCTGCTGTCGCGCGTGCTGCTGCCGATCGCCATCGCCGGGCTCTGCCTCGCCGCCGCGACCGGTTTCATGATGTTCGCGGTCAGCGCCACCAAGTACGCCGGCCTGACGCTGTTCTCGGTGAAACTGACCCTCATTGCCGCCGCCGTCGCCAACGCCCTGCTGCTGCGCCTCAGCCCGGCCTGGACCCTGGCCCGCCTGCCCGACCTGCCACCTGAATTTCCCCCCGGGCGCCTGCGGCTGGCGGCTGCCATGTCCATCGGCCTGTGGCTCTCCGTCCTGCTGTGCGGGCGCTTCCTGGCCTATATCGCCTGATTCCCTGCGGAATTCGGGGCGATCCCTGAGCCGCCTGCGGCGCCCGGAATAGGCATTTTTTCCACAAGATTCTGCGTTGCGGCCTCTTGATCTCGCAGTGCAACATAGTATATTGGAATAATTCCAATTCACATAGAAACCGGGCTGGGGTCAATATCCTGGCCAGTCGAAAACACTGTTCGCATCTGCGAGGAGACTGATCTTGAACATTGGCCGAAAACTTCCCGACGTGACCTTCCGCACCCGCGTCCGCGACGAGTCGATCGAGGGTCCGAATCCCTACAAGTGGGAGAACAAGACCACCGCCGACTACTTCAAGGGCAAGAAGGTCGTCCTCTTCTCCCTGCCCGGCGCCTTCACGCCGACCTGCTCGACCTACCAGCTGCCCGATTTCGAAAAGCTGTTCCCGGAGTTCCAGGCCAAGGGCATCGATGCGATCTATTGCCTGTCGGTGAACGACGCTTTCGTGATGAACGCCTGGGGCAAGCAGCAGGGCCTCAAGAACATCACCCTCATCCCCGACGGGTCGGCCGAGTTCACCCGCAAGATGGGCATGCTGGTGTGCAAGGATAACCTCGGCTTCGGCATGCGCTCCTGGCGCTACGCCGCCGTCGTCGACGACGGCGTCGTGAAGGCCTGGTTCGAGGAGCCCGGCTTCTCCGACAACTGCGAGACCGACCCCTACGGCGAGTCCTCGCCGCAGAACGTCTACGAGAAGCTCACCGAAGAGGTTCTCGGCGAGAAGGTCGAAGCCGCCTAAGGCAGCTTCCTTCCGACGTAAAAGCAAAACGGCCCGTCGCTCTCGGCGGGCCGTTTTTCTTTGGCTGCGATGGATGGCGAGGGTTGCTGATCCTCTAAGGACATAAGCCGATCCAATGCGGCAAAGGCGTCGGTGCCGCCGGGCCGCTGAGTTTCCACATTCTTAACTAAGGGAGGCCAAGCTTAGATTTGGTCTGGTCAGCGGAGCGCCAGCCAGGCCGTTTCGAACGCAATCGACATCTCAACGCGACCGACATGTCAGATGCCACGACCTACCCGGGATCATCCGCGAGCGCGGAAGAAATTATCCATCTCGCACGCGAGTATCAAAGTGCGGCCCCGATTCTTCAGGAGAGGGCGCGGAAGGGGAAACCCCTGAGCCTCGCTCCGGCCAGACTCTGCGCCATCCACGCAATCGAGCTCTATCTGAATGCGTTCCTTCTGAGTCTGGGCAATACGCCGGAGGAGATTCGGTCACGGCACCACGACCTGGCAGAACGAGCGAAGCTGGCATGTGAACATGGTCTGCGACTTCGCAAGAAGACTGCCGAGCATTTGGTCAAACTGAGCCGGAACAGAGAGTACTTGGTTTCCCGCTACGGCCCAGAACTGGCCTCGATGCATTCTGAAATGAATCGGCTTATGGCAACGCTTGAGGAAGTAGCCAAGAAGGTTCAGGGCGTCGTCCTAGGCCAGGATGCAGCAGGGGATGTTGTCCAGCCGGCCTCTGCATCGAAGTAGCGCAGAACCGTGCCGCGACCGTACACCCAGCCGCCGAAAGCTGATCTGTGGCGATGCTTGAAAGATTGCCTGCCAACCGGCCTCAGCCGGGTGTCGAGATGAAGGCGCGGCGGCCCTCGACCATTGTCGCGACAACGTCGGGCCGCGCGTTCATCTCTCCGGGATCGACCAGCAGCAGGTCGGCGCGGCGGCCTGTCTCGATGCGGCCGCGGTCGGCGAGGCCGAGGGCGTCGGCCGGGTTGGCGGCGACCAGGTCCCAGGCGCGCTCGAGCGGCAGCATGCCGTCGCCGGCGAGGCGGAAAGCGGCGTGCAGCGGCGCCGGGTAGTAGTAGTCCGAGGTGAGCACGCTGCAGAGGCCCGCGCCGACTAGGTCGGCGGCAGAGGGATTGCCGGCCTTGTGGCTGCCGCCGCGCAGCACGTTGGGGCCGCCCATGACGACGTGCTCGCCCTGTGCCCGGGCGTCGGCGGCCACGTCGCGGGCCAGCGGGAACTCGGCGATGCGCGCGCCCAGCGCCCGGTAACGCGCCCGCGTCTCGAGATCGGCGTCGTCGTGGCTGAGCATCGGCACGCCGGCCGCCGCGGCCATGCCGGCCAGCGCGGCGACGGTCGCCCCGGTCTCGCCGCCGCGCGCGCCGACCCGCGCCATCAGCCGGCGGTAGTCCTCGACCGGCAGGCCGGTGCGCCCGGGATAGCGCGCCGCCTTTTCCGGCTTCGCGAGGTCGTTTTCGATGTCGGCGAAGTGGTCGTTGAAGGCGACGACGCCGATCGTGCCGTCGGCGATCAGTGGCGCGACCTCGGCGACGCCGTCGTGGTTCTGCACCTCGAAGCGCAGGTGCAGGTGGGTGTCGCAGCGCAGGCGGCCGCGCAGCGCCCGCAGCGCCGCGGCCAGGGAGAGGAAGGTGTCGCGGCCGCGCAGGCCAGGCTCCCAGGAATAGGTGATGCCGTGCAGCGCGGTGGTGATGCCGAAGGCCGCCATCAGCCGGTCGGCCTCGTCGAAGGCCAGCGCCGGCGGGAACTGCACGCCCGGGCGCGGCATCAGCGAGCGCTCGAAGGCATCGCCGTGCAGGTCGACGATGCCGGGCAGCAGCAGGCAGCCGCGCCCATCGAGCCGTTCGTTCGTGCCGAGACCCGGCGTGACGCGTCCCTCCGAACCCGCGATCTCCGCGATGCGGCCCGCCTCGATGCGCACCACCGCTTCCTCGAAGCGATCGCCGACCAGCGCCCGGGCGCCGAGGATCGTAAGGCCAGGCGTGATCCCAGGGTCAGCGTCCGGGGCAAGCGCGGCGGCGGTCGTGCGGATTGTCATGGGGAATCTCGGAACGGTGGGAACGCGATGTCCGCATCCTAGACCAACTGTGTGGCAGTCTTTTTACGGTCGGCCCGTGATCGACGCTTGGCCCAGTGGCGCGCTGGCCAGGTCCGTCAGGTCCGCGCCGTCGACTCCCAGCAGGTGCAGGGCGGCGATCTCCGCCCGGACGTCGGGCGGCGGGGCGCTGCAGCGGGCGACCAGGCCCGACAGCGCGCCGGGCTCCGCGGAACTGCCCAGCGTGACGTGCGGCTCGAAGGCCAGGTGTTCGGAGCGGGCGAAGGGGTCCTGGTTCAGCGCGGCGTGCAGGGCGCGCAGCGCGTCGCCGCCGCGCGCCGGCAGCAGGTAGGCGTAGCAGGACTCCCCGTCGTGGCCCCGGCGCAGCGCCACCTCGGTGAAGTCGACGGCGAAAGGAGGCGTCGCGGCGGCGACCGCTCGCAAATGGTCCGCCGCCGCGGCGACCGCGACGCCGCGGGCGGCGAACACCAGGGTCACATGGGCGCCGAGGCGCCCGGCCTGCGGGTCGTGGCGGCGGCGCAGATCCTCGATCCAGCGCGCGTCCGCCGCCGCAAAACGCGGATAGGCGACGACGTAAAGCGCCATGCGGGGAAAACCTGCCGGCGCTACTGGGCCATCCAGCCGCCGTCGATGGACAGCGGCGCGCCGGTGATCTGGTCGGCCGAGGCCGAGCAGAGAAAGACCGCGAGGCCGCCGATCTGCTCGGGCGTCGAAAAGTCCTTGGACGGGGTCTTCTCCGCCACCAGGGCCAGCTTCTCTTCCTCGTAAGACTTGCCCGAGGTCTTCGCGCGATCCTCGATCTGCTTTTTCACCAGCGGGGTCAGCACCCAGCCCGGGCAGATGGCGTTGCAGGTGATGCCGCTGCCGCCGGTCTCCAGCGCCGTCACCTTGGTGAGGCCGACGATGCCGTGCTTTGCGGCCACGTAGGCCGACTTGTTGGCCGAGGCCGCGAGGCCGTGCGCCGAGGCGATGTTGATGACGCGGCCCCAGCCCTTCTTGCGCATGGCCGGCAACGCCGCCTTGGTGGCGTGGAAGGCCGAGGAGAGGTTGATGGCGATGACGGCGTCCCAGCGGTCGTCGGGAAACTCCTCAATCGGCGCCACGTACTGGATGCCGGCGTTGTTCACCAGGATGTCGATGGCGCCGAAGCGGCCCTCGGCGTCCTTCACCATGCGGGCGATCTCCGCCGGCTTGGACATGTCGGCGCCGTCGTAGGTGACGGTGACGCCGTTGTCGGCGGCGATCTGCGCGCGCAGCGCCTCGATCGCGGCGGCCTCGCCGAAGCCGTTGAGCACGACGTTGGCGCCCTCGGCCGCCAGCGCCTCGGCGATGCCCTGGCCGATGCCGCTGGTCGAGCCGGTCACCAGCGCGGTTTTACCTTTCAGCATGTTCATGTTCCTTCGAGATATGTCGCGCCCCTTCTACAGAAGGGTCCCCAGAGTATCGGTTTCAAGAGAGCGTCGGTTTCAAGAGCGCCAGCAGCAGCGACAGCGTAACCACCGACAGCCCCGTCGAGATGAGCACCGCCGAGGCCGAACGGCCGAGGTAGAGGTTGTACTGGCGCGCCATGATGAAGACGTTGGCCCCCGCCGGGCAGGCCGCGGTCAGGACCGCCACCGCGGTCGCCAGCGGCGGCAGCTCGAAAACGAAGAGGGCCGTCACCGCCATGATCGCCGGGTGGACCAGCAGCTTCATGGCGACGATGGCCAGGGTTTCCTTCATGTCGCCGCGGATCTCGAAGCTGGTCAGCGAGGCGCCGAGGGCAAAGAGCGCGCAAGGGGCGGCGGCGCCGCCCAGCAGCGACAGGAAGCGCTCGCCAGCGCCCGGCAGCGGCAGGCCGGTCTGGCCGTAGGCAATGCCGGCAACCAGCGCCAGGATGATGGGGTTCAGCGCCAGCGACTTCACGGTGTTCACCACCAGGCCGCGCCAGCCGCCGCCGCCGCGACCCTGCTTGAACAGGCCGAGCTCGATGAGGATGGTCACCACCGGGAAGATGATGACCGCGTGGAAGGTGATGATGAGGATCAGCTGCTGCCCGGCCGCCTCGCCCAGCGCGGTGAAGATCAGCGGGATCGCCAGCAGCACCGTGTTGGAGAAGATCGAGCCCATGGCGAAAAGCGCGCGCTCGGCGGCACCCGTGCGGAACACCACCCGCGCCACCGCCAGGGCCAGCAGGAAAGTGACCAGCACAGCGGTGAAATAGGCACCGACGATGGTGAACTCGATCGGCCCGAGGCCACGCGCCATGGCGCGGAACAGCAGCGCCGGGATCGCGAAATAGAAGACGAAGGTGTTGAGCCCCTTGATCGCCTCCTCGCTCATCCAGCCCTTGCGCCCCACGACATAGCCGCAGAGCACCAGGCCGAAGATCGGCAGCACGGTCTCTAGAATGGATTGCATCGGGTTCGGGACGGCCGGAGGTCAGCAGGGGGAGCGTCGCCAAGCGACTGGAGACAGGCCCCAGGATAGGCCAAAATGGCAGCCATGGAAGCAAAAGTCATTGCCTGGCTGATCGTCGTCTTCGGCTACCTGCTGCCGCTGGCCCACGTCCTGCTGTCCCCCCGGGGCGGACGCTGGACGCCGCCGCCCGGGAGTTCCTGTCCGCTGGGCCCGCGGGTCGGCTGGATCGTCCTCGTCCTGCTGCTCGGCCCCATCGGCTGGCTGCTGTTCTGGCGCAGCCGCAAGCGGGTGCCCTCCCCTCTCCCCTCGCGGAAGTAGGAAGACTGCTAGTTCACGGTCTGCGGACCCATAAGGGTGTTGGGCAGGAAGGTCGACACCCAGGGCACGTAGGTGACGATGATGAGGAAGACGAAGAGGATCGCCAGCCACGGCAGCGCCGCCCGCACCACCTGCATGACCGACATGCCGGTGATGCCCGAGGTGACGAAGAGGTTGAGGCCGACAGGCGGCGTGATCATGCCGATCTCCATGTTCACCACCATGATGATGCCCAGGTGGATGGGATCGATGCCCATCTCCACGGCGATGGGGAAGACCACCGGCGCGACGATGAGCAGCAGGCCCGAGGGCTCCATGAACTGGCCGCCCAGCAGCAGCAGCAGGTTCACCACCACCAGGAACATCCACGGCGTCAGGCCGGCGCTGATGAAGGCCTCGGTGACGGTCTGCGGAATCCGCTCGGTGGTCAGCACATGGGCGAAGAGCAGCGCGTTGGCGATGATAAACATCAGCATCAGCGTGACCTTGCCGGCGTCCAGCATGGTCTTCTGGGTGTCGCGGTGGAACAGCGCGGGCACGAAGGCGATCAGCGTGCGCAGCAGGTTGCGAGCGGCGGCCTGCGCCAGGCCCTCGCCGTCCTTGTGCCACGGCTCGTCCTTCAGCGGGCCCATGTCGCGGTAGACGAAGAGCGCGATGAAGAAGGCATAGACCGCCGCCACGGCCGCCGCCTCGGTCGGCGTGAAGATGCCGCCGTAGATGCCGCCCAGGATGATGACGATGAGGAAGAGGCCCCAGCCGGCGTCCAGCGCCGACTCGAAGATTTCCCGGAAACCGGCCCAGGGCAGCGCCGGGATGTTCTTGATCCGGGCGGCGATGTAGATGCCGATCATCAGCATGACGCCGGCGAGCAGGCCGGGGATGATGCCGGCCAGGAACATGCGCCCGACCGAGACGTCGGTCGCCGCCGCGTAGACCACCATGACGATGGAGGGCGGGATGAGGATGCCCAAGGTGCCGGCGTTGCAGATGACGCCGGCGGCGAAGTCGCGGGTGTAGCCGGCCTGGCGCATGCCGCCGATGACGATGGAGCCGATGGCGACCACCGTCGCCGGCGAGGAGCCGCAGAGCGCGGCGAACATCATGCAGGCGAAGACGCCGGCCATGGCGAGGCCGCCGGGAAAGAAGCCGACCATGGCGATGGAGAAGCGGATGATGCGCTGCGCCACGCCGCCGGTCGACAGGAAGGCCGACGACAGGATGAAGAAGGGGATCGCCAGCAGAGTGTAGTGCTGCTGCGCTTCGAACAGCTTGAGGGCGATGGAGGCCATCGAGTCGTTCGAGAACAGCATGATGAACAGCACGCTCGACAGGCCGAGCGCGACGGCGATCGGCACGCCGATGACCAGAAAGAACAGCACCATCACGAAAAGCAGAAGCGGTTCCATGACTCAGCTCCTGCCGCCGGTGTGGGTGTTGTCGTTCTCGCCGCGCTGCAGTTCGCTCTTGGCCTCGGCGACGGCTTCCTCGGCCTCGTGGCCGGCGATCAGCAGCTCGCGCTTGCCGACGGCGATGAGGTAGGTGGCCTGCGCGAAGCGGAACAGCAGCAGCGCCATGCCCAGCGGCAGCACCGCATAGGGTACCCAGCGGTCGATGCCGATCGGCTCGTAGCGGTAGCCGGGTTCGCCACTGAACAGCGCCTCGACGATGATGCGCGGCACGTAGAGGTCTTCGGTATCGATGCCGAAGCGGTAGATCTTGCTCCAGTAGTCCCAGGAGCCGTACAGCATGAGGCCCGCATAGGCGCAGCAGCACAGGCCGGCGAAGATCACCAGCGGCCGCTCGTAGCGCTTGGGCAGCATCTTCACGAAGGCGTCGACACCCAGGTGAGCACCGATGCGCACGCCGTAGGAGACGCCCAGCAGCACCAGCCAGGCGAAGAAGAAAGTTGTCAGTTCCAGGGCCCAGACGGCGCCGGAGTTGAAGACGTAGCGGGCGACCACCTGGCTGAAGGTGATCACCACCATCCCGGCCAGAAAGAAGGCGATGGCGCCTTCCTCGAGCCGGTTCACGAGTCGAGAGAGCATGATGGTGTTCCCCCCGGGGCTGCGCCTTTTGTCGGCCTATCGTTCCGTGAGCCTAGCGGGCCTTGCGGCAGAAGTCAGCGGCAGATGCCAGTCAGGCCGACACGCACCGATCCCGGCCCGGCGCCCGAGGCGCCGGACCGGGACCCGCAGGTATTGCCAGCCGAAGCGGTCAGCTGCCGACGTTCGCGGCCTTGGCGGCCTCGATCAGGTCGGCACCGATGTCGCCCTCGAACTCGGCCCACACCGGCTCCATGGCCTTGGACCAGGCGGCCCGCTGCTCGGGGGTCAGCTGACGGATGACGCCACCGGAATCGAGGATCTTCTGGCGGCTCTCGATGTCCAGCTGGTTGGCCAGCGCGTTACCCTTGGCGGTCTCTTCCTGGATGATGGTGTTGAGCTGCTCGCGCACGTCATCCGGCAGGGAGTTCCAGAACTCCACCGAGGTCACCAGCAGGTAGTCGATGATGCCGTGGTTGGACTCGGTGACGCCGTCCTGCACTTCGTGGAACTTCTTGGTGTAGATGTTCGACCAGGTGTTCTCCTGGCCGTCCACCACGCCGGTCTGCAGGGCGCCGTAGACTTCCGAGAAGGCCATCTTCTGCGGGTTGGCATCCAGCGCGCGGAACTGCGCCTCCAGCACGTCGGAGGTCTGGATGCGGAACTTCAGACCCTTGGCGTCTTCCGGCGTCAGCAGCGGCTTGTTGGCCGAGATCTGCTTCATGCCGTTGTGCCAGTAGCCGACGCCCAACAGGCCGTTGCCCTCCATGGAGCGCAGCAGGTCCTGGCCGTCCGCGCTGGCCTGGAAGCGGTCGACCGCGTCGATGTCGTTGAACAGGAACGGCAGGTCGAAGATGCGGAACTTCTTGGTGTACTTCTCGAACTTCGACAGCGAGGGCGCCGCCAGCTGAGCATCGCCCAGCAGCATGGCCTCGAGAACCTTATCGTCGTTGTAGAGCTGCGAGTTCGGATAGACCTCCATGCACAGCTTGCCGTTCATCTCGTCGTTGACACGGGTGGCAAGCGCGGCGGCGGTCTCGCCCTTCGGGCTGCCCTTCTCGGCGACGACGTGGCTGAACTTCACGACGATCTCGCCGCTCTCGCAGGAAGCGGAAGCCGAGGTCGCGGACAGGGAAACGGTGAGTGCCACGGCGGCCGCCGCGGCAAGCAGTTGAGTCTTCACTGGTATTCCTCCCAATTTTTCTCGTGCGCGGTGCCCGCACGTTGCGCCCGGCCACCGCCACGCTGTTTCTATACTAGCAACCGCCGTGCCAGCGAGTCCCGCCACGGCCTCACCGGCATAAGTTATTGATTAGACTATGCCAGCCGGCCCCCCTGTCAATCCGGGTCAAAGCGGCGCGGGGCCCGCTGTATGGCTTTCCACCCACCGGCGCGCGGCGATGGGTAGGAATCTACACATGGCGACCACGCCGGGGGCGGCCACTCCCGGGGGCGACCACGCCCCGGGGACAGCGTCGATCCGCTGGACATCGCACCGGCCGGGGCTATCGTAATGCGCTGGCCCGGCCCCCTCCCGCCGGTCGTCGCCCCGCCGCGGGCCCTCTCGAGTGAAGATCCGCCCGCCATGACGTTCCGGCTCCTGCTCGGCCTCGACAGCCTCGCCGCCCTGGTGGTGGCCTACTTCTTCCTTGCCGGCCTCGCCGACGGCTCGGTCTCCGCCTTCAATGGGGAGCTGTGGGCCGGCATCATCCTTGCCGTTACGGCGGTGATCGCCGGCGGGCTGCTGCTGCGCCGCGCCGCCCACCCGGTGCTCGCCAATCTCGTCCTCGCCCTGCTGGCCGTCCCGACGGCGCTCTACGGCCTCTTCATGCTTGTGGTGCTGTTCTCAGGGACGACCTGGAACTAGCCGGCGGCTGAAGAAAGCCTTGCGGCCTGATTGACCTCGTGCTTCGAGACGCACGCTCCCGCGTGCTCCTCAGCATGAGGTCAATCATTTCATACTCCACCCTCATCCTGAGGAACGCCGCGCAGCGGCGTGTCTCGAAGGATGGGCGACAGGCTCGGCATCTTTTTCTGTAACCCGCTAACTCTCGTAGCGGGTGTTGCCGCGCCGCTTGGTGTCGATCGGCAGCTCGATGAACAGCGGCTGGTGGGCGCGCTGCGAGCAGGCCTGGCGCGGGCAGAGGTGGCAGTTGATGCCGATCTGCGCGAAGAGCCGCAGGTCCTCGGTGTTGAAGGGCGCGGCATAGCCAAGGCGATGGGCGTGCTTCAGCTCGCAGCCGAGCGACAGCGCCAGGCGCCGGTCCTGGGTGTCGCGGCTGAACACCGGGCGCTCGGTGGTGCGGCTGATGGTGAAGAAGCGCTCGCCGTCGGGCAGTTCGACGAACTGCGGGATGATGACGCCCGGCGTGCGGAACGCGGTATGGATGTTCCACACCGGGCAGGAGCCGCCGTACTCGGCGATGTGGAAGGTCGTCGCGTTGAAGCGCTTGGTGACGTTGCCGGCCTTGTCGACGCGCAGGAAGAAGAAGGGCACGCCGCGCATGCCCTCGCGCTGCAGCGTCGTCAGGCGGTGGCAGACCTGCTCGAAGGAAACGTTGAAGGTGGCGGCGATGCGGTCGACGTCGTACTTGCTGCGCTCGGCCGCCTGGTAGAAGGGCGCGTAGGGCATCAGGAAGGCGGCGGCGAAGTAGTTCGCCAGCTCGACATGGCAGCGCGCGACGCCGGTCTCCGAGCGGATGCCGCTGCCGGCGGTGAGTCCTTCCAGCACCTTCGGCAGCTCCACCAGGCAGAGCACGTGGGCAAGCTGGAACACCCGGTTCTGGTGATCCAGCGCCTCGGAGAGGTGCACCACCTGCTCGGCCTCGTCGTAGATGCGCAGCGCCTGGCTCATCTCCTCCACCGGGCCGGTGCGCACGTCGATGCCGTGCACCTTGCGCAGCCGCGTCTTCAGCATGGCGTAGACGTCGTCGGCCTCGCAGGGCTCGGCGGCGCGCAGCTTCTCCGCCTCCGCCTCCAGCTCGGCGAAGTGGTTGGCGTGGTCGCGGAAGAAGTCGTGGATGATGGTCTCCGGCGACGACGACAGGAGGTCCGCCGGCATGCGCTCGCTGCCCAGGCGCATCATCTTCTCCAGCGCCGTGCGGTGGCTGCGGTAGAGGTCGAGGAAATGCTCGACCAGGCGCGGGGCATGATCGATGGCCGCGCGCAGCTCCTGCAGGTCCGGCGGCACATCGCCGAACACCGGGTCCTGCATGGCGTTGCGCAGGTCGGCCAGCAGGGTCGAGGACTCGTCCTTGATGAGGTCGCGCCAGTCGACGCCGTAGGCATCCGACAGCGCCATCAGCATCTGCACCGAGAGGCTGCGCTGGTTGTTCTCCAGCAGGTTCACGTAGGCCGTGCTGACCCCCAGCGACCGGGCCATCTCGGCCTGGGTCTGCTTGTGCTCGCGCCGCAGCTGGCGCATGCGCGGGCCGATCAGGGTCTTACGCATCGGGAGACAGGCCGTTTTCCGCCGTGTGTTTACATTTTAACATATCTAAGCAGAAGTTATACATACTGACAACACATTAACCCGAGTTTCCGTGCATTCGAACCTTTCTGCCGCTAGCTTGTTTGTCAGCAACCAATCCCACCCCCCGCGGCCGCGAGGCCGACAGGCGAGAGGCGGGAAGAGACATAAGAGGTCGGACCGCTCGTAAAGAGCAGCGATGAAACCCTCGAACCGACTAGGGCAGGAACCATGGCGTACAATATCCTCATTCTCGGCGCGTCCTACGGCTCGCTCCTCGGCACCAAGCTGCTGATGGCCGGCCACAACGTGACCCTGGTCTGCCGCGCGCAGACCGCCGACCTCATCAATGACGAAGGCACCGAGGTCCGCATCAAGCTGAAGGGCGAGGACGCGCACCGCGCCATCCGCTCCGCCGACCTGCCCGCCGGGATCAAAGGGGGCAGGCTCGACGCCAAGACGCCGGAACAGGTGGACCCGAAGGACTACGACCTCGTCGGCCTGGCGATGCAGGAGCCGCAGTACTGCGTGCACGCCATCTGGACGCTGATGGTGCGCGTCGCCGAGGCGCGCGTGCCCTGCCTCTCGATCATGAACATGCCGCCGCTGCCCTACCTGAAGCGCATCCCCGGCCTGGACGCCGCCAAGCTGGAGACCAGCTACACCAACGCCCATGTCTGGGACCGCTTCGATCCTGAGCTGGTGACGCTGTGCAGCCCCGACCCGCAGGCCTTCCGCCCGCCCGAGGAGCAGCCCAACGTGCTGCACGTCGGCCTGCCGACCAACTTCAAGGCGGCCGGCTTCAAGGACGCGAAGCACAACGCGATGCTGAAGCAGCTGGAGGCCGACATCGAGGCCGTGCGCCTGGATGGACCCGACGGACCTTGCGACGTACCGGTGAAGCTCAAGGTCTTCGACTCGCTCTTCGTGCCCATGGCCAAGTGGTCGATGCTGCTGACCGGCAACTACCGCTGCATCACGGCGGGCGAGCCGCGCCCGATCCGCGAGGCGGTGCACAGCGACCTGGAGCTTTCCAAGGCGATCTACGCCCATGTCGACGCCATCGCGCGCAGGCTGGGCGCCGACCCGGCCGACCAGGTGCCTTTCGAAAAGTACGCCAAGGCGGCCGAGAACCTCTTGAAGCCCTCCTCCGCGGCACGCGCCGTGGCGGCCGGCGCGCCGGCCATCGAGCGGGTCGACAAGCTGGTGCAGCGGATCGGCCGCAGCCTGGGCATGGACAACCCGGCGATCGACCAGGTGGTCGCCACCGTCGACACCAAGCTGGCCGCCAATCAGCGCATGTCCGCCTGACGATTTCTCCCCGAGCCTGACCTGAGCCTACCCAAGCCTAGAGGGCGGATCTCCGGATCCGCCCTTTTTATTTCGGACAAGGGCGCGGATCTGCGGCCAGCCGTTTGCTAAAGACGAGAGAAGCCGGATGCGTCACGCATGCCCGAGCGATGTCCGCGCACAGGCAGGAAGCGGAACTGCCCCCGGATAAGGCGCAGGTCTCAACCTGACCCAGAGCGGACAATCTTGTTAGCAATTATTTGCGAATTTTTGAGGTGGGAATGATCAGCAATAAGGAGTTTGCAGCCAAGGTCTTGGAGGAAACATCAACCTGCTTCGAACGCCTCAACGACCTGCTGTTGGACGCACAAGAGATACTATCCGATCAAGAATTCCGCGAGCTGCGCATTGCCGTTGGAAAGGTGCTTGGCGAAATGTATGTCGAGGTGGAAAGACCGATACATAAAGCGCACCCAAATCTCGAACCGGAAGCCCTGCGTGACGGCTAATGGCACAGAGGAGACCACCGGCACTCAGGCTTCGACGACTCGAATGAAGCCGAGAGTGGACATTCCGGCCTCTTCCGAAGAAGCTTTTTCTTCAGCGGGCCGCGCTTAAGCCACCGACCATCCTAGTGTCCCCCGCCGCTCTCCGCGCCGCGGTGGATCGCTTCGATCTCTTGCGCGACCAGTTCCTGCAGGCGCCAGAGGTTGCGGTCGCGGATGCCGAATTCTTCCAGGTGGGAGACGGTGTTGTAGAGGTATTCGGCGCAGGAGCCGATGGGGCCGCGAGCGCGCGCCGATCATCGAGGTCGGCGTCAGCTGTGTCGGCTGCAAATGCCTGTACGCCGCTGTTCGGACGGTTCATGAGATGCTCCTGCCGAAGTGAACTGGATGGCAATGCGCTTGAGGGCCGCAAAGCACTGACGCACAACCTTCGCCCGTTCGATCCTTCCTTGCTGGCGGATTCGATGAATGGCCTCCTGATCGATGCCGGACGCAAGAACCCGACGGGGGAAGACATGCTCAGCGTGATCGTTAGAAAACCTGCGTGTCATCGTTTTTGCCTCCACTCTTTTGAGGCTTAAATGTAGTACTCTGCGGCGCTTTCGGCTTGTCAGAAAAGCTGCATCACTGTTAGTTTTTCTATCATGAGAAAGAAGGGCGACATCGCCGGGTTGCCGCTGAATGCCCTGCGTGCTTTCGCGGCTGTCCATGAAACCGGCTCTGTCGGGGCCGCTGCGGATACGCTCAAGGTGACGCATGGCGCAGTAAGTCAGCATCTGCGGGGCTTGGAAGACCGCCTGCAGCGCAAATTGTTTAACCGTTCGGGCAATCGTCTGGTCATGTCGCCGGAAGCGGCAGACCTGGCAGACAAGCTGCTTCGGCATTTCAGGGCGATTGCCGGTGATATCGACCAATTCCGACGCGACGAAAACGTCCTCAATATCACCGTGACGCCGCATTTCGCCCAGTATTGGCTGCTGCCACGCCTTGGTGAGTTTCTGCAGCGTCACCCGGAGATCGATCTGCGCATCAACGCCGATGCGACAGTGCATGATCTTGCACAAGGTGATTTCGATGCCGCGGTCCGGCATGGCGACGGCAACTGGCCGGGGATGAACTGCGAAAGGCTGCTTGAAAGCAGACATGTGGTTGTGGCGGCGCCTTCGGTGCTGGCGTCCGTTTCCGTTCACACGCCTCAAGACCTGACCAAGCTGCCCTGGATTCTGGATGAGGACCGCGATGTCGAAATGTCAAACTGGTTCGATGATCATGGCGTAGCCCATGAAGCTCATACGCGGATTACCCGGTTGCCCAGCGCGCTGACGATTGCCGCCGCACTCGACGGACACGGCGTGGCGTGGCTTCCCCATGTCTATGCTGCGCCTTACTTGACCAGTGGGCGCTTGGTGCAATTGTTAAGCGACGACCGCTGGCCGGCACAGAATGCGCGCCACTATTACCTGTGCTGGACAGACAGCAAGAACCGCCCGAGTTTCAGGACGTTCCGGCAGTGGATAAAGCGGCAGGTTCCAGGATAGCCGGGTAACGAGGGCAGCGTCACGGCGACGCCCGAACGAAGCTTCGTTTCAGGACCACCGAAGCTCTCTCTCTTCAGCGGGCCGCGCTTAAGCCACCGACTATCCTAGTGCCCCCCGCCGCTCTCCGCGCCGCGGTGGATCGCCTCGATCTCGCGGGCGACCAGTTCCTGCAGGCGCCAGAGGTTGCGGTCGCGGATGCCGAATTCTTCCAGGTGAGCGACGGTGTTGTAGAGGTATTCGGCGCAGGAGCCGATGGGGCCGCAGGCGCGCGCCAGGATGTGGGCGACCTCTTCCAGCGGCAGCCCGCTCATCACGCGCTCGCCGGTCGGCCCGGCCCAGAACACCATGACGCGCTTGCGCCCCTCGGCGGTGCGCACGGTGATCCAGCGCACCATGTGGCGCGTGTGATGGAAGCGGATCTCGCGCTGGAACATGCGGCGGATCTGTCCGCGGCGGTCGGCGTCGGGCAGGCGGTAGATGACGCCGTCGCAGCGCCCGCCGCGCTCCAGCGCCAGCATCAGGCCCAGCTGCTGCGGCGAGCCGCGCCAGCGCCGCATCTTCAGGCAGAAGGAGCGGTGCCAGCCGAAGGCGGTGGCCGGCATGTGCGCCACGGACTCGAAGTCGGGCTTCCAGATCAGCGAGCCGTAGGCGAAGACCCAGAGCGGGTCGGCGCCGCAGTCGGCATCCCAGCGCGCCGCCAGGTCGTCGAACTCCGCCTCGCTCAGGTGGGTCCAGCCGGGCTCCCAGCCGAGATCGGGCTCCTCGCGCAGGCTGAGGGCGACGTGCTCGGGCGTCAGCCGCATATCCCTCGGCGCTCCCCTTCTTCTCGATCCGCGATGCTACAAGGATAGCCAGCCCGGCCGCGGCGGATCAATGCTTACACCAACGAGTTACGCGCAGGCCTCGCGCGGCCCTGCCGCCGCCGGCTTCACCCCGGCCGCCTCGGCGATGAGTTCGAAGGAGCGCAGTCTCGCCGCGTGGTCGTAGACGTCGGAGACCACGATGAACTCGTCGGCGCCGGTCTCGGCGGCCAGATCGGCGAGGCCGCGGCGCACGCTCTCCGGCGCACCCACCACCGAGCAGGCCAGCATGCGCGCCGCCTGCGCCTTTTCCATCGGCGACCAGTAGCTCTCGATGTCGTCGATCGGCGGCCGGCTGAGACCGCGGGTGCCGCGGATGAGGTTGGTGAAGGACATCTGCTGGGTGGTCGCCAGGCGCCGCGCCTCGGCGTCGCTCTCCGCCGCGATGACGTTCACCCCGACCATGGCATAAGGCCGGTCGAGCTGCGCCGAGGGCTTGAAGCGGCTGCGGTAGATCGCCAGCGCGTTCATCAGCTCGCCCGGCGCGAAGTGCGAGGCGAAGGCATAGGGCAGCCCCAGCTCGGCCGCCAGCATGGCGCCGAAGTGGCTGGAACCGAGGATCCACAAAGGCACCTCGGTCCCCGTGGCCGGTACCGCCTGAATTCGCCGGGATTCTCTGGGCCCTTCCGCCAAGGGCGCCAGGTAGGCCTGCAGCTCGACGACGTCCTGCGGGAAGGTGTCGGCGGCCATGGGGTCGCGGCGCAGCGCCCGCAGGGTCGCCTGGTCGGTGCCCGGCGCCCGCCCCAGGCCGAGGTCGATGCGGCCCGGGAAGAGCCGCGCCAGGGTGCCGAACTGCTCGGCGATCACCAGCGGCGCGTGGTTGGGCAGCATGATGCCGCCGGCGCCTACGCGGATCCGGCGGCTGCCGCCGGCGATGTGGGCGATGACCACCGCGGTGGCGGCGCTGGCGATGCCCGGCATGTTGTGGTGCTCGGCGACCCAGAAGCGGGTGTAGCCCCAGTCCTCGGCATGGGCGGCGAGGTCGCGCGCATTGTCGAGGGCGCCACGCGCATCGGTTGCTTCGGTCACGCGGACGAGGTCGAGGATGGACAAGGCCGGCATCGGCAAACTCCCGGTTTTCCTGACCGGAGAAGCCGGCCACTCTAGGAAAATCGGGTCCCGGGCGCCGCTGTGCAACCCCGCAGGCGGCCTTGCAGCGGCCCGGACCGCACCCTAGCTGTCTTCCTGAGGGGTGGATCGGCAACGATGGAGAGACAGTATGGCCTCAGCGGCATCCAGGATAAGTCTGCGCCTGGCCCTGGCGGCGGCGCTCGTTTCAGGCGTCCTCGCCCCTTTCGCGGGCGCCGCCCGGACTGAGTCGGCTCAAATCGCCCCCCAGGTCGCCCAGGCCGAAACCGGCCTGGAGGCCGCCTATGTCCGCGGCGTCCAGAAGGAGCTGGCGGCCCACGGCTACAAGCCCGGCCCCATCGACGGCGTCGCCGGCCCGCAGACCCGGGCTGCCGTGCGCGCCTACCAGGCTGACGCCGGCCTGGAGGTCGACGGCAAGGCCGACAAGCGCCTGCTCGACCACATCAAGTTCGCCCTGCCCAAGGTCTACGCCTTCGGCGCGCCCAAGACGGGCCATGCCCTGGATCTGCAGCGCGCCCTGGCCAAGCGCGGCTACTACCTGGGTCCCCAGGACGGCGTCGCCGGTCCGGCCACCTACCGGGCGCTCGACCGCTTCCAGCAGGACGCCGGCCAGCCGCCCGACACCGAGATCAATTCCCGCGCCGTCCTGCGCGTCCAGGAAGCGCCCGAGAACGTGAAAGCCGGCCCCGCCTTTTGAACCGCCCTTGAGTGCAGGCGGGGGGAGGACTATAGAGGCAGGCAAGCTGTAAACCTCATCCCCCCGCGCGCGGCCGCCCCCCGGCCGCAACGCCCGTTTCATAACCCGACCTGCCCCATGCCCATCAAGATCCCCAACGACCTGCCGGCCCGCGAGACGCTGCAACGCGAGGGCGTGCTGATCATCAGCGACACCGATGCGATCCGCCAGGATATCCGGCCGATGAAGATCGCCCTCTTGAACCTCATGCCCAAGAAGATCGAGACGGAGACGCAGATCGCCCGCGTGCTGGCCGGCACGCCGCTGCAGGTGGAGATGACGCTCTTCGCGCCGTCGGGCTACACCCCGAAGAACACGCCGCGCGAGCACATGATCGACTTCTACCGGCCGTGGCAGGAGATCCGCGAGGAGAAGTTCGACGGCCTGATCGTCACCGGCGCGCCGATCGAGCAGCTGCCCTTCGAGAAGGTCCTCTACTGGGACGAGCTGAGGCGCATCTTCGACTGGTCGCTCGACCACGTGCACGGCACCTTCGCGCTGTGCTGGGGTGGCCAGGCGGCGCTCTACCACTTCCATGGCATTCCCAAACATCAACTGCCGGAGAAGCGCTTCGGCGTCTTCACGCACCGGGTGCTCGACCACACCTCGCTCTTGATGCGCGGCCTCGACGACGAGATCGACATTCCCGTCTCGCGCCACACCGAGAACCGGCGCGAGGACCTGGCCGGCCACGAGGACCTGGAGATCCTCATCGAGTCCGAGGAGGCCGGGCTGTGCCTGGTGCACGACAAGCGCCTGCGCCAGGTCTACATGTTCAACCACCTGGAATATGATTCGACGACGCTGGACGCCGAGTACCGCCGCGACGTCGCCAAGGGCGAGGCGATCCATCTGCCTCAACACTACTATCCGGGCGACGATCCCAAGCGCCTGCCGGTGAACACCTGGCGCGGCAACGCCCACCTGCTCTATTCCAACTGGATCAACTACCTCTACCAGACGACGCCCTTCGACGTCGCCGCCATCGGCACCTGACGACTCGCGCCGTGAGGGCTCACGCCGCGAGGGCTCACGCCGTTTGGGCGGCGGCCTCGCGGCGGTCCACCCGGCGCACGTAGAGCGCGGCGCCGAGGCCGGCCAGCGAGGCCAGCAGCATCATCGCCAGCATGATGGCAGCCGCATCGGCTTCCGTCAGGATCGCGCCCGCCAGCGCCGCCAGCAGCGCGCCGCCCGCCACCGTCAGCGCGCCGGCCAGGCCCGCGGCGCTGCCCGTCAGCGTCGGGCGCACCGACATGGCACCGGCATTGGCGCTGGGGAAGGTCAGGCCGTTGCCGATGCCCATGAAGACGGCCGGGCCGAAGATCGTCGCGACGTGCACGATGTCGAGGGCCAGCAGCACCAGGCCCGCCGCCAGGCCGGCGGAGGCGACGAGGCGCCCGGCGATCATCATGGCGGTGAGCGACCGCCGCGCGGCAAAGCGCCCGGAGAGGAAGTTGCCCAGCATGAAGCCCGCGGTGCTGGAGCCGATGGCGACGCCCAGCGCGGCCGGCGACATCTGGAACAGGTGCGCCGCCACCAGCGGCGCGCAGCCGAGGTAGATGTAGAACGAGCCCACCGAGAAGGCCATGCAGGCCGAGTAACCCCAGAAACGCCGCGAGCCGAAGAGCTCCGGGTAGCTGCGCAGCTGCGCGGCGAAGGTTGCGGCGGGCGCGCGGTTGGTCTCCCCCAGGTCGGTCCAGACCAGCGCCAGCACGGCGACGCCGAAGCCGGTGAAGGCCCAGAAGCTCGCGCGCCAGCCGAAGAACTCCTCGAGGGCGCCGCCGAACAGCGGGCCCAGCATCGGCGCCACCGCCCAGCCCATGGCGACGTAGCCCATCAGCGAGGCCGCCTTCTCGGCCTCGGCGGTGTCGCGGATGACGGCCAGGGAGACGGAATAACCGGCGATGATCGCCGCCTGCAGCAGGCGGCAGGCGAGGAAGGTCCAGACGTCGGTGGCGAAGGCGCAGCCCAGCGAGGCGAGAATGAAGATCGCCAGCGCCGCGAGGATCACCGGGCGCCGCCCGAAGCGGTCCGACAGCGGGCCCATGACGAGCTGCAGCAGCGCCGTCATCCCCGCGTAGCCGGCGATGGAGAGGTTCACCAGGCCGTAGTCGGCGCCGAAGTCTCCGGCGATGTGGGCCAGCGACGGCAGGAACATGTTGAGCGACAGCACCGCCAGCGCGCTCAGCAAGATCAGCGTGGCGAGATGCGGCGGCGTGGCGGCGGGGCGGAGCATGGGGGACATCCGGAGAAAGAGCAGGCAATAAAAAACCCCCGAGGATCACCGGGGGCGCGCGGAAGAGTCCATCCGGACTTTGTCACCGGACGGGGCGCCAGATCTTTCCTACGACGGCTTCGCGATGCATGACGGGTGGCTCCTCGATCTCCAGGCTCACGCTAAGCGCGATCGCGCCTGGCGTCAACCGGCCCTACCCTGTCGTCCCGGTCCTTGATGCCGGGACCCGTGGCCCAATCCGTTCAATCGGTCGCAGGTTCGTCACGTAACCGGCTCCACACATCTCACCTGGCTTTCTCAAATGCAGACAAAGATTCCGCTGTCGTCCCGGGACTTGTTCCCGGGACCCATTGGCGTCGATGCCTGGCGATGACCCGCGGCATTGGCTTCCTCGCCAGCCGGAGGCGTTGGAAACTCCCCGTCGGCGTCATAGCGAGCGGACAAGCCAATGGGTCCCGGCATCAAGTGCCGGGACGACAGCGGGGCTGTAGCGATGCACAGAGCCGCTTGCCCCTGGTTGCTGCGGCCATCCTGTTCTACACTGGCGCCATGCCAGACGCTCTCTCCCAACATCCGATGAGCCGCGGCCGCCTGCCGGCACTGCTGCTTGCCGCCCTACTGTCTTTCGCCGCCGCGCCGGCTGTCGCGCAGCCGGCGCCGCAGCCGAAAGCGGAAATTGCACAAGACAGCCAGCCCGGCATCCTGTCGCTGCTGCCGGCGGACTCGATCACCGATCATACCCTCGTCACCGAAGACGGCAGCTTTCCCTACACCGCGACGGCGGGCACCTTCACCCTGCGCGGCCAGGACGGCGGGCGCAGCGCCGCGATGTTCTACACCGCCTATACCCGCGACGGCGGGGAAGACGGCGCCGCGCGTCCCGTCACCTTCGTCTTCAACGGCGGCCCCGGTGCGGCCTCCACCTATCTTCACCTGGGGCTGGTCGGCCCGCAGGTCGTCGACTTCGGCGCGCCGCCCGCCGCGGCGACCGCGCGGCTGCACGACAACCCTGAGAGCTGGCTGCGCTTCACCGATCTCGTGCTCATCGATCCGGTGGGCACGGGCTGGAGCCGCGCCGCCGATCCCGAGGACAACGAAAAATTCTGGGGCGTCGAGAGCGATGCCGAAGCGATCGCCAAGGTGATCGCGCTCTACGTCGCCGAGCACGGCCTCACCGCGGCGCCGAAATACCTGCTGGGGGAAAGCTACGGCGGCTTCCGCGCGGCCAAGGTGGCGCGCGCGCTGCAGCAGGGCCAGGGCATCGTCGCCTCCGGCATCGTCATGCTGTCGCCGCTGCTGGACGGCGGCCTCACCTTCCGCGCCGGCCGCTCGGCGCTCAGCGCCGCGCTGCTGCTGCCCGCCATCGCCGCCACGGAGCTCGACCGCCAGGGGCGCTTCACGCCGCAGGCGCTCGCGGAAGCCGAGCGCTTCGCGATGACCGACTACCTCGTCACCCTGGCGGGGCCGCCGCCCGAGGGCGACGCGGCGACCGCCTTCTACGCCAAGGTCGCGGCGATGACCGGGCTGCCGCCGGAGGTGGTGGCGCGCACGCGCGGCTTCATCGGCCGCGCCTATCTCAACCACCCGCGCGACGGCGCCGCGCAGGTCGTCAGCCCCTACGACGGCACCTTCGCGATGCCGGACCCCTTCCCGGAATCGGATTACGACGGCGGCGACGACCCCATGCTGGACGGCTTCCTGCAGAGCCTGGGCGGCCTCTTCGTCGGCTACGCCCGGGCGCAGCTCGGCTTCGAGACGGAGATGACCTTCGAGTTGCTGAACCGCAGCGTCAGCTCCCGCTGGAACTGGGACGGCGGGCGTCGCGGGGCGAGCGTCAGCGGCGACCTGCGCCGCCTGCTCGCGCTCAATCCCGGCTTCCGCCTGCTCATCGCCCACGGTCGCAACGACCTGGTGACTCCCTACGGCCCCAGCCGCTACGTGCTGGACCACCTCTCGCCCGAGGCCGGCGCCGACCGCGCCGCCCTCGCCCTCTACAAGGGCGGCCACATGTTCTATCTCGATCCGGCCTCGCGCATCGCTTTCACCAAGGATGCGGAAGCCTTCTACGCCAACGGCGCGCCGTAGAGAGCGCAGCTCCCGGCGCACGAAAAACAACGCTGTCATCCCGGGGCTTGACCCCGGGATCCATTGGCGATGGCACGCGACGACTCTCAACACCGATTGCTCGGTGAGGGCAATGGATCCCGGCAACAAGTGCCGGGATGACAGCCTGAAAAGAATGAGATTCCTTACGTGGGCTTCCTTGCGCGGAAATGATGCGGGCAGTGCTCGCCTGACTCCAACACCACGACCATCGCGCGCCAGGTCTCGATCTGGCGGGCGATCTCCTCCGCGCCGCATATCTCTTCGAAGCGCGCCCGCCCCGGCCCTTCCAGCAGGGCGAGTTCCTTGCGCGCGACCTCGCGGTACCACGCGTTGCGGTTCCTCAAGCTGACCTCGACGAAGCCCGCGCCCTGCAGCGCCGCGCGGTAGCGCTGCGGCGAGGCCATGCCGAAGTCCAGCGCCTCCTTGGCGATATAGTCGGCCATCTCCGGCGAGGGTTCGCCGTCGTGACCGATCAGCCAGTCGGAGGCGACGAACCAGCCGCCCGGCTTCAGCACGCGAAAGGCCTCGCCGGCGAGAAACGCCTTGTCGGGGATGTGGATGATGGAGTCCTTGGAGAACACGATGTCGAAGCTGGCGTCGGGGAAAGGAAACGGCCCCGGCGTCACCCGCTCGATGCGCACGCGCTCGGCAACGCCCGACTTCGCCGCCTGGCGCCGCGCCGCTTCGCAGACCGGCTCTTCGACATCGATGCCGACGACCGCGGCGGCACCGTAGTCGCGCGCCAGGGCCGCCGTGATCCCGCCGGCGCCGCAGCCGATGTCGAGCACCGTCTTGCCGGCAAGGTCGATGCCTTCCAGCACCCGCGCCACCTCCTCCGGCCCGCCCGGCGACAGAAACCCGTCGCCCCATAGTTCCTCCAGGAAGGTGATCGCGTGTTCGTCGTAGAGAACGTCGCCTGTGGACATGGCCAATTTTCCCCGCGCCTCGTTATGACCGCCTGACCCTGAAGCCTAGCGGCCCCTGCCCCACCTGTCATTGCCGGGCTTGACCCGGCAATGACAGGTGGGGCGGCGGGTAATCCGCCTAAAGAGACGTGTACGGCATGTAGGGCACGCGCTCGCGCTTGGCCGCCCGCGGCACGAGGTCGGCGATGGCCGCCTTAAAGTGCGCCGTCGCCTGATGCTCCGCCCAGGCTGCCTCGTCCCTGTAGAGCTCGAAGAGAAAGAACTGCAGCGGATTCGTCGGAGAACGATAGGGCAGAAACAGCTTCACGCCGGGCTCGGCAAGGGTCGGGGCGACCAGGCCTTCCAGAATTGCGGCGACCGCCTCGCCTTCGTTTTCCTTGGCCTCGATGGTGATGGCCACGACGAAGCCCTTGTTCAGGTCGCTGGGCGTGTAGGCAGATTGCGGCACGAAGACCTCTCATGGTGGCAGGTAGAAGAAGCCTCCGGATACACCATTCGGATGACTGAATGCTTTGCTCCCGATCGAAATGTATCCGCAGGCCTACCCCTCGATCTTCAGAAGACTCTCGGGGAGGAAGGAGGAAATCTAACTGGTTTTTAGAGCCATCTATCCGGGCAGATCGGCAACAAGAGCAAGTGTGTTCTCGTACTCTCCGCCGAACGTCACCCTGGTGACATCTTTGGTTTCATATGTTCGCAGGTCATCTTCCCATCTTGCCTCAGGTGACAACCATTTCAGCGCGTACTTCTCATCCGTTAGCAGCTTGATGCGACCGATCTCACACTCATCAGGTACACGCTCCTCCCGTTCAATAACAACCAGTGAGAATTTGTCATTCACAGAGGAAAGCAAGTTCCGCATATCCGTGAGAACGACTTCTGAGGGGAAGGAAGGCTTGATCGCTTTCGCCTGGAGCGCCTTCTTGTAGAAAGCCGCACGGTCAAACTCGACATCAATGCTAGTAACGTCTTCGACCCTCAGCACCTCATACCCGTCCAAGTCAATTCTATCGCTAAGTCGCTGCAGCATGAGGAGCCCTTCACTGGCCGCCAAAATGTAGCCGCAACTACAAGTGCCTTCAGGGTCAAATCGATCCCGGACAATTTGCACAAGCTCGCGGCTGGATGCAGCTATGGCTATTTTTCCCGCTAGTGGCTGACGAGACAAATTTGCCCCTACCCTTCCTCGCTCACCAAAAAATCCTCGCGCCGCAATCCGTGGCGCTGCAGCTTGTCGTAGAGGGTCTTGCGGGAGAGGCCGAGGGCTTCGTAGGTGGCCTTCAGGCTGCCGCCGTGGCGGCGCAGTTCGGCTTCCAGGATGCTTTTCTCCACCGCGTCGAGGCGGTCCGACAGCGGGCCCTGTCCCCAGCGTCCTGAGGACTCCTGCAGCGCCGGCACCGCGCCGCCGGGCACCACGTCGCCGAGGCCCAGCACGAAGCGGTCGGCGGCGTTGCGCAGTTCACGCACGTTGCCGGGCCAGTCGTGGGCCATGAGCGCGGCCAGCAGGCCGCCGTCCAGCTCCGGGATCTCGCGGCGGTAGCGGCCGCGCGCCTCGCGGGCCAGGTGGTGGAACAGCAGCGGCACGTCCTCGCGGCGCTCGCGCAGCGGCGGCAGGGTAAGCGACACCACGTTCAGGCGGTAATAAAGATCCTCGCGGAAGCGTCCGGCGCGGCAGGCGGCGGCGAGGTCGTCCTTGCTGGCGGCGACGAAGCGGATGTCGAGCGGCACCGGCGTGTTGGAGCCCAGGCGCTCGATGGTCCGCGTCTCGATGGCGCGCAGCAGCTTCACCTGCAGGGCCGGCGGCATGGACTCGATCTCGTCCAGCAGCACGGTGCCGCCGTCGGCGAACTCCAGCTTGCCGGTGCGTGGTTTCTGCGCGCCGGTGAAGGCGCCCGCGACGTGGCCGAAGAGCTCGCTCTCGATGATCTCGGCCGGCACCGCGCCGCAGTTGATGGCGACGAAAGGGCCGTCCCGGCGCCCGCCGAAGTCGTGCAGCGCGCGTGCCACCACTTCCTTGCCGGCGCCGGTCTCGCCGACCAGCAGCACGTCGGCGTCGGTGTCGGCCAGCGCCAGCACCTGGCCGCGCAGCCGTTCCATCGCCGCCGAGCGGCCCACCAGCCGCGCTTCCAGGCCGCTGCCGGTCTCCAGCTCCTGACGTAGGGCGCGGACCTCCAACACCAGGCGGCGCTTTTCCAGCGCGCGGGCGACGACGCTGGCCAGGTGCGAGGTGTCGAAGGGCTTTTCGATGAAGTCGTAGGCGCCGGCACGCATCGCCTCCACCGCCAGCGGCACGTCACCGTGACCGGTGACCAGCACCACCGGCAGCGCCGGGTCGATCTCCAGCGCGCGGCGCAGCAGCGCCAGGCCATCCATGTCCGGCATCTTGATGTCGCTGACCAGCACGCCGTAGAGATTGCGGCCGAGCTGCGCCTCGGCCTGGCGCGCGCTGCTGAAGCAGGTGACGGGATGGCCGCAGAGCTCGAGGCCCTGCTTCACCGCGTCGCGCAGCGGCTCCTCGTCGTCGACGAAGAAGACCTGGCCGTCGGTCATAGCTGGGAGTTCCGGGCTAAGTGCGCCATCCAAATTGCCCTCTCCCCTCGTGGGAGAGGGAGGGCCCCGCAAAGCGGGAGGGTGAGGGGGTGGCGCCGTGCGTGCGATGTCGCAGGGTCGACTGCTTGCCCGCACCGTCCACCCCTCACCCAGCTTCGCCTAAGCGCAGTCTTCGACTTCGCTAAGGCTTCACAACCCTCTCCCGCAAGGGGAGAGGGAAAAAGGTGCGCCACTCCCGTACTCACGCCGACTCCTTCAGGCGGACCGCCTGCGGCCGGCGTTCCAGCAGCGGCAGCTCGATGGTGAAGACGGCGCCGCCGCCGGGGTGGTTCTCGGCGCGCAGCACGCCGTCGAAGTCCTTCACGATGTTGTAGGAGATCGAGAGCCCCAGGCCGAGCCCCTCGCCGACGTCCTTGGTGGTGAAGAAGGGATCGAAGATGCGGCCCAGTTCCTCGGCGGCGATGCCGGGCCCGTGGTCGCGCAGGGAGAACACCACCTGCCCCTTTCCGTCGGGGCCGGCGCGGTCGGTAACGTCGATCTCGATGCGCGGGGCCGGCCGGTCCTTCATGGCGTCGAGCGCGTTGGCGACGAGGTTGAGGATCACGTGCTGCAGGCGCACCCGCCCGGCCAGCACGGTGAGGCCGCGATCGAATTGCGCGACCGTGACCTCGGCGCCGGCGCGCTCCAGCCTCGTGCGCAGGAAGTCGAGGGTGTCGTCCAGCACCTCGGCCAGCACCACGGGCCGGAGTTCGCGGCGCGGCTTGCGCGCGAAGGTCATCAGGTGCTTGCTGATCTCGGCCATCCGGCCGGTCAGGTCCTTGATGCGCTTCAGGTTACCCATCGCTTCGCCCTGACGGTCGCGCTCGATGAGCATCTGCGCGTTGTCGGCGTAGGAGCGGATGGCCGCCAGCGGCTGGTTGAACTCATGGCTCAAGGCGGCCGACATCTGGCCCAGCGCCGCCAGCTTGCCGGCCTGGACGAGGTCGTCCTGCGCGCGGCGCAGGTCGGCGGTGCGTTCCTCGACGCGGCGCTCGAGTTCTTCCGAGGCGCGGCGCTGGAACTCGATGCGCTCGACCAGGCGCGCGCGGCGCTGCACGATCACGGTGACGAGGAGCAGCGTGAGGGCGCAGGCCAGCGTCGCCACCACCATCGCCGTCGCCGTCTGCGAATGCGCCAGCTGCGTCGAGGCCAGCACGTTGAGGGTCCAGCCGGCCTCCGGCATCTGCTGCGACACCATCACGTATTCGCGCGCGCTCTCGCCCTCGCCCGCGCCGGCGACGCTCATCAGGCGCAGCCCGCCGGCCCGGCTGCGCAGCTCGACGTCCAGCGGGCGCAGGTCGACCGACTCGTAGCGCCGGTTCTCGGCGATGGCGCTCAGCGCCGCGCCGTCCAGCGGCGCGAGGCTGCGATAGCGCCACTGCGGCCGGCTGGCGATGAAAATGACGCCGTGCGGGTCGGTGACGATGACGTCCTCCTCGCTGGCGGTCCATGAGCGCTCGATGTCGTCGAGGCTGACCTTCACCACCACGGCGCCCAGGATCTCCCCGTCCTTGGAGACCTGGGAGGCGAAGTAGTAGCCGCGCTTGCCCGACGTGGTGCCCAGCGCGAAGTAGCGCCCGAGGCGGCCCTGCATGGCCTGCTGGAAGTAGGGCCGGAAGGAGAAGTTGTTGCCGACGAAGGGCTTGTCGCCGTCCCAGTTGCTGGCGGCGAAGGTCATGCCGCCGGCATCCATGAAGTAGGTGTCCTCGGCCCCGGTCAGGCGGTTCACCGTCACCGTCAGCTGGTTGGCGCGCGCCCGCACCGCGGGGTCGTCCGGTGCCTGGAACAGCACCGCCACGTCGTCGTGCAGCGCCAGCAGCTTCGGCACCGACTGGTACTTGCCGAGCGCGCCGGAGAGGTTGCTGGCGTAGAGGTCGAGCTTGGCGGCGGCGCGGGCCCGGGTCTGCTCCAGGAACAGGTCCTCGGCCCAGGCCTGGGTCAGCAGCACCACGGCGGTGCAGGCGGCCAGCGCCGCGCCCAGCCACAGCAGGCCGCGGCCCCAGCCGGCCGTGCCGCCGGGCTCAGCTTTTGAAGAGGGAGTCGGCACCGCTGAGATAGCTCTTCTTGGCCGCGATCTTCTGCTTCACCCGCTCTGCCTCGGCCTCCAGGTTGGCGAGGTAGGCCTCCAGCTCGTCGACCCCCAGGGTGTCGAGATCCTTCGGCTTGGGCTTCTGCTTGCGCGGCTCCAGGTCTTCCAATTCCATGGCTTCTGGCCTCCTTTCCCCCCGGCCATGCGGCATTCCGGGCCGTTTTTCAGACCGCTTTCGGTCTTGCCCGGCCCTTGCCAGGGCGGGGCGCACTATACTAACACCCCCACAAGGAAACATCCCTACAGCCCGTTGATCCCACAGGAGTCCCCGCATGAGCCTGCCCAGCACCATGAAAGTCGTCGAGATCCGCGAGCCGGGCGGCCCGGAGGTCCTGGTCGCCGCCGAGCGGCCTCTGCCGCAGCCGGGCGAGGGCGAGGTGCTGATCAAGGTGGCGGCGGCCGGGGTGAACCGGCCGGACTGCCTGCAGCGCCAGGGCAGCTACCCGCCGCCCAAGGGCGCCTCGGACATCCCCGGCCTGGAGATCGCCGGCGAGATCGCCGCGCTGGGCGCCGGTGTCTCCGGCCTGAAGGTGGGCGATCGGGTTTGCGCCCTGGTGACCGGCGGCGGCTATGCCGAGTACTGCGCCGCCCCCGCGCCGCAGTGCCTGCCGGTACCCAAGGGCTATTCCATGGAGCAGGCGGCCTGCCTGCCGGAAACCTTCTTCACCGTCTGGGTGAACGTCTTCCAGCGCTCGGGCCTGAAATCGGGCGAGAGCTTCCTGGTGCACGGCGGCACCTCGGGCATCGGCACCACGGCGATCCAGCTGGCCAAGGCTTTCGGCTGCACCGTCTTCGCGACCGCCGGCAGCCCGGAAAAGGTCAAGGCCTGCAAGGATCTCGGCGCCGATCATGCGATCAACTATAAGAACGAGGATTTCGTTTACGTGGTAAACGAAAATACCGGCGGCAAGGGCGTCGACGTCATCCTCGACATGGTGGGCGGCGACTACATCCCGCGCGACATCAAGGCGCTGGCCGAGGACGGCCGCCTCAGCTTCATCGCTTTCCTGGGCGGCCCCAAGGCGGAGGTGAACTTCGCCGCCGTCATGATGAAGCGGCTGACCATCACCGGCTCCACCCTGCGCGCGCGGCCGGTGGCGGTGAAGGCGCAGCTGGCCGCCGAGCTGAAGGAGAAGGTCTGGCCGCTGCTGGACGCCGGCAAGGTCGCCCCGGTCATGGCCGCCAGCTTCCCGCTGGCCGAGGCCGCCAAGGCCCACGCCCTGATGGAAAGCTCGGGCCACATCGGCAAGATCGTGCTCACCCTGGACTGACGTCACGGGGGACTGACCCTGGCGTCCATAACGCTTTGATTATCTTGGCCTTGTGGATTTCACAGCGGGAATCCGCCGGGGCGCTTTATTCCCGCTTGGCGGGGCCCTATATTGGGGGTATTCCCACGTCGGCATGAACAGCGTGCCGCCGGCCGGGCGCAGGAATGGGCGCCGGGTCGGAAGGAAGGAGGATTATCTTATGCCATTACCGCTGATGCCGAAGGCGACCGCCGTCTGGCTGATCGACAATACCGGCCTGTCCTTCGAGCAGGTGGCCGCTTTCTGCGGCCTCCATCCCCTGGAAGTGCAGGGCATCGCGGACGGCGAGGTGGCCGTGGGCATCCAGGGCATGGACCCGGTGATGTCCGGCGAACTGACCCGCGCCGAGATCGAGCGCTGCGAGGCCGACCCGACGGCGCGCCTGGCCACGGCCAAGAGCGACCTGCCGCAGCCGACCAAGCGCACCAAGGGCCCGCGCTATACGCCGGTGGCCAAGCGCCAGGACAAGCCCGACGGCATCTACTGGCTGGTGCGCCACCATCCGGAGCTGAAGGATTCCCAGATCGCGCGCCTGATCGGCACCACCAAGACGACCATCCAGGCGGTGCGCGAGCGCACCCACTGGAACTCGCCGAACATCCGCCCGCGCGACCCGGTGCTGCTGGGCCTGTGCAGCCAGATCGACCTCAACGCCGCGGTAGAGAAGGCCCGCAAGGCGGCGGAAAAGGCCGGCATCACGCTGCCGCAGCCGGACATCGAGCCGGAACAGGCCTCGGCCCCCGCCCGCGAGCCCTCGGACAACCCCTTCTCGCTGGAGAACTTCGGCCTGCCGAAAAGCGGCAACGACTGACGCCTTCCAGCGTCCCGACCAGAAAAACCCCTCGCCTTCGGACGAGGGGTTTTTTCTTGCGCGCTTCGGGGGGCCGCATGTCTCGGAATTGCATTTGTCATCCGCGGCGGCCTGCCGGTAAGTGAACCTGCTGCCGCGCAAAAAAGGAGAGTGCCATGAGCACGTCGGCCAAGGACTGGCTTATCGGCAAGGCCCTGAAGGTCGTCGTCGCGGTGCCGCCGCTGCACCGCTTCGTCAATCGCCGGCTGATCAACAGCTATGCCTACGCCACCGGCTCGCGTCCGCGCGCCTTTTCCATGGCCGCCGACTACACGACCTGGCCGGGGCTGACCGACCGGCGCTACTCCGGACGCCACCTGGGCGCCCAGCGCGCCTACAACGCCGCGCTGCCGCCGCTGGACGAGGTGCTGGCGCTGTTCAAGCGGACGGAGGACCGCCGCGCGACCGACACCAGCCTGCTGTTCCCCTTCTTCGCCCAGTGGTTCACCGACAGCTTCCTGCGCACCAAGTGGAAGGAGCCCGAGAAGCAGGACTTCGCCGAGAACGAAAGCAACCACGAGATCGACCTCTGCCAGATCTACGGCATCAGCGCGGCGCAGATCGACATGCTGCGCGCCCACGAAGGCGGCCGGCTGAAAAGCCAGATGATCGGCGGCGAGGTCTTTCCCGCCGCGCTGTTCGAGGAGCGCGGCGGCACCATGGTGCTGAAGCCGGAATTCGCGACGCTCTACAGCGAAGCGAATTTCAACCGCGTCTTCGCCCGCGCCGACGACGCGCAGAAGCGCAGCGCCTTCGCGGTCGGCCTGGAGCACGGCAACTCGACCATCGGCAACGCGCTGATGAACACCCTGTTCCTGCGCGAGCACAATCGCGTCGCCGGCGTGCTGCAGCGCGCGCATCCCGACTGGGACGACGAGCGCCTGTTCCAGACCACGCGCAACGCCTGCATCGTCCTGCTGCTGAAGATCGTCATCGGCGACTACATCGTGCACATCGCGCCGGCCGACTTCCCGCTGATGGTGGTGCCCGGGATGGCCGAGGAGGAAAGCTGGTACCGCACCAACTGGATCGCCGTGGAGTTCGCGCTGCTGTACCGCTGGCATGACCTGATCCCGGCGACGGCCACCTTCGGCGGCGAGACGCGCGACGGCAGCGCGCTGCGCCACGGCAACGACTGGCTGCTGCAGGTCGGCGTCGACCAGGCCTGCCGCGACGCCTCGCGGCAGCTGGCCGGCAAGATCGGCCTCGGCAACACGGCCGAGTTCCTGCTGGACGTGAAGAAGAGCAGCTTGCTGATGGCGCGCACCTGCAACCTGGCGCCCTACAACGCCTACCGCAAATACTACGGCAAGCCGCCGGTGGAGAGCTTCGAGGCGCTGACCCGCGATCCGGCGCTGGCCGCCCGGCTGCAGTCGCTCTACGGCTCGATCGACAAGCTGGAGTGGTTCGTCGGCATCTTCGCCGAAGCCTTCGACGAGAAGGAGATGATGGGCGAGCTGTTGAAGACCATGGTCGCCAACGACGCCTTCACCCAGGCGCTGACCAATCCGCTGCTGGCCAAGGGCGTCTACAACGCCGACACCTTCTCCAAGGAAGGCATGGCGATCATCGACGAGACCAACGGCCTGGCCGACGTGATCGTGCGCAACACCGGCATCACCGACAAGGCCGAGGTCGGCTTCAAGATCCGCTAGCCGGGCTGCCAACACGCACGCTGTCGTCCCGGTCCTTGTCCCTATGATGGTCGCACATTTCTGTCGGCGACTGAGGCTGTCATCCCGGCCAAGCGAGCGGAGCGAGCGCGAGCCGGGATCTATGGTTGAGGTCGGGCTCCGGACATAGCCATGGGCGTCTCAGTGGATGCCGCAGTCGAGCATCCCCAAGCACTGGGCAACGCGGAGCGGAAGAAATCTGGGGCGGGGCCGGCGCTCGTTCGATCCATGGACCCCGGCTCGCGCTCGCTGTCGCTCGCTTGGCCGGGGTGACATCTTGGGTGAGCGAGAGATGTATATCGCACAGAGAGCGACTCCCCGAACGGCGCGTCACGCCAGTTCCTTCACCTTGGCCCAGAGCGCGGCGTCGACGGCAAAGCCGCGGTGCAGGGCGTGGCGCAGGGCGTCGCCCTTGGCGAGGCCGGGCAGGTGCACGCCCTCTTCGGCGGCTACGGCGTCGAGCCAGGACTGCAGCTGCGCGTGAAAGCCGGCGTGCGGCGCGATCGCCAGGATGAAGACGCCGCTGCCCGGCGACTTGCCGCCCTTGTTGAAGGCCGGCGCGTCCTTCGACCAGTTGGCGCCGGTGAGGCCCGCGGCCAGCAGCTCGACCATCAGCGCGATGTTGGCGCCGCGCACGCCGCCGAAAGGCAGGACGCTGCCGGCCAGCGCCGCGCGGGCGTCGGTGGTGGGGTGCCCGGCGGGATCGAGCGCCCAGCCTTCGGGGATCTCGCGCGCAGCCTCGGCATGCTCGCGGATCTTCGCCAGCGAGGCGGCGGAGGACGACTGGTCGATGACAAGCGCGGCGGACTCCTCGCCCGTCGGCACCGCGAAGGCCAGCGGGTTGGTGCAGAAGACCGGCGCCTTGCCGCCGGAGGCCGCCATCACCGCCGGGCCGGCATTGGCGGCGACCAGCGCGGCGAGGCCGTGCGCCTCGGCCAGCTTGCGGGCGAAGAAGCCGAGCGCGCCGCAGGGGTAGCCGTTGGCGAGCGTGAGCACGGCGACGCCCAGCGTCTGCGCCCCTTCGGCGAGGCGCGGCAGCGCGCGCTCGAAGCCCAGATGCGGGAAGCCCTCGGCGACGTCGACACGGGTCACGGCCTCGGTGATCTCTTCGATTACCGGCTCGGCATCGCCCCGAATGCGGCCGTCGCGCAGCGCGTCCCGGTAGGCGATGAGATGCTTCAGGCCGACGCCGCGGTTGCCCTCGGCCTCGGCCGTGACGAGGGCGCGGCCGGTGGCCGCCGCGTGCTCCGGCGTGGCGCCGGCGGCCTTCAGGGCGGCCACCGCGGCGGCCAGCGCCTCGTTGAAGCTGACGGTAATCTCGGCCACGGCCGGAATCCCTGTCGCGGCCCTACTCTTTCACCCCTGCTCCTTCACCGGCACCATATAGTTGAGGCCGAGGCGCCCGCCGTCGGCGTAGATGGTCTGGCCGGTGATGTAGCTGGCGTCGGACGAGGCGAGGAAGACGGCGACGTTGCCCATCTCCTCCGGCTCGCCGAGGCGGCCCATGGGGGTGCGCGACATGACGTTGCGCCAGGCCACGGGATCGTTGTTCACCGCGCGCACCATCTCGGTATTGATCGAGCCCGGGCCGATGGCGTTCACGCGGATGCCCTTGTCGGCCAGCGCCAGCGACATGACCTTGGTGAGCTGGTTCACGCCGCCCTTGGCGACGCAGTAGGGCGTGATGGAAGGGATCGCGACCACGGCGTTGATCGAGGACATGTTCACGATGGCGCCGCAGGTGCCGTCTTTGCGGGGCCCCTGCTTCACCATCTGTTTCGCCGCCGCCTGGCCGCAGAGAAAGACGCCCTTCAGGTTCACCCGCAGCACCGCGTCGAAGTCGGCTTCCGTGAACTCCAGGAAGTCGCCCGCCTTCACGATGCCGGCGTTGGCGACCAGGGTGTCGATGCGCCCGTAGGCGGCGACGGCCGAGGCGATCAGCGCGTCCACCTGCGCCTTGTCGCCCACGTCGCAGGCGATGAAGACCGCCTCGTTGCCGGCGCCCTGCAGCCGCTCGGCCGCCTCCTCGCCCTTGGTCTGGTCGACGTCGGAGAGCACCACCCGGGCGCCCTCGGCGGCGAAGCGCTCGGCGCAGCCGTAGCCGATGCCCTGAGACGCGCCGGTGATCACCACGACCTGGTCTTTCACGCGCATGTGTCAAGATTCCCTGAGTTTGCTTGGAACGGCGGCCCCCAATGTGACCGGACGGCGCGGCGGGAGCAAGGGGGCGGGAACCGCTCCCTTGCCGCCTATCCCCGATGGGAAAGAGGGGCTCCGCATCAGCGGAAGGGGGCCAGGTGAGCGTTGCGCGCGAGGAGCACAGCCGCTAGAAGCTGTTGCGAATAGCTCTCAATTGCAGCATTCTGTGTACGGGGATACCGATCGCCTTGATGTTCCGGGATCGAGCAACGTCGGTCGGAAGGGGAACATCGGCCTTGGGCCAGAACGCCACGACACTGTCGCTCTTCATGGCGCACCGCAACGCCCTGGTGGACTACGCCAGCGTCATTGTGGGCAACCGCGCGCAGGCGGAGGACCTGGTGCAGGAGGCCTGGTTGCGGTTCGATGCCGCGTCGCAAAACCGATCCCTCGAAGAACCGCAGGGCTACCTCTACAGCATCGTGCGAAACCTGGCTTTGGACGGCTACCGACGTGCGGCGCGGGAACGCAAGGTGGTCAGCACCCGGCAGTTCGAGGAAGACGCCCGCAACGCCGCGGACGCGCGGGCCGATCCCGAGACAATCGCACTGCATCGCGACGAACTGGAGCAGGTCATGGCGGCCCTGGATGAGCTGCCGGAGCGCACCCGCATCGCCTTGGAAATGCACCGCTTCGGCGGCTGCAAGCTGCGCGAGATCGCCGATTTTCTCGGCATTTCACTGGCTATGGCGCATGTCCTGGTCGCCAAGGGCGTCGAGCATTGCAAGCGCCGCCTGGGCCGGCGGTGACTTTTCCGACTCCGTTATTAGAAAAGGGAGGGGCGATTGCGTCTAATTGTTGAGAGCAAGCCGGTTATCGCGGACTCCCTGCTGCACACCGCTGCCACCCGCCACGCGGACTAAGGAAGAGGCATGTCCATACAGCAGTCCACAGCCGAGGACCGGGCTTCGCAGGAAGCCACGGACTGGCTTATCCTGCTGCAGGAAGATCCTGACGATTCGGCCCTCCGGCAAAGGTTCGAGGCTTGGCTGGCGCAGAGTCCGGTGCACCGGCACGCCTGGGCGACCACCGAGGTTACGGCTGAGGCGATCAAGGCGGCCCCGCCCGCGTTCGCCGATCGTTGGCAGCCCGCCGTCGCAGCCAGGCGGAAAACGGCATACGTCCAAGCAACGGCTTCGACGGCGCCGGCCTCTGCCCCGTCCGGCCACCGCCCGTTCAAGCATCGTCTGTTTCAGCGCCGCCGGGCAGCCTTGCCCTTCGCCGCACTCGCGGCGGCAGCCTGCCTCCTGATCGCGATGCTGCCCGATATCCTGATCCTGCAGCAGGCGGACTACCATACCGGTACGGGCGAGTCCCTGACCGTGCAACTGGCGGATGGCAGCACGGTCTGGCTGGGGCCCGAGAGCGCCATCGCCGTCGATTACGATGTGGCGTCGCGCGGCATCCGCCTGCTGACAGGAGAAGCGTTTTTCGACGTGAAAGCGAATGCCGAGCGGCCGTTCCAGGTCGTGGCCGGGCCGGTACGGACGACCGTCGTCGGGACCGCCTTCGACGTCCTACGCGGCGATGACTCCGCCAAGGTCGCGGTCGAACGCGGTATCGTGCGGGTCGATCACACCGACAGCGCACCGCCGGTCTCCGAACGGCTGACCGCAGGCCAGACAATCAGCGTCACCTGGGCCGGCACGGCATCACGCGGCAAAAGCCCGGCCACAGCGGTCGCGAGTTGGCGCCACGGCCAGCTGATCGCCCAGGACCGGCCGATGGGCGAAGTGATCGACGCCCTGCGCCGCTATTACAGGGGATCGATCATTCTGACCGATGGCAGCCTCGCCGGCCTGCCGGTGACGGGGATCTATAACCTTTCGGACCCCGAGGAAGCCCTCCGCGCTGTGGCAGAGGCCCACGGCGCCAAGGTTCGACAGATCACCCCCTGGGTCGTTGTGATCCTCTCGTTGTGACAAATTAAGCAACGAACCCAATATCTTACGCCCATTCCGAAAAAATCTTAGAAATCCGCCCGGCGCCAGCGTTGCCTTAGTATGGGCAGCGAATGACACGCATTCGCATTAATGTGAAAAGCATCCGCGCGTCATGCCTGCCCCGACGAATCAACCGAGGTGGGGAGACTTTTCGTGAAAATGGGGGCCGTGAAGAGAGGTGCAGGGGCACAGGATGCGGCGAGTCAGGCTGCGGCAAGGTCGAAAGCAGAGCGCCCGCAAAGCGAGGCGGGCCAGCCGACCCCGCAGGCTTGCCGTGCGAACGCCGCGCAGACGCGGCGGCGGCGCAGACTGCGCCGGGCGGGATTGGCCGGCGCGGTGAGCGTCACCGCCGCGATGATGGCCGCGCCGGCGATCGCGGCGGATCCCGCTGCGGCGGGCGTCGAGATCGCGCAACTGAGCGAACGCTTCACCTTCAACATCGCGGCGCAGCCGCTGGCCAGCGCTCTTACACAGTTCGGACAGCAGTCGGGGCTGCAGGTGACCGTCGACGGCGCCATCGTCCGCGACCAGCGCGTGCCCTCCGTCGCCGGCACCATGACCGCCGAGCAGGCCTTACGCCAACTGCTGACGGGCAGCGGACTGACGTATCGCCTGTCCGGCAACACCACGGTCGCCATTCAGAAGGCCGCCGCCGATGACGGTGCGGTCATGCTGGACCCGATCGTCGTGGAGACCCAGGTCGAATCAGCCTACGGGCCGGTTGACGGATATCGGGCCACCCGCTCCGCAACCGGCACGAAGATGAACACGGCGATCATGGACACGCCGGCATCGGTCCAGGTCGTGCCGCGGCAGGTCCTGGAAGACCAAAAGGCGATCCGCCTGGCCGACGCCTTGCGCAACGTCAGCAGCGTGCACAGCAGCGGCACCACCGGAAACCGAAGCGAGAACTTCATCGTACGTGGCCTGCCCTCCAGCCGAATCGCCACCGACGGCTTCCTGAGCGCCGCCACCTTCGGCGATGTCGGCTTTCTCAACACGGGCAACATCGAACGCGTCGAAGTGCTGAAAGGCCCCGCGAGCGTGCTCTACGGGGCGGCCGATCCGGGCGGCCTGATCAACATCGTCACCAAGAAGCCGGAAGAAGACGCGTTCTATACCTTCAGCGGCACCTACGGCAGCTATGACCTGTACCGCGGCGACATCGACTTCAACGTCCCGCTGACGGAGGACGGCACGGTACTGTCACGGCTCAACGCGTCATATCAGAATGCGGACAGCTTCCGGAACTACTTCACGCGTGCCGAACGCTTCAGCATCGCCCCGTCGCTGACGTGGATGCCGAATGACCGCACCACGGTCGAGTTCAAAGCGGAATACTTTGAGCAAGAGCATCAGTACGACCGCGGGCTGGTCGTCGTCGACGGTGATCCGCTGGCACTGCCCATAGACCGCTACCTGGGCGAGCCGGGCGACCGGGCCAAAGCGGATGAACTGCGTGTCCAGGCAGGCATCGAGCACGCCTTGTCGGACGACTGGACGGTCCGCCTGCGGGCACGCACCACCGACTCAAACTCGAACCCGCAGGACACCTATCCCCTGGGCCTTCAGGTCGACGGCCGGACTCTGGACCGCCAATTCTACGTATTCGATCAGCACTTCCAAACCTATGCCGCCGAAGCCGGATTGGAAGGCAAACTGACGACGGCGGACGTCGAACACCATCTGCTTTTCGGCCTGGATACCCAGCTCACCCGCTTCCATTCCCAGAACTTCACCGCGACGGCGACGAGCATCGACATCTTCGACCCCGTCTATGGCGGCGACATCGGGCCGCTCACCAGCCTGGGTCAGCAGCAGCGCAACATCGATCTCTACGGCGGCTATCTGCAGGACATCGTCTCCATCGGCGAGCAGTGGAAGGTATTGGTCGGCGGGCGTTTCGATATCGCCAAGACCCAGTACCAGCGGGGAGAGACCTGGGTCACCGACAAGGTGGACACTCAATTCTCACCGCGTATCGGCGTGGTCTATCAGCCCATCGAGACCGTGAGCCTTTACGCCAGCTACTCCGAATCCTTTATTCCGCTGCTGAGCGGCCAGAGCGTCGGGGACGAACCCTTGGAACCGGAGACGGGTACCCAGGTCGAGATCGGCATAAAACACACGGCCTTCGACGAGCGGCTTTCGACGACCTTCGCGCTGTTCCAGCTGACCCGTGAGAACGTATCGACGAGTGACCTCGCCAATCCCGGATTCAGCATTCAGATCGGCGAGCAACGCTCCCGAGGCGCCGAATTGGAAGTCGCCGGCGAGGTGCTGCCCGGCTGGCAGGTGATCGGTTCGCTGTCCTACCTCGATTCCGAGGTCACCAAGGACAATACGTTCTCCGAAGGAAACCGTTTGCCCAACGTGCCGGAATGGAGCGGCAGCATCTGGAGCACCTACGCCTTGCAGGATCCCACCTTCGAAGGACTGGAACTGGGTGCCGGCGTCTTCGTCGTCGGCAAACGTGAAGGAGACCTGAACAACAGCTTCACTGTGCCGGGCTATGCCCGCGTCGACCTGATGGCCCGCTACGAGCTGGTAGAGGACGTCGATCTGTCGGTGAACATCTACAATCTGTTCGACACCGAATACGTCGAGGCATCCGCCAGTGCCCGGGAAATCTATACCGGAGCGCCATTGACGGCTTTGGCAACCCTCTCCGTCCGGTTCTGACCCCATGAGGTCTGCCTGCCCGCGATGACCGCCAAGACCGAAGGCGCCGCCATGGCCCTGCGCATAGCCGTCGGTATTGTCGGCGGCTATGCCCTGGCCTGCGCGGTGGCCATCTGGATTTCCTATGTCCTGCCCCTGGCCCGGGCCGATGCGGTCCTGACCGGTCAGCTCATCAGCTTCATCGTCTACGCCGGTGCCGTGCTGTGGGTCTTCGCCGTGCGCAGCGCGCTGCGCGCCACCGTCGGCATTTCGCTGGCGATCCTGGCGTTCAGCGCCCTCGCATGGCTCTGCGCCCCCGCGATCTCAGCGTGAAGGAGGCCGCATCATGAAGGGTGCGTTCCGCCCGTCGATGAGCTGGCTGCACACCTGGGCCGGTCTCGTTGTCGGCTGGGTACTGTTCTTCATCTTCCTGACGGGGACCGCCGGCTACTTCGATGCCGAAATCGATCGCTGGATGCAGCCGGAGCGCCCGCTGATCGAGCAGAAGGCAAGCGCCCCCCAGGAGGCCGACGGCGCGCGCCGCTTCCTGGAACGCCAGGCAGGGAATGCCGAACGCTGGCTCATCGTTCTGTCCGGCGACCGGCTGCCCGACGTCAGGCTGTTCTGGCGCAACCCGCCGACGGCGGCCGGCGCCGCCGCGGGAGAAGAATACCTGGAGCCGGCCACCGGCAATCCCGTTTCCTACCGCAAAACCGGCGGCGGCCAGTTGCTGTACAAGATGCACTACCGCCTGCACTACCTGCCCGAGGTAGCCGCCTACTGGCTGGTCGGGCTCTGCACCATGGCGATGCTGGTCGGTATCGTAACCGGCGTGATCGTTCACAAGAGGATCTTTCGCGACTTCTTCACGCTGCGCCTCGCCAAAGGGCAGCGGTCCTGGCTGGATGCGCACAACGGGCTCAGCGTCCTCGCCCTGCCTTTTCATCTGATGATCACCTATTCCGGGCTGATGTTCCTAGTCAGTTTCTACATGGCCCCGGTTGTTGTCGCGTCCTACGGACTGGAGGGCGCCGGCCGGGGCGTTTACTTCGACGAACTGTTCGAACGGGGCACAGGCGTAGCGCGCAGCGGCGAGGCCGCGCCGCTGGCGCCCTTGGGGCCCATGGTCGCTGAAGCGGAACACCGCATGGGCGTCGGCGCGGTCTCCTTCATCGATGTCAGCCATCCCGGCGACACCAACGCGCGGGTGGCGGTTACCGGTGGCGCGCCGCACCCCACGCGCCGGGACCAGCGTTTGCTGTTCGACGGTGTGAGCGGCAGGCTGCTCTCCGAGTCCGGGCCGCGCAGCGCGCCGCTCGTCGTGTTCGAAAGCCTGCTGGGGCTGCACGAGGGGCTGTTTGCAGGCCCCGTGCTGCGCTGGCTGTATTTTCTCTCAGGCGCCATGGGCACGGCGATGATCGCCGCCGGGCTGATCCTCTGGACAGTGAAGCGGCGCGCAAGAGCCGGCGATACGACAGGCTTTCGCCTGGTCGAGTGCCTGAACATCGGCACCCTCGCCGGGCTGCCGATCGCCCTTGCCGCCTACTTCTGGGCCAACCGCCTGATTCCCGTCGGGATCGATGACCGTGCCGCCTGGGAAGGGCACAGTTTGTTCCTCACCTGGGCCGTGCTGCTGATCCATCCCTTCCTGCGCCCGGCGGCGCGCGCCTGGCGCGAGCAACTGTGGCTCGCCGCCGCGGCCTTTGCCCTGTTGCCGGCGGTGAACGCGCTGACGACCGCGCGCCACCTGGGAATCACCCTGCCAGCCGGAATATGGGATCTGGCGGGCATCGACCTGGCCTTCCTGACGACCGGCCTGGCCTTCGCCGCCGCCGCGCTGGCGGTGACACCGCACACAGGCTCCGCCAGGGCGCCGCGCCGGAGACCGGCCGAATGACGGCATTGTCCCTGCTGCTTGCCTACGGGGGATTCGCCGGCCTTGCCCTGGCCCAGGAGCGGCACGCCCGTCAGGCCTTGCAGCGCACCCTGTCGAACCGCCTGCAGCAGTGGTTCCGCATGAGCGGGGCGCTCTGCCTGTCCGCTGCATTGATCGCCTGCATCACAGCGGCCGGCACCGCCAGCGGCATCGTCCTGTGGTGTGGCGTCCTCTCGGCTGCCGCGGTGGCACTGCTGCTGATGCTGTGCCTTGCGCCGCGCTGGTTCTTCATGCCGCCCTTGCTGCTGATCCCCTTTGCCTTCTCCGTGACATGAAACCGCCGGAGCCTGGCGAGAGGCCAAGGGACTAGACCTCACCCGCCCTTCGGATAGCCGATCTCGGCCAGGGTCGCCTTGATCTCGTCGAGGATCTGGGGGTCGTCGATGGTGGCGGGGACCTTCACCTCGGTGCCGTCGGCGAGCTGGCGCATGGTGGCGCGCAGGATCTTGCCGGAGCGGGTCTTGGGCAGGCGCTTGACCACCGCCGCCGACTTGAAGGCCGCCACCGGGCCGATGCGGTCGCGCACCATCTGCACGACCTCCTTCGCCACGTCGGCGGGCGAGTCGGTGGCGCCGGCCTTCAGCACCACGAAGCCGACGGGGAGTTGCCCTTTCAGCCTGTCGGCGACGCCGATGACGGCGCACTCGGCGACGTCGGGATGCGCGGCCAGCACCTCCTCCATCGCGCCGGTGGAGAGCCGGTGGCCGGCAACGTTGATGATGTCGTCGGTGCGCGCCATGACGTGGACGTAGCCGTCCGCGTCGATGATGCCGGCATCGCCGGTCTCGTAGTACCCGGGGAAATGCCTCAGGTAGGAATCGTGGTAGCGCTGCTTGGCGTTCCACAGCGTCGGGAAGCAGCCCGGCGGCATCGGCAGCTTGCCGACCAGCGCGCCGATGGTGCCGGGCGGCACCTCCTTGCCGTCGGCGTCCAGCACGCGCAGGTCCCAGCCAGGCACCGGCCTGGTTGGCGAGCCGGGCTTGACGGCCAAGTGTTCGATGCCCATGCAGTTGGCGGCGATCGACCAGCCGGTCTCGGTCTGCCACCAGTGGTCGATGACCGGCACCTTCAGCTGATCCTGCGCCCACTCCAGGGTGTCGGGGTCGCAGCGCTCGCCCGCCAGGAAGAGGACGCGGAACTTGGAAAGGTCGTAGTCGCCGATCAGCTTGCCGTCGGGGTCCTGCTGGCGGATGGCGCGAAACGCCGTCGGCGCGGTGAAGAGGCTGACCGCCCCGTGCTGCTGGATGACGCGCCAGAAGGCGCCGGCGTCCGGCGTGCCGACCGGCTTGCCCTCGTAGACCACCGTCGTCGCGCCGTGCAGCAGCGGGCCGTAGCAGATGTAGGAGTGGCCGACCACCCAGCCGACGTCGGAGGCCGACCACCAGACCTCGCCCGGGTCGATGTTGTAGATGTTCTTCATCGACCACTTCAGCGCCACCGCGTGGCCGCCGTTGTCGCGCACGATGCCCTTGGGCTGGCCCGTGGTGCCGGAGGTGTAGAGGATGTAGAGGGGATCGGTCGCGGCGACCGGCACGCACTCCTGCGGCGCGGCGGCGGCGACGGTCTCGGCCCAGTCGTGGTCGCGCCCGGCCTGCATCTCCGCGTGCGCCTGCGGACGCTGCAGGATGAGGCAGAACTCCGGCTTGTGGATCGCCATCTGGATCGCCGCGTCCAGCAGCGGCTTGTAAGGCACCACCCGCGTCGGCTCGATGCCGCAGGAGGCCGAGAGGATGGCCTTGGGCCGCGCGTCGTCGATGCGCGTCGCCAGCTCGTTGGCGGCGAAACCGCCGAACACCACCGAGTGCACCGCCCCCAGCCGCGCGCAGGCCAGCATGGCGATCAGCGCCTCCGGCACCATCGGCATGTAGATGATGACGCGGTCGCCCTTGGCCACGCCGCGCGCCGCCAGCGCGCCGGCACAGCGCGCCACCTGGTCCTGCAGCTGGCGGTAGGTGAGATGCGAGACGGTGTCGGTGACCGGGGAGTCGTAGATGATCGCCGCCTGCTCGCCGCGCCCGTCCTTCACATGACGGTCGACCGCGTTGTAGCAGGTGTTCAGGGTGCCGCCGGCAAACCAGCGGTAATAGGGCGGATCGGAATCGTCGAGGACCTTGTCCCACTTCTCGATCCAGTGAATGTCCTCCGCCGCCTTGCCCCAGAACCCCGCCGGGTCCCGCATCGCGGATTTGTAGACGTCGTCGAAACGCCCCATGGTCACATCGCTCCCATTTGTGGGCCCTGGACCGAGCCCTTGTTCTTTCGTGGCCGTGCCCGCCCCGGCCTTCACCCTGAGGAGAGGCCCCAAAGGGGAGCCTCATCCTGAGCCCCCAAAAAGGAGCCTCATCCTGAGGAGCGCCGGAACGGCGCGTCTCGAAGGACGAGGCAGCCGGGCTGCGCCCGGCTTCAACGTCGCGGGGGCCGCCCGCCCCCGCACCCCCGGATTTGCTTTCATTTCCGGGGGTTAGCGGTTCCAGGCAGCCAAAAGCCTTGACCCGAGAATACGTCCGAGAGCAGGCGAAAAAAAGCCTAGCGACGGAGGGGGAAGAAGGCGTTGAGATGGATCAAGGGGGTATGTTTCTACGCCGCGTCAAACTGGCCTTGGCGAGTTCAATCGACCCCGCCCATAAGCCTTTGTGGCTGTTTCAGATTCGGCGAAGCGCCCTACGCATACCAACTTGGTGGAACTAGGAATCTACCGCGTCTCCATTCCTCAACTATCGCACGCTCAAACCAGTCCTCATTCAAATGCGCATGATCCAACACAATCAACTGCAATCCGTTGATGACTTGACACTCGCGATGCATTAGCTCGAACAATGCATGTACAGCATGTCGATCTTTGTCCTCCAAAGGATCTAAGCTTCCTTCTTGGTCACGCTCCGCTGGATAATGAGCTTGCGATGGCTGATCGAAAATGAGAACCCCAGGAACTGGTCGATCCCGCTTCCGAAACCACCAATGCAATGCAAGGTACGTCAACACGTGATAGCCAACCCAATTTTCACCACTACCCATTCGATTGAGTGGAATTGGACCATCATCGGTATCAGCGACGACTGTCAATTTCTTAAGATCAAGCCGCAGCGCACTACCACTGTGCTCCAAATCCAACGCCTCAGCATAGATTGACATTTGCTTGCTGATTAAGTTGAGGTAGGTGTCTGTTTTCTGCGCAATTTCATCGATATCAACAGCCGCTTCAAGAGCTTGCACCCTACGCTTAGCTGCTTCAATCTGGGGCACTAGGTCTACGGCAACATCAGGTGGTCGGATGCCGTCTATAAATGCTCCGATACGACCCACCACCCGCGCGCGTTCCAATAGAATATCCTGCTGGGCTCTTGCCCGCTCATCTTCAGCAATTGCTCTCGCCAAAGAAGCCTGCGTTTCCACTAGCGATTTCTCTAATGCGTCGCGCTTACTCGTGAGCTGCTCAAGATGCCTTTGCAGGTGAGGCTGCTCCAGCTCTACCGATTCCAATTGCCTTGTCACATCAGAAAGCGCCGCTTCGATCTGTATTGATGCTGGCGTTGGAACAGCTAGTTCAGACTCGCAAACGGGACAAGCATGCCCTAAGTCTGCCCCAGACTTGAACAAGCCAATCGCGCTAAGCCTAGCGCGCTGCTCGCTGCGTTCGCGAGAGTATGCGCTCTGCTCAGACATCAAGAGTCGCGCTGCTCGCAATTCTTCCGACGTCTGCTCGAGGGCCTCGCGCAAAGTCCCCTGCTCTTCGCGCAACCGATTAATAGTGGTGCCGAAGTCTGGAAGCGAGACGTTAGTTGCCAAATCGACCTGACTTGCCGCGCTTAGGACTTGCAGAGTGTCATCAACTACGACCGGCTCAAACTCCTGAGGAACGATATTGACACGCTTGCCGTCATTGATCAGCCGACGGAGCCTAACCAAGTCAACAACCTGCCGTTCTTCCTGCAGAGATGCCCGCTGCTGCAACTCCGCCAATAACTCCCTAGCCATATCGAGTTCATGCTGCCGAAGGAAGTGTTGATCATCGACCGCTCCAAGAAAGTATGGCAGGGTATCCTTAATGGCTTGCGGGATAAATTGCTCACCTTGTCGATGGAAGAGTCGTTCTCGATTATCTATTTCGTCCTGCTTCTGAAAACATAAAAAAAGAGCGTGTCGGATAGTTGCTTGCAGCGGCAAACGAGTGCCGCTTTGGGGGCGATGTTCATTTTCCGTTATGCCAACGAACCGTGTCAGCATTCGGACAATTTCACCCTCAACCACATTCGATTTGAGTTCGTCGAACACCGGCGGAGCTTCAAAGGCACCTCTTCGAATGTAAATTTCGCCACCACGATCGGTGCCGGGCCCCGGATTCTTCCGAGCAATAAACAGAACATCCTCACCCTTAACAACCTCAAGACCGAACCACGACACATAGCGCCGAACAATACCCTCAGCAACGTGACAATGACTGCGACCTAGACAGTAGTCGATAATATCAATAATTGCCGACTTTCCCGTCTTCGACTCCCCCGTAATGACGTTCAACCCCTCCATCTTAAACGGGAGGGTCCTTTGTTCCCCTTGGTGCGAGTACAGAACTATCGACTTGATTCTCATGCTCACGGTTTTATACCCCAACTAGATAAGATAGTTGACGTCGTACCCGCCTTTGCGAACCATCGCCCAAGCAGACGAGCGCTCGAGACACAGCCCTGGGCATCATATGTCAGGCTATGGATGAACTTCTGTGACACAGCCAATTTTTGTGCACCGAGTTGCAAGCCGCCGTCTGTCGAAATTGTCAGAGCTCCTTTATCAATGCAGAAGCGAACCGCTTCCTGAAGCGTCGGCCGAAGACCCTTTGCTCTCTGAACATACCCGACCATGACTTCGGGGTTCCGTTCGCGCCAAGTGTACATTGATGTTAAGGTCGTTGAAGGGAGTGCATTCCGCGTCCTTGCATGCAATGCAATCGGCAACCCGCAAAATGGGAGCACAAATGGACAGGGAGCAGCAGTACTTTTCTGATACTCCTTCACGAACTCGATGGCGAGCATTCCACAGAATGCCGGATTAAAAAGTGTTGCCTCTTCCTTCGGCCTAGCATCCCATTTTGGAAGCATTAGCCATCACCTTTTGATTTCTTCTCAGAGAACAAGGCCTGATAGTCGGGATGCCAACCCACCCTCACACTGTCTGCAAGAATCTGATACGAACCGGTACAAAGCCAACGCTCATGTCTATTTCGAAAAGGTAGCTCGCTCCGGTTGGCCCAATGATATAAGGTGCGCCCAAAAACTTTTTTTAGGTCGTCTGATGACAAGTCAGCAGTATCTTGCTGAGCCAATGATTCACTCTGCCAGCGTTCGATAAGCGCTTCGTCATAGCGGCTCGATTCACCGTCAAGAAGGACATTCTCTCGTGCCCACGCAGTTCGTTGCGCTGAGGCTCGGTAATAGTCGCGCTTTCCCAATTCGACGACGGGGTCAGAGAGACCAACGCACTTCATCTGTTTGACGAAGATGTGGTTATCAGATGCGAGTTCCGCGTCCGGAACTTCTGAGACCTCTTGGTGGAGCATGAGATCACCCATACGAAATTGAGAAGCGATCTCGTCGATTTTCTGTCGAAGCGACAGAAGAGATATCGGCGGTGCCGACGCATCGGTTAGAGCTTTGACGATAGTCGCAAACCACCAACCTTCCAAGTGATCGACGAGCTTTGCAACGTGTTGTGCCGGGGAAGCGAAAGCTAGTCTTTCTTCAATCTCGCTGCGCACATCAGTAATTGTTGGAGCATTATCATGGACCACAATTGCTGCAACGAGATCTTTTCTCATCTGACTCGGCAAAGACAGGAAAGCTTCCCGGGCGACTGTTGTCGCCTTGTTGCTAGATGAAGCAGCGATTCGACTCAAGATATCGAGAGCTTCTGCTTCGTCATTATCATTGCGACCAACTCGCAACTTCGCGGCTACAGAATCTTTCGGCGCCGTAGCAGTTGTGATAATCGAAAACTTGCACTCATACAGGGCTTGAGGATTCGAAACGATCTGTTCGCTCCAGATTCGCAACGTCTTCCAGAGATCTGAGCTAGCATCCGTGAGACTAGATGCAATAGAATGATGTTTGAGTTGAAACTGCGATGTTATTCCGGCTGCAGTCTCAAAAGAGACATCGTCAAACTTTTCGACGCACAAAAGACGATTCGGGAATCGAGCGCTTTCTTCAATGGCGAGTAGAAGAGCTTCTCTGCACTGATACAGATAACCGACCATAGATGCAGCCGCGCTGTACTTAGACGGACCATTTGTCATCTCAGCTGAGGCTCTTACACATGTTCGCCCAGAAAACGAACTTTATATTACCGCATTATCGCAATGGTTGTCATGGTTAATGTATGCGCCAGCTCGTTCGATTTGGGCGATCATCCTCTCGCCGCGTCGCTCTCTTGGACAGGAATTGGAAAATCAAGGTCACGCCGCATCCTTCGAGACGCGCCTTCGGCGCTCCTCAGGATGAGGCTCAGGGGGTGGGGAGAGGGCTTTACGCCGCGGCCGGGTTGACCAGCGGGGCGCGTTCGCCGGGCCTGAGCACGGTGGCGTCGTAGGGGCGGCGGGCGAAGACGTCGCGCACCATGGGGGCGAAGAACTGCAGCGGCAGGGTGTCGTAGTCGGGGTCGAAGCTCGCCTGGTCCCAGCGCTCGCAGAAGTCGGCACAGTCGTCGAAGTAGGGGTGGCCGCGGTGGCGCTCGCGCCGATCGCGGTCGAAGCCGGCGAGGTGGTGGCCGTAGTAGTAGAGCTGGAACTCGCCGTGGCGGCGCGTCACCCGCATCCCTCTCCCACGCAGGGAAGAGGAAAACCAAAAGCACCCCTCCCCTCCCTCCCCCATCAAGGGGGAGGGGGTTATAGCGGGGCCTCCCCCATACTCCTGCCTTCGCCGAAGCGGCTCCGGGCAGGCAGGTCGAGACGCCGCCTTCCGGCGGCTCCTCAGGATGATGTGGAAGGGGGATACGGCAGGGCCCGGGCCGCGTCCGGTTGAGGCGGGCGCGCTTCCATGATCCAATGCAGCCGGATGCGGCAGGGCGGGGGCGGCCAGGCGGAGATCCGGCGGTGAAGGGTGCGAATGACGGCGGGTGCGGCTTGCCGCGCGGGCGGCGCGGTCGCAGCGGAACGCCCGCGTTCCGGGGCGCGGCGATTGCGTAGCAGGCCGATGCGGCCGGCGCGGGCGCTGCTGCTGGCGATCGGGACGGCCTGCGGCGCCGCCGGGTGCGCGACGCCAGCGGCGCCGCTCTATTCCACGGACACGGCGCCGGTCGCGCTGGTCGATATCACGGGCGCCGGGGGCCGCGACCTGCGCGCGGCCTTCCGGGCGGCGGCCTGCCGCCGCCTGCCGGCGGAGGGACCGGCCTGCGACGAAGTCGTGCTGCGGCTGGCGGGCGAGGCTCCCGAGGCGGCACCGGCGGACGCGGCCCCGGCAGCGCCGCCGGAGGTGACGGAGCGGGAACTCGCCCAGCGCTTTCGCATCGGCTTCGTGCCCGGGCTGTTCGCCCAGTGCTTCGACGACTACTCGCGCGCCTTCGGCGACGCGCAGAGCGCGATGGAGGCAGCGGGCTTCACCGCCGCCTATTTCCAGGTGCCGGGACGCAGCAGCGCCGCCCGCAACGCGGACCGCCTGGCGGCGATGATCGCCGGCCTGCCGCCGGACCCCCGGCCCTTCATCCTCTTCGCCCACTCCAAGGGGCTGATCGACACCTTGGAGATGGCGCTGCGCCATCCCGAGGCGCTGGGGCAGGTCGCCGCGGTCGTCGGCGTCGCCGCCGCGGCCAACGGCAGCCCGCTGGCCGACATCCAGTCGACGCTGTACCGCAACGGCGTCGCCGGCTTCCCGCTGCCCGGCTGCGCGCCCAGCGACGGCGAAGAGATCGAGGACCTGCAGAGAGACCGCCGCCTGGCCTGGTGGCAGCGCCACCGCAAGGACATCACGGTGCCGCTCTATTCCCTGGTCGCCGCGCCGGAGGCCGACAGCCTGTCGCCGCTGGTCCGCTATTCCTACGACCGCCTGGCGCGCATCGATCCGCGCAACGACGGCAAGCTGCTGTGGTACGACCAGATCATGCCGCAGAGCGGCCTGCTGGGCTATGTGAACGCCGACCACTGGACCATCGCCTTCGATGCTTACCGCGAGATCGATGCCCTGGCCCTGACGTTCGAGGACCGGGTGCCGCGCGGCATCCTCATCCGCGCCGCCACGGAGGTGGTCGCGGCCTCGCTGGCCGGCGGCGAATAGCGGCGGCTGGTCGCTGATTAAGCGGGGATACTTTGTCGCGCCCTACGCGCCGAGAAGCTGTCCGAGTTGCGGGGAGAAGGTTGCGTAGGCCGAGGCGCCAGCGTGCGACAGCGGCAGCTTGGAAGGACTGAGGACTTCGATAAATGGAACACATCCGCGGCATCGGGAAGCTGAAGAAGTTCTCCGAGTCCCTGACGCTCTGCCGCTTTAGTACGCTTCGGCTGTTCACCCTGGATCACCAGGGACGCTATGCCTTTATTCACTGCCGCCTGAAGACTGAGCGCTTCGACCCGCCGCTGGCCATGGACCTGCGTTTCGACGGCGTGTCGAGCGTTCAGATCAAGGGCGTGGGCGGCGGTATCCTCTCCCAGATCACCGGGTTCGCCGTCGTGGACATCAGTGCCAAGGGTTGGGAAGGCATCAACTGGGAAGCCATCGACTATGAGGAAGGCAGGATCCGTTGGTACGCGGAAGACTTTCAAATCCTCGATGTGGTGCGGGTTTGAGGGGCTAAGGGCCCCCTCACCCCGACCCTCTCCCCGCTGGGGAGAGGGAGTCCCCCTCACCCAGCTGCGCCTAGGCTCGTTCCTCGCCAAGGCTTCGCATCCCTCTCCCGCGAGGGGAGAGGGGAATCATCCCTGGCCAGCAGATCGTCATGGTTCCGGCGGAAAAGCGCCGCAATCGTCCGCCACAAAAACGCTGGAGACTTTCAAAGGGGGGGGGAAATGCGGAGACATGCGGTCCTGCTTCTGCTGGGGCTCGGCCTGCCGGTGCTGCTGGCCGGCTGGATCAGCCTGGATTACACCACGGAGAGCGGCGCGGCCTGGTTCGCGGAGAACAGGCGCGACCTGCTGCGGCTGAACGCTGCTCTGCTGGCACGGCCGCAGATCACCTGGGTCGAACCGGCCCTGCGGCTTCAGTTCATACCCAATTCGAAGAACTTTTCCGCCGACGACCTGGCGGCGTACCGCGAGGTCGAGGTCATGACCAAGGACCTGGGGGTTATCAATATCCAAGCGGCCCGCGTGGGCTCGCAGATCGACGGCGAGTTGATCACGATCCGCTATCTGCTGAAGCGCAGAGGATTCCTGTTCACCAGCAGCGACGCATTGATCGTCGCGTACACTCCGAATAGCAAATACCTCGCGCACTGGCAGGAAGAGCCGGGGGCACAGATCGTCCCGCTGGATGTCGAGGGCTGGTACGCGATCGTCGATCACGACGACTGAGGGTCTCCCGGATCCTCGAGCCCCCTCACCCAGCTTCGCCTATTCGCGCACGCGCGCTAAGGCTGCGCATCCCTCTCCCACGCTGGGGGAGAGGGGTTTGGACCTACTGCCCTTCCGGGAGGGCCTGGAGGTTGTAGAGGGCGCGCAGCAAGGGTTCGTTGGAAAGCACGCCCATGCCGCCGAACCAGCGCTGGAAGATCGGCAGGATGTCGCGCGAGCGGTAGAGCGCGGCCAGGGTGCGGTCGACGGCCAGCAGGAAGTCGGGCGAGTCGCGGCGCACGGCGAGCGCATAGGGCTCATAGGAGATGAGGCGGTTGAGCAGCGTCAGCTTTTCCGGCTCGCGCGCGCGGCCGATGAGGTTCACCAGCAGGATGCGGTCGCCGAAGAAGGCGGCGATCTGCTTGTCCTCCAAGGCGGCGAGCCCGGCGTCGTAGCCGTTGAACAGCACGACCTCCACATCGACGAGGTTCAGGCGGACGATGGCCTCGCGCACGGCGTCCTCCGCCGTGGTGCCGCCCACCACGCCGACGCGCCGGCCGTTGAAGTCCACCGCCGCGCTGAAGTCGAGTTCGTCGTGCACCAGGAACTCGATGCCGGTCGCGAAGGTCAGCAGCGAGAAGGCGACCTGCTCGCGGCGCTTCAGGGTTTCCGTCGTCGAGCCGCAGAGGATGTCGATGTCGCCGTCCTGCAGCGCCTGGAAACGGGTCTCGGCCGTCACCGCGCGGTATTCGACGGCGAGATCCGGCAGGTTCAGGCTTTGCTTCAGGTCCTCGGCCACCGCCAGGCAGAGGTCGATGGTGTAGCCGACCACCGCCCCGGGGGCGCCGTGGTGCAGCCCGGTCGCCTCGGAGACCATGAAGGAGAACGGCACCGACTGCTCGCGGTGGCCGACCACCAGGGTCTTCGTATCGACGATTTTGCGCAGCGTCGGGTCGAGAGACGGGTCAAGCGTTTGCGCGGCAGCGCCGGGCCCCATCGCGAGCGCGGCGAGGGCGAGCAGCGCGGCGGCCAGGGGCGCGCGCCGTCGCTGTGCCGCGATGAAGCCCAAGCGCGCCATGATCAGATGGCCTCCGCCATGGTCAGAAAGCCTCCGCCAGGGCCGTGTTCACCAGGGCATAGAACATCTGCTGGCCGGCGTTGATCGAATAGACCGGCTTGAAGCGCTTGTGCTCGCTGTCCGGCACGACGCGGCCGTAGAGATTGTCGAGCACGAACTGGCGCCCGTCGTCGATCTCCATCACCGCGACGGCATGGCCGACGGGTTTCGAGCCGCCGGCGCTCACCTGGCCCGCGACCATCCAGATCTTCTCGATGTCGAAGCCGCCGAAGTAGGCCGACACGATGTAGACATGCGCGTAGTCGTCGCAGTCGCCGTAGCCGCGGGCGATGGTCTCCCCCGGTGTCGACCAGACGTCGCCGCGTTCGGACTGGTATTTCACCAGGGAGAAGGTTTCCTTGTAGAAGGCCTTCATCTGGGCCTCCTGCGGCTGGTCCTCGATGGTCGTCAGGAAGGCGCGCCAGGCACGCACGTCGGCCGAGCTGCTCTTGGCATAGCCCTGGTATTCCTTCAGCAGGCGGTTGTAGTACTGGTGCTGCTGGGTCTTGTCGGCGAAGGAATTCGGCAGCTTGAAGATGACCTCGTAGCGCGCCTCGGCCGCGTTGAAGGACGCGCCGGCGAGGACCAGCGCGGCGGCCAGCGCCGTGATGCTTCCGGAAGACGTCCGCTTTACCCAGGACATGACGGCACCTCCGCTGCGACACTGCCGGGAAGGAGAGGCGATCACCTGTTACCGCTGCGGGTCCGGCGGCGGGACCGGGTGCGCGCACACGCGCGATGGTCCGGGAGGCCGGCGCCGGGCCGGTCCCGCCATCTTAGTCCGCCCGGAGTTCGCGTCCAGGCTTTGTTTTCAACGAAGGCTACGCGGATGGGGTGCAGGGTGGGAGACGCCCTCCCCCGGGGGCGGGCGGCGGGCGCCCGAAGCGGGAGCGGAAGGGCCTAGGGGCCGACGGTCACCAGCGGGGCGCGTTCGCCGGGCCTGAGCACGGTGGCGTCGTAGGGGCGGCGGGCGAAGACGTCGCGCACCATGGGGGCGAAGAACTGCAGCGGCAGGGTGTCGTAGTCGGGGTCGAAGCTCGCCTGGTCCCAGCGCTCGCAGAAGTCGGCGCAGTCGTCGAAGTAGGGGTGGCCGCGGTGGCGCTCCCGGCTGTCGCGGTCGAAGCCGGCGATGAGGTGGCCGTAGTAGTAGAGCTGGAACTCGCCGTGGCGCCGCGTCACCCAGGTGCACTGCTCGCGCACGAAGGGCTTCAGGATCGCCGCGGCGTAGTCGGCGTGGCTGAAGGGCGCATGGATGTCGCCGATGTCGTGCAGCAGCGCCGTCACGATCCAGTCGGTGTCGGCGCCGTCGCGAAAGGCGCGCGTCGCGGTCTGCAGCGAGTGGCCGAGGCGCGTCACCTTGTAGCCGGAGATGCCGTCCTCCAGTGCGGCCATCGCCGCCAGCAGGCGCTCGGCGGTGTGCCGGTGGTGGTCGTACACCAAGTCGGTGAGGTAGGCGTATTCCTCCTTGGTGCCGTCCTTCATCTGCGTGAAATTGACGGATTCCATCGGCGCTCTCCGTTCGCTCTCTGAAAGCCTGCGTCCTGCAGGCTCGCTCTCGCAGGAATCCTGGGGGCCGCGCCGGGCAGCGTCAAGCGGCGGGCGCGATTGGTCCGGGGAAGTCGTGGGAATGGACCCGTGGGACGGGACGGCGGAGCGGGGCGGCAAGGCGTCAGCCGCCCGTCCCGGTTCCCCGGCCGTCGGGGCGCCGGTCAGAGGCGATGCAGTCGCCGCCCTTCAGGGCTTCGAGAATGGTGTGCAGCAGGGAATAGGTCAGCGGCTTCGGGTAGCGCGGCGCGCCTTCCATCAGCGCGTCGTCGGAGATCGATTCGCTGTAGCCGCTGATGATCGCAAAGGGGATGCCGAGCGCCTTCAGACGGCGCGCGAAGGGCGCGACGGAGCGGCCCATGAGTTCCTCGTCCAGCAGCGCGCAGGACGGCGGATCGGCCTCCAGCAGGGAGATCGCGCCTTCCACGCTGCTGGCGGGACCGAGCGGCCGGCAGCCGATCGATTCGAGCATATCGCAGATCTCGAGGCCGACGAGGAACTCGTCCTCGACGACGAGAACCGCCGTGCTCTCCTGCGGGTCGGCATCGCCGGGCGAGGCCGGGGCCGGGTTCTGCGGTACAGACTTGTTCATGCGCCGTGTCGCCTCCCTGGGGTTTGGGAATCACGGGGGGTTGGGGATCTGCGGGTTTCGGATCAGAACGTCCGGGGGGCTGAATGGTTGCCTGCCGCCGTAAGCCGCGCGGGCGACACGCGGGCGTCGGGTCTGTTCCGCGGGCCGCGAAGGCGTGCTACCAACCCCGGCGCGGCAGGCCGGTTCCGGCAGAAAACAGGGGGAGACCAGGATGGCAGCGGACAACGCCGGAGCGATCGCGGTGCGGCCCGTGCGGCGGGAGGATCACGCCCAATGGCTGGCGCTGTGGCATGCCTACAACGTGTTTTATGGCAGGTCCTGGGGGCGGAACGGCGAGCCGCCGGTCGAGCCCGAGGTGACGGCGGCGGCCTGGGCGCGCTTCTTCGACGACTCCCAGCCGCTGTGGGCGCTGGTGGCGGCCGAGGCAAGCGCCGGGGGTGACGAAGGCAGGCTGCTGGGCTTCACCCATTACCTCTTTCACCTGGGCACCAACTTTATCCAGCCGCTCTGCTACCTGGAGGACCTCTTCACCGTGGAGGCGGCGCGCGGCCGCGGCGTCGGGCGGGCGCTCATCCAGGCGGTCTGCGACGCGGCGCAGGCGGCGGGTTCGGCGCGGGTCTACTGGCAGACCCACGAGAGCAACGCCACGGCCCGGCGGCTCTACGACCGCGTGGCGGAGCGCCCGGGATTCATCATCTACCAGCGGGATCTGTAGCGGCGGGGCGGCGCGCTTCCCTCTCCCAGGGGGGGAGAGGGCTCCCCGGCCCTGCGGCAAAACGTCCCTGCGACCTTGTCGCAACTCGTGGCGGGCGGGGGTGGCGGCTATATCCCGGTCACTGGACCGCAGATCCTGACTGGCAACGAACAAGAAACCATCCCCCCTAACCGCAAGGCCTTAGATTTCGATGCGTCACCTTCCCTATGCCGTGGGCGGCTTCATGCTGCTGCCCTTCGCGGTCTGGCTCGTCTTCGAGCTGACCATCCTGCCGGGCTCGACCGTGAACCTGGACCTGCCGCTGGTGGCCGCCCTGACGGCGACCTGCGTGCCGGTGCTGGCGTGGTTCTTCCTGGTGAACCTCGGCTTCCTCGCCAACTCCATGGGCGGCGCCGACGAGTTCGCGCGGCCCGAGGCGCGCAGCGTGCGCCTGCTGATCGCGCTGTTGCCGTGGATCTCCCTCCTCGGCAGCCTCCTGAGCGTGCCCTACCTCGCCGCCGAGGGCTATCCGCCGGCACTGCTGGCGCTGCCGCCGGCGGTGGGTGCCGCGATCTTCTTCGCCATCCGCTCCGGTGAGAAAGCGCGCAACCAGGAGCGCGGGCGTCTTAAGGATTTCGAGGGCCGGGCGGCGGTGGCGCGCGCGGCGGCGCCGAAGGCGCGCCCCGGTGCGCTGAAAACCGCCGGGCGGATGCTGCTGGGCCTGCTCTACGCCGTGCCGCTGGCCGGCTGGCTGCTGCAGGACGCGGTCGAGGGCAGCGGCAGCGCCAAGGCCTTCTTCGCCTTCAACGGCTTCCTGCTGCTGGCCGCGGCGATCGCCGTATTCGGCTACCCGGTGCTGATCGTCGCCGCGCTGACCGCGGTGCCGGTGATCTTCGCCGGCCTCTTCGTGCTGACCTGGAGCTGACGGGGGCTCGCCCCCTCACCCAGCTTCGCCTAAGCGCGATCTTAGATCGCGCCAAGGCTGCGCATCCCTCTCCCACGCAGGGGAGAGGGGACATCAGGCGGCCTTCACGGACTCCAGGAAGTCGTGCACCTCGCGCTGCAGCTCGCCGGCCTGGGCGGTCAGCGCGTCGGCGGCGCTGAGCACCTGGGCGGCGGCCGAGCCGGTCTGCGCGGCCCCGTCGTTCACGCCGCCGATGTTGGCGGAAACGTCGGAGGTGCCGGCGGCGGCCTGCTGCACGTTGCGGGCGATCTCGTTGGTCGCGGCGTTCTGCTGCTCCACCGCCGCGGCGATCGCGGAGGCATTCTCGTTGATGCTGGCGATGATGCTGCGGATGCCGTCGATGGCGCTGACCGCGTCGCCGGTGGCCTCCTGCATGCCGCCGATCTGCTTGGAGATCTCCTCGGTGGCCTTGGCGGTCTGCGTCGCCAGTGATTTCACCTCGCCGGCGACGACGGCAAAGCCCTTGCCCATCTCGCCGGCGCGCGCCGCCTCGATGGTGGCGTTCAAGGCCAGCAGATTGGTCTGCTCGGCGATGTCGGAGATCAGGCCAATGACCTCGCCGATCTTCTGCGCGGCCTCGTCCAGGCCCTTCACCCGCTGGGTGATGTTCTCGGTCTCGCTCACCGCCTTGCCGGTGTAGTCGTTCGACTGCGCGACCTGGCGCGAGATCTCGCCGATCGACGACGACAGCTCCTCGGCGCCCGACGCGGCGGTCCGCACGTTGGAGGAAGCCTCCTCCGCGGCGCCGGTCACCACCTTGGCCTGGGTCGCCGTCTCCTCGGCGATGGAGGACATCTTCCGGGCGACCTCGCGCATCTCCGCGCAGGAGGCCGTGACGGCGCCCAGCACCTGCTTGGACTTTTCGTCGAAGCCCTTGCAGAAAGCCTCGATCTGGCGGGCACGCGCCTCACGGCCCGCCTGCTCCTTCTGCTGGTCGGCGGCCAGCTCGCGCGCCTTCACGCCGTTCTGCTTGAAGACTTCGACGGTGCCGGCCATGACGCCGATCTCGTCGCGATCGTCGGCGTGCGGCACGGCGACCGAGAAGTCGTCGGCGGCCAGCTTCTGCATGGCGCCGGCCAGCGAGGCGATGCGCCCGGAAACGTTGCGCCCGATGTAGAAAGCCAGGCTGATGGCCGCGGCGAAGGAAACCAGGGTGACGATGCCGAGCAGCAGCACGCCTTCGCTTTTCTTCCAACGCAGGTCGGCCACGCCCGCCGTCATCGCGGCGTGGATCGCTTCCTCGGCGATGTCGGCGCTCTCGATGAGGCCCTCGAAGGAGGCATCGAAAATCTCGTCGGCCTCGCTGCCGGCGGCGCCCACCTGCACGACCGAGCGGGCGCGCTCGACGGCGAGGTCGCTCAGCTCCTGAATGGCGGTCAGCAGCTCGGAGGCACCGGCCATGCCGTAGGTGTCGCCGAGCTGGGCGACGAGGGCCTGAGCTTCGGCGAAGTTGCCGGTCGCCTCGGCGATGTCCTCGCCGGCGTCGCCGCCGAGCACCTCTTCCACCATCAGGTGGCCGTTGGCCAGCAGGTAGCGCGCGGTGCCGGCCAGGCGCTGCGCCTCGGCACTGTTGGCCAGGAAGCCGCCGTTGGCACCCTCGGCGATGCCGGTGATGAGGGAATCGTAGAGCGCGTCGAAGCGCTCGTCGGCGCCGCTGCCGACGCCCTGGCGCTCGGCCAGCGAGGCGTGGCGGGTCTGCGCGACGGCGACGAAGGCGTCGAGATCCTTCAGCAGGGTATCGACGTTCCGGCGCACCACCGGATCGGTGCTGGCGTAGAAGCGGCCCTCTTCGTTCTCACCGCCGTTGAGGATCGCGTTGGCATAGAAGCGCGCGTCCTCCAGCAGATCCCACACGACCTGAATGTCCTCGCCGGCGTCGCCGGCCATGATCTCCTCGAAGATCAGGTGGGCCCCGGTGGCGGACAGCTTGATCTCCATCGCGGCGTCGCCCAGCGGTGCCAGGCGTTCGGCGACCAGCACGCCGTCCTCGCCCAGGCTGTTGGCGGTCCAGCCGCCGATGAGTCCGGCCAGGCCGGTCAGCACCGCCAAGACGAAAAAAGCGGAGAAGGTCTTGGCCTTGACGCTCAGGCTCTTCAGAAAATGCGATGCTTTGGCGGCAGACATGGCGGCACTCACTCCTCGAGCCGCGCTGGTCCCCTCACGCGGCAATTTGTCGCAAAGAAGTGCCTAGAGCTAACACCAGAGCATTAACAGAGATTGAGTCGGCCGCCAGGAAATGAATGGGAATAAGCGCGAAGCGCCGCTTCGGATTTCTTCTTATCTAATTCGGCACTTCTGCTTGATCGTCTTTAAACTGGAACGACAAAGCGTGTTGTTCTGGGGATGAGATTTGGACGCGCTGGAAGACGGGGCCGGGATCACCTTCCGTCGGATGATCCCGGCCCCGCTGGCAATCCGGTGAATCGCCGGCCGCTGGGGTTCACACCTTACGCGGCCGGATCCGCACCAGATCCTCGAGGACGCCGTCGAGGCCGTTGGCGACAACGACGTTACCCACCTTCTCGGACACCTTCTCCAGCGCCTCGAGCTCCTTCAGCCGCAGGAGGATCGGGTTGTCCTCCATCAGCTTGGCGGTGTTGAGGAGGGAGCGCGTCGCCGCGGTCTCCTCACGCCGCTTGATGACGTTGGCCTGCGCGGTCTTCTCCGCCTCGATGACCCGGTTCATCAGTTCCCGCACGTCACCGGGCAGGATGATGTCCTTCACACCGACGGAGGGGACCTTGAGGCCCGCGTCGCCGAGCTTGGGCAGTACCAGCGCCTCGATCGCCTGGTTGATGCCCAGCTTGTCGCCGAGCACCTCCTCCAGCGTCCGCGTGCCGATGACCTGCCGCAGCGCGAACTGAAGCTCCTTGTAGAGGAAGTCCTTCAGGTCCGCGGTCAGCGTCACCGCCTTCACCGGATCGACGATCCGGAAGACGGCGGTGAGGTTGGCCCGGATGCCGATCCGGTCCTTGGTCAGCAGCTCCTGGCCGGTCACCTCCAGCGCCTGCAGACGCAGGTCGAAGGCCACCGCCTGGACCTTGCGCACCGCCTTCACGAAGGCATAGCGGCCCGGCTTCAGCTGCCGGTCCAGCACGCCGTCGACGTAGAGCAGAACGACGCTGTCGGCGGCCACCTCGACCACCGCCACCAGGTCACGCACGGCCGGGTCCTTCGCCGCCAGCCGCACCAGGGGCGCGACCAGCCGCTGCGGCACGGCGACGGCCTCGGTGGCATCCACCGTCTCCAGGCTCATCTCCCGCAGGTGCCGGGCGTAGAATGCCTTGCGCTGCGGCGCGACCACGTCGACCAGCTTGCCGTCGGCGTAGACGAAGCCGGCCTCGCCGTCACCCATGTCGGCGACGAGGAAGTAGGCCTCGACCACCCGCGGGTGGGTCAGGTACAGCGCGTCCAGCGCCACGTCCTTCACCGGCTGTGCCCGCAGGTCCAGCGTCACCACGCCGAAGCTGCCGCGGCCGCGCAGGATGCGGTGCACGCCCGGCTCCAGCACCCGAACGAAAGCCCGATTGCGGTAGAGCAGACCGAGCTCGTAGTCGGCAATCTTCACGGTCCTGTAGAACATCGGACCAATCCTTTCTTCTTTTCTTCTTGTCTCTCTTTTCTCGTTGTCGCCCGCGCGAGAGGCCGGAACCGAAGAATGAATTTCGGGAATAAGGTTGAGGAACACCGGAAGAGCCCCGACAGCGTGGGCCGGGCGGCCCCGGCGCCCTCCCTCCACCGGCCGCGCGGGCCGCCAGGGTTCCGCCCGCAAGAAATCGCGGGACGGCGTGCCGGCGGTCCTTGCGGACAGCGTCGGAGGGCGCGGTGGAGACGCGCGGAAGCCCTTGCCGCCCGGCCCCTGCCCTTCCCCGCAACCTTTCGGCGGCGGTTCTGGACGAGGCCTGGCGCTCTTCCGGCATCCTTCGTCTTTGGATCAGCTTTACAGGCTGAGTTTCGCGATGGCGGGAGTTGAACCCGCGACAGCTGGAGTGAAAATCCAGTGCTCTAACCCACTGAGCTACATCCATGGCGCCGAACACGGGAATTGAACCCGTGACCCCCGGATCGACAATCCGGTGCTCTCACCACTGAGCTAGTTCGGCCGCAAGGTACTCATTGCCCGACACACGCAAGACGCATTACGAGCGTCCAGCGCGCCGGCCGGGTGCACGAACCCGGACCTGAAGGGCGGTCTGCCAAGTACCAAACGAATGAAGGCTCCTGATCCTCTCGCGAGGGATGCCTATCGTCGTTTTCTCTGTGATGCTGTCATCTATTCCTGCCTCCGTTGTTCGCATTGCGCCGGGGCAGGAGTCGCGCGGAAACCGCGGGGCTCTAGACCCGGTGGGTGTGTGCCCCTTCCGGGCGCAAGTGACGATCCATAAAGGTCATCGGGTTTCCGTTTCGCGTTGACCGCGCGCGGGGTTGCGTGCGGGAGGCGGGATATAGTCCAGGTCCGATTCCGGAATCAAGAAAAACTTGCGGTTGATGGCAAGAAAGACCGATCGTGTAAAATCGGCGGGCAAGGCGATGACAAAAGTTGCGTGCGCGAAAGTGGGGCGCTACCTCTCTTTGCCGGAAAAGGGGCCGCAGGCAGGTGGGAGCGACGATGGACGACGCACGTAACCCTTTCGAGACCGACCTGGCGCGCGGGCCGGCGAATCACGTGGCGCTCAGCCCCTTGAGCTTCCTGCCGCGCGCGGCAGCCGTCTACCCTGAGCGCTGCGCCGTCATTCACGGCGATCTCCGCTACACCTGGGCGCAGGTCTACGACCGCTGCCGCCGCCTCGCTTCGGCGCTCGCAAAGCGCGGCATCGGCAAGGGCGACACCGTCGCCGTCATGGCGCCCAACACGCCGCCCTGCCTGGAAGCGCACTTCGGCGTCGCCGCCGCCGGCGCGGTGCTGAACGCCCTCAACGTGCGCCTGGACGCCGCCACCATCGCCTTCACCCTGAACCACGGCGAAGCCAAGGTCCTCATCACCGACCGCGAGTTCTCCGGCGTCATCGAGGACGCGCTGAAAGAGGTCAGCCACGAAATCCTGGTCATCGACATCGACGATCCTCTCGGCGAAGGCGGCGCGCTTTTGGGCGAGACGGACTACGAGTCCTTTCTGGCGACCGGCGATCCCGAGTTTCCTTGGCGCCTGCCGGACGACGAATGGGAGTCGCTGTCGCTGCTCTACACCTCCGGCACAACCGGCAATCCCAAGGGCGTCGTCTACCATCACCGCGGCGCCTACCTGAACGCCATCGGCAACATGCAGGTCTGGGGCATGGGACCGCACCCGGTCTATCTCTGGACCCTGCCGATGTTCCACTGCAACGGCTGGTGCTTTCCCTGGACGGTGACCGCGCTGGCCGGCACCCACGTCTGCCTGCGCCAGGTGCGCGCCAAGGCGATCTACGACGCCATCGCGGACCACGGCGTGACGCACCTCTGCGGCGCGCCCATCGTCATGCAGCTGCTGCTGGGCGCGACCGACGACGACAAGCGCGTCTTCGATCACCAGGTGAAGTTCATGACCGCGGCGGCGCCGCCGCCGGCCGCCGTGCTGGCCGCGATGCAGGACGCGGGCATCGAGGTGACTCACGTCTACGGCCTGACCGAGGTCTACGGCCCCGCCGTGGTCTGCGCCTGGCACCGTGAATGGGACGAGCTCGACATCGAGCTGCAGGCGGCGATGAAGTCGCGCCAGGGCGTGAACTATCCGGTGCTGGAAGGCCTGATGGTCGCCGATGCCGAGACGCTCGCCCCCGTGCCGCGTGACGGCGAGACCCTGGGCGAGGTCTTCATGCGCGGCAACGTGGTGATGAAGGGCTACCTGAAGAACGCGGCGGCGACCGAGAAGGCCTTCGCCGGCGGCTGGTTCCACACCGGCGACCTGGGCGTCTGGCATCCCGACGGCTACATCGAGCTGAAGGACCGCTCCAAGGACATCATCATCTCCGGCGGCGAGAACATCTCCTCCATCGAGATCGAGAACGCGCTCTACGGCCATCCGGCGGTGGCCGGTGCCGCCGTGGTCGCCAAGCCCGACGACAAGTGGGGCGAGACCCCTTGCGCCTTCGTCGAGCTGAAGCCGGGCGCAACAGCCGACGAGGCGGAGCTCATCGCCTTCTGCCGCCAGCGCCTCGCCTCCTTCAAGGCGCCCCGCAAGGTGGTCTTCGGCCCGCTGCCCAAGACCTCCACCGGCAAGATCCAGAAGTTCGTGCTGCGCAGCCAGGCCCGCGATCTTTAGAGGGGAGGGTTTAGCGGGGCGCCTTAGCTGATTCATCCTCTTCTTGGGAATTGCCCGGAGAGGTCCGCTGGTAACGGCATGTCCGACGTGGCGACTGGAATGTTGATGGGCGCCTTTGTTCCAGGTCCGAACATCACTCCTTTACCCCCTGTGGCGGGCAAACCTTGATCCGGCTGCGCCGGGCACACCCAACAAAGCTCCAAAGAAAAGCGTGCGCGTAGAAGACTGCCATTCTCCGAAGCCGATCCGGCGGAGCATATACCGCGCTTTTACAGATGTTTACGCGCGACTATTTCGTTGAAGCCAGTGAACGCTCTATTTTATGAAGCCAGCCCTCGATCTCCTGAGTCGCATTCTCATGGGGCGACGCTTTGCGAATCTCATCAAGTTCAGAACGTGCAATGGCTACTGTCCGCCAAAGATTCTGGTCGGGGTTCTGACCCAGTAATCTGTCCCTTATTCCTTGTTTGACCCGAGATCTATCGCTTTTCGAAAGACTCTCTGGAGCCATCAAGAAAATGAGCCTTTGTGCGATCTGCTGAAACCTTGGATCGTTGAACTTCCGAATGAGGCTTGCCCTTTGAGACCAAGGTGTTTCTGCAAAATTTCGCATCACCATTTCGTCATGTTTGCCTGGAAACCCTTCGAAAATCCTTTGCTCTAAAGCTCTTGGTTCCGGCCACTCTTCTCTCATTTTCGTTGCGAGCTTCACTAGGATGGCCCTTCGCTCGGGGGACGCGAGAAACGCAGCTTCTTCTGCCACTCTCTTGGATGGCACAATCCCAAGGTGCGCTCCGGCCTCATACTGGCTAGCAGCAATAGGAAACATGTTCTCCTTGAAACGTCGAATCCGAAATGTATGGCTCGTGATGAGCATCTCCTGTGATGAGATCGTATTCGAGAAGAATCTTCGCCAGTCGGCCTCCAATTTGGCCACAAACTTGGCTGATTTCTGTTTGTTATCAGAACCGATTGGAAGCCCCCACCAACCAGGGCGGCCGTCCTTAGAAGGTTCTGCAAAAAAGATAGGCTTCCCTGTATTCACTAGCCGAGACGCAAATTCTCGATCGGAACAGTCCAAGAACAGGGCCCATAGCGCTTGGGACCTCGATGCGATTTTCTTGCAAATGTGAATGACGGCCAGCACATCTCCCAAGGCATCATGCGCATCGGTGTGAGCGTATCCATTCAATGGGGCAAGCCGATCCAAACGAAATATAGGGCGACCAGATGCAATGTTAGGCACTACAAGTGCATGCGGTGAGATCCTCGACATAGCACGCACTAGAGGCAAAACGTCCGCCCTAGCGTTGCCATGAGTGACGGTTAGGTAAGGCGGGTTCAATGTTTGCCACAGCGCCCGTTGCAGAAGCGGCTCATCGAACTGGAATGAGTTGTACCCAATGAAGAGTGCAGGAGACCAGGATCGCAACCTCTCCTGTATACTCGCCATCATATCGGGAAATTGTGGCAGATTAGGGTTGTCAATTTGACTTGGCGAAATGCCGGTAACGATCATCGCACTGGGCGACGGGACTATCCATGGCAATCGTCGGCACCTGATATTTATGCGATCAAGCTCTTTAAAGCTCTTGTCGGTCAATATGGCCGCAAACTGAATAATTTGATCAAACTCAACATTCGTTCCGGTTGTTTCGGTATCATAAAATACAAAATTTCGAGTATCGCCAGACACATTATCGCTCTCAATAATATGAATATGGCGGAGGTTCGACGCCCTCTAGGCCAAATGTATAGTAGTATTTGCGCGCAGCTCGCCAGCCTCGAACAAAGCTAGGGAGACGCGGGTTCGGGCAATTTGGGCCACGCCATGCTCTCTTGTCGAGCCATTGGCCGAGGATGAGTTCCTCGGCCGAGGGCGAGAGGCCTTTTCGCTTGTACTTGATCTTCAGAATGCGCTGCCTCTTCCTCATTGCAAGCCGTAGGCTCACAAGCAACCAGCGATCCAACTCCTTAAGCGTTTCAGCGTCTTCAAGAAGGGCGTAAAATCCCATCAAGCCCCGCATCTCGCGTAGCTTGTCGCCACCGTTGAGAAATTTAGTGATCTCTTCCTCTTCGAGTCCGCCATAGAGGTATCCTCGCAACTCAAGAACGAGTCCAAGAAGGTCCCAGTCGTATGGCTTGCGTACCGTGCGGCAGCGGTTCTTATTGAATCCAAATTTTTTAGGATACTGAATCAGATAGACTTGTATAAGCCGTGACATTTTCGCGATTATACGTGCCCGGACATGATCGGGGATCTTAAGGCCGCCCTTGGTAAACCGATATCCAAGATAGTCGAATCCAGAATAACTTCTAATTTCCGCTTCATCTTTGCCAATGATAGCGATTCCGGGCGATTTCTTCTCATTTATTATGAGGCCACTGTTCTGGCAGTGCTCGATAAACGTCTCTTCAAGTTCCTCCGCTTCAGCGTAGGTCGAGCAAAGGGCAACTACGTCGTCCGCGTACCTGACAAAGCGTCCTGATTTCCGTTCCAAGGAACGATCAAGCTCGTGGTTGGCGAGATTCGCAAGAAGAAGTGAGACAGACGAGCCTTGCGGCGTGCCAATGTGCCGCCTCGCGAAATCTCCAATTAGATAGTCAGAAACGCTCGCAAACTGGTGTCGCATGAACTCCTTTAGTACGAAGCGCTCATGGGGCGTAACAGCTACAAGCTCTCTATCGTCAATACATCGCTCCATGTATCGAGTTGGGATAGTGTCGAAGTATTTTTGAAAATCGATCTGCACGGCAAACAATCTTTGATCAGTCATGAACCCTTTCAGGGCCAAGATAGCATCAAACACATCACGTTCAGGGTGGTAAGCGTAAGAAAAGGGCGAAAGTCTCTTGATATTCCGATCCCTGGCCCTTCGAAGCACCACGTTTGCCAGCGCCGCATCTGGGATGGCAAAAGCCATAATCTCCCTGACTCCGCCTTGAGGCTTAGGAATCTGATACCTGACCGCCGGTACCGGCTCGTAGGTGGCATCAAGGACCTTTTTCCAAATCGTCTTTGCGATGATGTTAGCGTTTCTCGCGCAATGGGTAGGATCAAAGTGTCGATGAACTTTCGCCAGCGAGGATGCTGGCTTCGGCAGTCCTGCTTTCAATCCAGTCCGCTTCTCAAATTTTTGCCGATCCTGACGCGCCTTTGCATCGCGGCCATTGTTTCGCCGCCCTGCGCGCCGGCAAAGTCTTTTGATTTCCTGTTTTAGAGCTTTTTCCATGAGGGCGGCGAGGGGTCTTAGATCAAGGGTTTCCACTGACGAAGCGTACCTAAGGGCTTATCGTCACCCCTCAGCGCATTGGTGCCTCGACACCAGGTAACTTGACCCCTCGCCTAGGCTACTACGCCATTCAAAAAAAGTGTCGAGATTAGCTGGCGACGTCAAGCTATTTGAGCGTTAACAACTGGAAGAAAAATGAAAAACTGCCATAGACCAGTCTGCTAGGCGAACAAAAGGTTAGCCAGAAAGGGGCCTGCATGCCATGACGAGCGTGTTGCCAAGTACATAGCAACGATCTTGGATCTCGTTACTTATCAGGCGGCAATCGCCTCGACCCGCGTTCTATACGCGCCCGCCTGCGGCTACACAATTCGACTACTCTGCTGGTCACAATCCGCGGAGCACCGGGCGTGACCGTGCTGCCCAAGTTGGTCGCAACAACGACACCGATCGCCTTCTGTGAGATCGCTAAGCCAATTACGCAGTGCCAGATTGGCCTGATCAGCCGTTCTATGGATTTGCCCGGTCCAGCAATGCTCGCCTTTGCAGATTTCGCCCCATTCCACGTGCCAGCAAGGAAAGGAACCTGCTGACGGACTTCTAGCGGGAGTCGAGGCGAATGATCGCTGCTGCTGCCAACTGTTTCTCAGAACTCCAGTCTGAATTTGGCATGATCCGCTCCGGCTCAACTTGAGTCCCGTGGCCCGGCTGCGGGCAGACCGGCGTCCAGCCTTAGCGAGGACGCTTCCCCCAAATACAAAACCGCGCCCTTCGGTCCCTCTCGAACTGAGGGTGAAGGACGCGGTGGAAGCGTCGGATGCCTGCTTGTCTGTCCGTCGTGCCGGCGACTGCTTTTGTGGCTGCTTTTCGCTTCTGCTTTTGCTGCTCTCCTGAAGGGTTCCTTCCCTTCGGCACGGGCCTGCCTGGCTGCCAGATGACCGGCGCCTGCGTATCAGGCGTTGCTTGACTGAGGCTTTGTGCTTGGGAGTTTGGCTAGCTGTCCATGTGTCCCGCGATTTCGTCCTTGATCCGGAGTTTTTCGCGTTTAAGTTCAATAATCCGGAGATCGTCGGGATGCGGCCTGTGTTCTTCCTCGTCGATTGCGTTTTCGATAGCCGCGTGCTTGGTTCGCAACGACGCGATACGCTCATCTGCTGGCATTCGGAACCTCCAATGAGCCTCTAGGTACCCGAATATGCTAGACCAGGGACCGTTCGATTGCAATTCGATGACGCCCCCGGCGCGTGGAAAAACTTAGGTTAAGTTAGGTTAAGTCTGTGACCCAAAATCAGCGGTTGATCGTCGGCATCAGCGGGGCAAGCGGCGTGCGCTATGGCGTGCGCCTGCTGGAGATGCTGCGCGATCTGCCGGTTGAGAGCCACCTGGTGATGTCCAAGGCGGCGGAGATCACCCTGGCCTACGAGACCGAGCTGAAAGTGGCCGAGGTGACGGCCCTGGCCGACAAGGTCTATCCCGCCGGCGACGTCGGCGCGGCGATCTCCAGCGGCTCCTTCCAGACCCTCGGCATGGTGATCGCCCCCTGCTCGGTGCGCTCTATGTCGGAAATCGCAACCGGCGTCACCTCGAACCTGCTGACCCGCGCCGCCGACGTGGTGCTGAAGGAACGCCGCCGCCTGGTCCTCATGCTGCGCGAGACGCCGCTGCACACCGGCCACCTGCGCTCCATGCTGGCGCTGTCGGAGATGGGCGCGATCATCGCGCCGCCGGTGCCCGGCTTCTACGCCAACCCGCAGTCGATCGACGACATGGTCGACCACACCCTCGGGCGCGTGCTCGACCTCTTCGGCCTCGACGCCGGCACGGTGAAACGCTGGGGCGAGGACGCCGGCAAGATCCGCCCCCTGCGGGGCTGAAGGGCAAGGTCCGCCCCCTGCGCGGCTGAAGGGCAAGGTCCGTCCGCTGCGGAGTTAGCGCCGCACAGGGCCGGCCCGCCGCCCATCCTTCGAGACGGCTGCTGCGCAGCCTCCTCAGGATGAGGTCAATCATTTTATGTTCCACCCTCATCCTGAGGAGCCGCCGCAAGGCGGCGTCTCGAAGGATGGACCACAGGCAGGGTGCCTTTTCCCGCAGCCCGCTAGCCGAGGTCCTCGAGAATGCGGATGGCGTGGACCGGCGCCACTTGCGGGCAGGCGCCGTGCAGGATGGCGGCGAGGTCGGCGAAGTCGTCGTCGGTCGGCCGCGGCTTGAAGCGGGTGAGATAGAGATGGAGGTTGGCGGCGGCCTCCTCCGGCGCGCCTTCACCGGCCACGATTTCGATCTCCTGATAGAGCACCAGCTGCTCCAGCATCTCGGCCTGCAGCTCCAGCGACTTCACCTCTTCGCGGAAAGCCTCGCCGAGGTCGTCGGGCACGGCGGTCTGCTGCTTCAGCCAGCGCCGCGCGGCGCGCAGCGGTCCCACCACGTTGTCGTGCCAGGGCCGCGAGGCCGAGCGCAGCAGGCCGATGTCGCCGCCGTCGAACCGCCGTCCCTGCACGCCGGCCCAGGCGCAGAACAGCAGGAGGTTCACGTCCAGCCCGTGGCGGTCCTGCAGCTCCAGGCAGGCCTCGGCCACGCCGGGGCGTGCATAGAGGGCGCCGGAGAACTGCCAGAAGGGCGTCTCCTCCGGGGAAACGGAACCGCTGCGTTCCCGATACCCATGCTTGGTCATGGCCGGAATTCTCCGAGATAGATACCAAGCCCCTGGGCAGTGTGCACCAAGGGCCCGTCCAGATCGACGGCTTTGTAGCCGGCGATGGCCTCGCTGATCGGGATGTCGATGACCTGGCGCCCGCTCCAGGCGACCATGCGGTCGAAGTGCCCCTCGGCAATGAGGTCGACGGCGCGCACGCCGAAGATCGAGGCCATGAGGCGGTCGCGGTCGGTCGGCAGGCCGCCGCGCTGCAGATGGCCCAGGACGGTGACCCGGGTCTCCGAGCCGGTCTCCTCGGCGATGCGCGCGGCCAGGTAGTGGCCGACGCCGCCGTAGGTCTGGGCGCCGCTGGCCTGGGTCTGCCTGACCGCCTCGCCGGCCTCGGTCTTGACCGCCTCGGCCACCACCACCAGGGCGAAGTTGCGCCCCTGGGCCTTCAGCGCCTCGATCTTGGCGGCGATGCCCGCCAGGCTGTAGGGGATCTCGGGGATCAGGATCACGTCGGCGCCGCCGGCGATGCCGGCCGCGATGGCGATGTGGCCGGCGTCGCGGCCCATGACCTCCAGCACCATCACCCGCGAATGGCTGGCCGCCGTCGGCTGCAGCTGGTCGAGGGCGTCGGTGGCGACCTTCACCGCCGTGGCATAGCCGATCGAGAGCTCGGTGTGGCCGAGGTCGTTGTCGATGGTCTTGGGGATGGTCACCAGGTCGATGCCGCCCTGCTGCGCGAGGCGCCGGAGGATCGCCTGGCTGCCGTCGCCGCCGATGCCGATGAGGGCGTCCAGTTCGAGCTGGCGGTAGCCCTCGATGACCTCGGCGGAGCGGTCGCGGCGGCTGCCGTCGGGCATCGGGTAGTCGAAGGGGTCACCCTTGTTGGTGGTGCCCAGGATGGTGCCGCCGCGGCGCAGCAAGGTGCCATCCAGCAGGTCGAGGCTGAGCGCCATGGTCTCCGCCTCCACGGGGCGGGCCAGCAGTCCGGCGGTGCCGTTGCGGATGCCGACCACCTGCCAGCCGTAGTGGCCGGTGGCGCGCAGCACCACCGCCCGCAACGCGGCGTTGAGACCGGCGCAATCGCCGCCACTGGTGAGAACCCCGATCCGCTTCGGACTTGCCATCTGGCCTGTTTTCCCCGTCACCCCTGCCGCCTTCGCAACGAAAAACGCTTTTCGGGGCAGACTTTAGCAGCTTATGGGACTAGAAATCTCGGGTTGCGGGCAGTCTGCGCGCAATCGGGGCGGCCAGCCCGCAAGACTCCCGCCCCAAGACTCCCAAGGGGATCGCCAAGCGGGTATACTCCCGGGCGCGTCCCACACCTCGCATGAGCGCAATGGATCAACCGGATCTCGACCAGCTGCGTCGCAAACTCGCCGAGCTCAAATCGGAGCACCGCGACCTCGACGACGTCATCAGCCATCTCGCGGAAACCCGCCCCTTCGACCAGCTTCAGCTGCAGCGCCTGAAGAAGCGCAAGCTGGCGCTGAAGGACCAGATCCTGAAGCTGGAAGACGCCATGCTGCCGGATATCATCGCTTAGCCGGATCGCTTAGCAGGCTGCTGAGAAAGGGCGCCCGACCTGCAACACATCCTTCGAGACGGCGCTGACGCGCCTCCTCAGGATGAGGTAAGACTATGAAATGATTGACCTCATGCTGAGGAGCACGCGAGCGCGTGCGTCTCGAAGCACGAGGTCAATCAGGCCGTCAGGACTTTTTCAGCAACCGATCAGGGCGGAGTCGCCGGTCAGCTTTCGCCGCGGCCGCTGCGTTTGTGCTCGTACATCGCCCGGTCGGCGGCGTTGAGGGCGTCGTCCGCGCGCTGGCCGCTGGAAAGGGTGTGGACTCCGTAGGCCACCGAGATGCGCAGGCGGCGGCCGTCCCACTCGACCTCCTCGGCGGCGATCGCCCCGGCCAGCCGGGCGGCCTTGGCGGCCGCCGGCTCCAGGGCCGACTGCGCCAGGATGACGCCGAACTCGTCGCCGCCCAGGCGGCCGACCACGTCGGACGCGCGGGTGTCGCGCAGCAGCACCTCGCAGACCCGCTTCAGCACCGCGTCGCCGGCGGCATGGCCGTGGGTGTCGTTCACGACCTTGAGGTCGTTCACGTCGAAATAGAGCACCGCGCCGGCGGCACCGTAGCGTTCCTCGAAGGCGGCCATGCGGCTCAGCTCGCGCACGAAGGCGCGGCGGTTCAGCACCGGCGCCAGGGTGTCCTGGTCGGCCAGCTGCTCCAGGTAGCCGACGCGCTGGCGCGACTCCTCGAGCTCCTGGCGCAGGGAGTAGACCTCGGCCATCAGCTGCTGCAGGGCCTTGCGGACCTTGGGCGTCAGCTCGGTCTCGGGGATCCCCATGACAGAGGCCACGTCCTCGGGCTGCGGCACCGGCCGGGCCTGCTCGGCTGCGCGGTAGGCCGCCCCGGCGCGCGCGGCGGTGCCGGGCGCCACCCCGGGCGCCACCCCGGGCGTCAGGGGGGCCGATCCGCCTGTCTTGCTTACCTTCATCCTGGCTTCCAACGATTTCCCGGCCGTCCCGGGAGTGTTAACGGTCCGTTCACCTAAGCGTCCTGGCGAGCCGATTACGGCCGCAAGTCTAGCACGAAGCTTAGGGGACGAGGGTAAAGGCTTCCTTGCGGGCCGGGAGTGGCGCCGCGGCGACCCTTGCGGGGCAAAACCCCGGAAAACGGGCCTTTCCACCCCACGCGGAGGCGGGTTGCGCGACGGGTTGCGCGGCTGCCGGCTTGCCCGGATAATGCGCGCCTTTTCCCGGGCTGCCGCCCGACGGCAAGGCAACGGGCGGCAGAGCCAAAGGTTTCAGCAAAGCTTTCAGCAGAAGTTTCAGCAGACGTTTCAGGGGGGACGCGAACAGCATGGCGGAGCAGCAGCCGCAGGTCGGAATCATCATGGGCAGCCAGTCGGACTGGCCGACCATGAAGCACGCCGCCGAGGTGTTGGAGCGGCTGGGCGTCGCCCACGAGGTCCGCATCGTTTCCGCCCACCGCACCCCGCAGCGGCTCTACGACTACGCCACCACGGCACGCGAGCGCGGCCTGAAGGTCGTCATCGCCGGCGCCGGCGGGGCCGCCCATCTGCCCGGCATGGCCGCCGCCATGACGCCGCTGCCGGTCTTCGGCGTGCCGATCGAAAGCAAGGCGCTGAAGGGCCAGGACTCGCTGCTCTCCATCGTGCAGATGCCCGGCGGCATTCCGGTCGGCACCCTGGCCATCGGCAAAGCCGGCGCCATCAACGCCGGCCTGCTGGCCGCCGCCGTCATCGCCCTCAGCGATCCCCAGGTCGCCACGGCGCTGGACGACTGGCGCCGGCAGCAGACGGCCGCCGTCGCCGAACGGCCCCAGGACGAAGCCTGAACGTCTTTTCCGCCCCCCGCGTCTCCCGAAGGAAACCCGATCTTGCCCGAATTGACCGGCCCCCTTGACCGCCCCTTGAGCCCAGGCGCCACCATCGGCATTCTCGGCAGCGGCCAGCTGGGCCGCATGGCGGCGCTGGCCGCCGCGCGCCTCGGCTACCGCTGCCACGTCTACGGGCCGGAAGCGGACGCCCCGGCGAACCAGGTGTGCGACGCCGCGACGGTGGCAGCCTACGACGACGTCGCGGCCCTGACCCGCTTCGCCGCGGCGGTCGACGTAGTGACCTTCGAATTCGAGAACATCCCGCTGGCGACCGTCGAGGTACTGGAGAAGCTGGCGCCGCTGCGGCCCGGCGCCGCCGTGCTGTCGATCTGCCAGCACCGCCTGCGCGAGAAGGACTTCTGCAACGGCGTTTCGGTGCCGACCACCGCCTACCGCGCCGCCGAGGACGTCGGCGGCCTGCGCCGGGCGGTCGAAGCGATCGGCACGCCCTGCATCCTGAAGAGTGCCGAGCTGGGCTATGACGGCAAAGGCCAGGTGCGCATCACGGCAGAGAGCGATCTGGCGGAAGCCTGGGCCGCGATGCGCGGCCACGCGGCGGACGCCGTCGGCATCGTCGAGGCCATCGTCCCGTTCCGCATGGAGATCTCGGCGATCGTCGCGCGTTCGGCCGACGGCAGCGTGCGCACCTATGTGCCGGTGGAGAATCGTCACAAGAACCACATCCTGGACGAGACCATCGCGCCGGCCAACCTGCCGGACGAACTCTCCGACCGCGCCGAGGCCATCGCCCGCCACCTGGCCAAGGAGATGGGACTGATCGGCCTGCTGGCGGTCGAAATGTTCGTCACCCACGACAACAAGATCCTGGTCAACGAACTGGCGCCACGGCCGCACAACTCCGGACACTGGACCCTCGACGCCTGCGTCACCTCGCAGTTCGAACAGTTCATCCGCGCCGTCGCCGGCCTGCCGCTGGGCTCGACCGAGCGCCTCTGCGACGCGGTGATGAAGAACCTTCTGGGCGACGAGGTGAACGACTGGCTGCGGATCCTCTCCGAGCCCGGCAACAAGCTGCATCTCTACGGCAAGGCCGAAGCGCGGCCGGGCCGCAAGATGGGCCACGTCACCCGCCTGATCCGGCGCTGACCGCACCGGGCCTGGCGGCTATGGCTGCGGGCAGAAGCGTTTCAGCGCATCCAGCAACTGCTCGCTGAGCACCGGCTTGATGAGGATATCGGCCGGATGGTCGGCCTTGATCCGCTGCTGGGTTTCCGGTTCGGTCGAGCCGGTCACATAGACGGTCGGTACTGGCTTGTGGCGATGAATTTCAAACGCCGCGTCGACGCCGTCCTTTTCGCCCTGCAGGCGGACGTCCATGAAAATCAGAGCCGGGTCGTTCTCCCGGGCGAGCTTCACCGCCTCGTCCGCCGACAGTGCGATTCCGCAAACCTCATAACCTGCCGACTCGACGATCACCCTGAAGTACTCGGCAATGATCTGTTCGTCCTCGACGATGAGAACCTTTGGTGTGGTCTGCATGCGAAAGCCTCAATTCAGGATCGGGGAGTCTTGTCCAAAGGTATCGTAAACGCGATGCAGAATCCGTCTTCACCAAAACGCCGTGTCTGCGCGCGCAGCTGTGCCGCCAAGGAGCGCACAATCATACTGCCGACGGTGCCGCCGTCGCCGGCCGGGCCGGCAAGGCCGACACCGTTATCGCTAACGCTGAGCTGAAGGCGATTGCCGTCGATCCGCTTCGCCACTACCTCGATCCGACCCGCGCGCCCGTCCGGAAATGCGTGTTTGGCGGCATTGGACAGCAACTCCGTTACCAGAAGGCCGATAGGAACAGCCTGTTCGAGATCCAATCCGATCTCGTCAACCGAGGTATCGATACTGATCCCGCGATCATCCAGTCCGGCACCGCGGCCCTGCTGATCGCAGAGATCGGTCAGGAAGCTTCGCAGGTCCACCGTCGCCAGATCCTGCGCGGAGATGAGCTTCTGATGCACGAGACTGATGGCATGCAGTCGCGAACGGATTCCGGCCAGACGCTGGTCCAGAGGTGAATCGTTTCCGCGCATGGCTTCCAGGGCCAGCATGGCATCGATGAACTGGAGATTGTTCTTGACGCGGTGATAGACCTCCTGCAGCAGCACATCGCGCTCATGCAGCAGTCGCCGCAGCTGAGCATTCGCGGCAATGATGTCCTTCGCGTCGGCGTTCTCGCGCTGGGCGCTCCAGAACAGCAAGCCGACCAGTGAACTCATCATCGTAATCGCCAGGAGGCTGAGACGAAAATTGACGTCGAAGATTCCCGCCTCGACCGCGGCAAGGGTCAGCCCGCAGAACGCAAACGGGCCCAGGACAACGAAGGGCAAGGTACGCCTGAGCGTCGCACCACCGGGCCCGGGCCCCATGACGAGGAACATCCAGCCCCAGGTCGGGCGGGCCAACATTAAAGCCACGAACATCAGGAAGAAGCCGACCGCGGTGTGGAGGGACATCGCCGTGTAGACGAACACCGCGTAGAGTGACTCGGCATCGAAGGCATATCCCACCAAGGCCAGGGTGGTGACGAGGAGACCGGCCAGCACCAGCAGCCCGTAGAGGTCGCCATTCAGAAAGCGTCCGCGGCGACGGCGAACCAGCAGGCAGCCCGCCGCCAGCATCAGGCAGGTCGCCGTGGCGGGCGACATATAGACCTCCGCCAGCGCCCCCGAAAAACTGAAGAGAAACTGGTCCAGGCCGATTTGCAGCGGGCTAGCCAGAAGCGCCAGATCAGCCAGGGCGAGACAGAGAAGGAAGCCTGCCCCCAGTCTCTTGGATCCGGGTCTCACGAAGCGCCGCCGGGACACTCCGCCAAGCGTCAGCAAAGCGCAGAGAAGCAGGCCCACCGCAGTGGTGATCGCCATGCTGCGGCTTCCGGTCGCCTCGCCGCGAGCCGCGGCAACGTCCATGCCCCAGCCGACGAACAGGACGACGCCCGCCAGAACGGCGACGATTGCACAAAGGACCCGCGCGCCCCCGCGCGCCCGTCTCGCGCGGATACGGGAGGTCAGCGACGCACTATCATAGATTGAAATCGTGCCGGGAAAAGGGGATACGGCCATCACCATGCATGGGCAAAATAGGTACCAATTGACTACTAAATGCTGACAAATCGGACGATACGATGATGACAGCCCGCCCTACCACTGTGAAGTGTGTTTATCGTGTGACCGCCGGCAGGTGAAGGCCCAGCCACGAACGCCCCGGCAAGATTCCAGCAATGACTATAACGCGCAGCGGCGCGGCGTTTTGCCGGCTACCCGAGGTCACCTCCAATATCATTTGTCACCGCCGGTTAATTCTTTGAGGTCAATGAAGCTGCGATAGTCTCAATGCAAGGGCGTGACAATCCGGCAGGCCACCCGCTTATACTGCTCCTCCACGGATCGACTTGATGCAGCAGATCACCGACGCGGATCAGATCCAGAGCGCCCTCATCCGGCGGCTCTATCTCTACTGGCGGAGCAAGTGCCGCGACGGCGCGATTCCGCGCCGCGCGGACATCGATCCCGTCGACATCCCGAAGCTGGTGCCGAACATGCTGATCGCGGACATCGAGCAGGATCCCTTTCGCGTGCGTTACCGGCTGGTCGGCACCAAGGTCGTGGAGATGACCGGTTTCGAATTCACCGGCAGGTACCTCGACGAGATCGTGCTGCCCGATGACGAAGGCCCCTTCCTGGAATGCTACCAGACCGCCTGCGCCAGCAGATTGCCGGTGATGGCGCGCATCAAGTGGCACCTGGCGGACGACACCGTCGGCGAATACGATATCTGCATCTTCCCCTTGTCCGACGACGGCATCACCGTGAACAAGGCGGTATCGATCGAATGCTACGAGAACGTCGGGCGGGACTACCTCTTCCTCAGCCGCAGCGGTTCGCAGACCGGCCGCAAGACACCCTGAGAAAAATTCAGCGGCGCGCCGCGCTTCTGAGCGGGCCGCGTCCCACCGTGCGGCGCCCTGACCCTTCGCGGCGCCGCGCGGCCAGCTTTTCAAAAAGACGGTCAGGCAGATTCAGCGCCGCAGTGACGCCCTTGCCGAGCCGCCCGGCGACCTGCAGGACCTCGGCGATGCGCCGATCGAGGAAGGCCCAGGTGGCGGCATAGTCTTCCGACTTGTCGTTCAGCCAGAACAGCAGCGTCGAGGAGTAGACGCCGGAGAGCAGCGCGCGCTTGGTATAGAAATTATAGTCCGTCGCCTTGTCGCCGGCGGCGTACCAGATGGCATCGACGGTGCGGTAGAGGCAGCCCATGCCGGTCGCCGCGTTCTGCGGCAGGGCGAAGAAGGCCAGCCCGCTGCGCACCGCCTCCCGGTGGGCGGCAACCGCCTCCAGGCGCGCGCGCACGCCGGCGGTGATCTTCTCGCGCACCTTCATCGAGGCGAGGTCCAGCCCCTCCAGGCTTTCCAGCATCTGCCGGTCGGCCGCCGTGCTGAAAGCCCGAATCACTTCCTGGGGGCCACCGGGAAACAGGCGGTGCGCCTCGCCGGCCGGCAGCGCCAGGTCGCGCGCGCCGGCGTCGATCGCGGTCCAGGTCCAGCCGTCGAAAGGCACATGGCGCAGCGCCGCGTCGAGCAGGCTGCTGCGCTGTTGGGCGAGCTTCTTCAGCGCCGCCTCGCGGCCCGCGGCGGGGCCGGATTCTGTCTGCTCGGCGCGGTTCTCAGACATGGTTCTCTTCCCTTTCTTGCGCGATGGCATCCGGCTCGTCCGCTTCGTCCGCCTCGTCCAATGGGCGGCCGATCTCGCTGGTGAAGGCCAGCCGGGAAAGGTCGGTCATCCGCTGCGGATAGAGGATGCCGTCCAGGTGGTCGCATTCGTGCTGCACGACGCGGGCGTGGAAGCCCGCCGCCTCGCGCTCGATCGCCGCCCCGTCGAGATCGAGCCCGCGGTAGCGGATGCGCGTCCAGCGCGGCACCTGGCCGACCAGGCCCGGGACCGAGAGGCAGGCCTCCGGGCCCAGCGCCTCGTCCTCGGTGAGAGGCTCGATTTCCGGGTTGATGAGAACGGTCAGCGGCACGTCCTCGCGGCCGCATTCGCCGCTCCCGGCCTCCCCATCCTCCAGCGCGGCGCGGCGGCCGGCGACGAAGAAGATCACCACCCGCAGGGGCACGTGGACCTGGGGCGCGGCGAGGCCGGTGCCGCCGGCATCCTCCATGGTCTCCAGCATGTCCCGCACGAGGTGGCGGATTTGCGGGGCTGTCGGGTCGGGAACCGGCGCCGCCGGGCGGCGCAGCACCGGATGCCCCATGCGTGCGATCTTGAGAATTGCCATGAGTTGAATATGGCGCTGCCCCAGGCCGGGGTAAAGGCGTCCCGCTAGGGACGCGCCCGGCCTCCGGCCCCCAAGACGTTATGATGAATTTATTCTTATTTTCTAGCCTGACTTTTCGGTGTTTTCAGCAGGCGGGCCGGCCGCGTCCGCGGGGAAAAACCCAGAAACCCCTTCCTTTTTGCCCGTCCCTATGATACCAAGCGCCCTGTTTCCGCAGCAGTGCTGCCGCGGAAGCGGTTGTTTTGCCCCAACATCTGAGCAATCCAGCCCGAAGGTCTGTCGGGAGGCAGGCTTTTGACGGCTTACGAAAGGAGCACGGAGCGTCTGTGCAAGTACAGGTTCGCGACAATAACGTCGATCAGGCCCTGCGCGCGCTGAAGAAGAAGCTGCAGCGCGAGGGTGTCTTCCGGGAAATGAAACTGCGCCGCAACTTCGAGAAGCCTTCCGCGCGCAAGAAGCGCGAGCGGGCCGAGGCTGTGCGCCGCTATCGCAAGCTGCTGCGCAAGCGGATGGAGCGCGAGGGCTTCTAGGCCCCCGCCGAGCTTCTCAGTGCCTGACCCGGTGCGCGCCCGATTCCAGGGGCGCGCCTGCCGGGAGGGCTCCGGAAGGCGCGATTGCGAAGCCGGGCCGGTCGCCGCGACCGCCCGGTTTGTGATTCCGGCGGACTCCCTGCCGGAAAATCCACGCCAGAGAACTGTATGATGTCAGGCCGCCGCCCCGGGTGCGCGGCCTTTTTGCGTTTGCGCGGTCCCTAAGCCGCCTGGGCGTCCGACAGCGGCACCAGCCTGGCCATGTGCACGGCGGGCACGGCGGCGCCGTTGCCGCCGGGAATCGCCATGCGGCCGAGTTCCTGGTAGCCGAGCCTGCGGTAGAGCGGCAGCCCGGTGAGCGTGGCCCAGAGTTCCAGCAGCCGGTGGCCGGCGGCGACAGCCTCGCGCTCGGCATGACGCACCATGCGCGAGCCGAGTCCCCTGCGGGCGTAGTGCGGATGCACGAAGATCGAGCGGATCTTGGCCGAGGTGGGCGACAGGCAGTAGGCCGGCTCCGCCATGCCGGCGCCGCCTGCGTTCGAATGCGGCAGATGGCGCGACCAGCCGCCACTGGCAATCACCCTGCCCCCAGCCTCCGGCCCCGCAGCCGCGAGAACATAGTAGGTGCCGTCATCGATCAGGGCGGGATCGTAGGTACCGTGGCAGAGGAAGGCCTCGACCTCTGCCGGCGAATAGTCCGCGGCGCTCAAGGCCTGAACAGAGAGGAAGTGCATGGCATCGATGGCGGGAATGTCGCCGCGCCGCGCTGCGCGCAGGACAAAGGCCTGGGGATCGCCGGGAGTCGCTTTAGGGGGCTGTGAGGAGGGTTGGGACGTCATCGGATTCACCGGGTTCGGGAGCCGGATCGAGGTGCGTGTGATGCCGAGCCTCCGGATGGAAGGTTGAGGGCGCCAGCCCCTGCAGCGGAGTCGCCGCATGAACCGCCGCGGAAGTTGGAGCCCGACCGCATCCGGCCCCGGCACCACACGCCGGGAGCAAGCTGACAGCGGAATGTTTCAGGCTGTTGTCGCGGCAAGCGGAAAAGTGTTTTCTTTGTTTCTATCCGGGCGCTTCCGCCTGGTTTTCCGTTCGGCAGCCGGACAAAGAGAAAGGGGGGCCGAGCCCCCCTTTTCACACACGTCGCGCCGCACCGGTGAACGCCGGGGCAAAGGTCGTCAAGGCCTCACGCCACCAGCACCTGCTCCATGCGCTGCAGAGCGGTGCCGCGTGCCTCCAGCTGACCGAGGTCGGCGAAGAGTTCGGCGGCGCGGCGGTAGTCGCTGGCAGCGGCCATACCCTGGCCCAGGCGCGAGCGGCAGTCGCCGCGGCCCATGTAGGCCCAGGGTTCGGCCGGGTTCAGCGCCACGTCACGCTCGAAGTCCTGCAGCGCTGCGTCGAGCCGCCCCTGGCGCAGCAGGAAGCGCGCGCGCTGCTGGATGTAGGTGGCATTGCCGGTCTCCATCTCGACCGCACGGGTGAGGTCGTCCAGCGCACCGTCGCGGTCGCGCATCCGCTCGCGCCAGCGCGCCCGCTCGGCGAGGATGCGCGCGCAGTTCGGCGCCAGGCGTAGCGCCTCGTCGCAGTCGGCCAGCGCCTTGGCGTAATCCCTGATCTCGCCGTAGCAGCGCGCGCGGTCGAGGTAGAGCGAGGCGCGCGCCTCGCCGCGGATCAGGGCCGCGTTGAAATCGAGCACCGCATAACGCAGCTGGCCGAGCTTGCTGTAACACTGGCCGCGGCGCGCGTGCGCCTGCCAGGAACCCGGATCGAACTCCAGTTCGCGGGTGAAGTCGTCGATGGCCCCCTGATAGTCCTCCAACTGCTGCAGCAGGCGGGCACGGTTGCCGTAGGCGGGCGCGAAAGTCGGATCGGCGGCAATGGTGCGGTCGAAGTCCTCCAGCGCCTCGGTCAGCTTGCCCTGCCCTTCGCGGGCGATGCCGCGGCGGTTGAGGATGCAGGGCTCCTCGGGGGCGAAGCCGGCGGCAGCGGTGAGGTCGGCCTCCGCCTCGGCATAGCGCTTCAGGCGGGCGTAGGCGGCGGCACGGTGGAACAGCGTCACCGCCTGGGCGCCGCCGAGGTCGAGCGCGCGGGTGAAGTCGGCCACCGCCTTCAGGTCGTCGTAGCGGTCCAGGTGGCAGAGGCCGCGGTTGGAATAGGCCGCCGCGAAGCCGGCATCGTAGCGGATGGCGGTATCGAAATCGCACAGCGCGCCGGTCAGGTCGCCCTTTTCCCGGCGCACCATGCCCATGCCGTTATGCGCGGCCGCCCATCCGGCGCCCATCGCCCCGGCGCGCTCGAAATCATCGATGGCGAGGTAGGTGTAGCCGAGCCCGCGGTAGCTGTAGGCCCGCTCCAGATAGATGCGGCCCGCGTCAACACGGTCGGCGCCCGCATCACCGGCCAGCGCTGCGGAGAACTCGGCGACGGCGCCCTGGTGGTCGCCCGCCTCGGCACGGGCGAGGCCTCGGGTGAAGCATCCGTCTGCGGCAGCGGCGCGGGTGTCGCGGGGGAACGCGGATGCGACTCCGCGGCAGCCGTCGGGCAGGCTCTCGCCCAGCGACTCGACCAAAAGATCGCGGGCGTCGGTGGTCGCCGGCCAGGCAGGGCTGCCGGCCGCGCTGTCGGCCGCGCTGTCGGCCGCGCTGTCGGCCGCGCTGTCGGCCGCGACCTCGCAGCCGGCGGTCCGGGCGGTGGTCCGGGCGGCAGCGGAGTCGAGGTTCACCATGAAGCCGAGGGCCAGAGGATCGAGGGCAACCGATGCCCTGACGCGGCCCTCTTGGGGCGGGTCCGTCGGCACGAAATCGCAGTGAATCCGGGGCGACAGCAGCCGCGTGCCATTCCCGCCCGTCACTTTCTCTTGCTGGCCAGCCATCCAGATTTCCCCTTCGCCGCGCATCCGCCCCCTGCTCCCGGACCCTGCCCCGGATGATGGGTGGACGATTTTTCTTAGGACGGCGAGCTTGCCCGAGGCCGCAGGTCGGCTCTGTGAGGAAAATCACACTTCCCGGAAAATGGCGGAATTCCGCGAAAAATACCGGCCCCCGGGCCTTCGGCGCCGGGCCGGACCCCGAATCGAGGGGCCGCCCAGCAAATCCGCGGAATTTCACCCGAAAAGGGGGGCCGATCGGCGGCCGATGAGCCGCGGCCCGGATGAGGGCTTCTCCCCATACCGGAAGCACGACGACGCGGCCGGGCGGCTTCTCTCTGCGCTTCGCTGCCTGTCATGCGGGCGTCATGAAGACGTCACGTAGCTGTGCAATACACCGCCTGGAATAAATCCAGGTCGAGGGCATCGTTGAACCGCCCCTGTGCCAGCCACCAAAGCCGGCCACCAAAGCCGGCCACCAAAGCCAGCCAAAAGAGTCCAACGGGAGAGAGCAATGAAAGACGACATCCGTAAACCGATCTCCGCCGACGCGTGGGATGAAATCAACTTCCCGCGGCCGGCCGAGAACGACTTCGACCGCGTCGTGGAACGCGCCATCTCGCGCCGGGGCTTCCTGGGTGGCGCGCTGGCCTTCGGGTCGGGCGCGGCCGTCATGAGCGCCGGCCTGCTGAACCTGAAGCCGGCGTGGGCGCAGCAGACGTCGCGCTTTGCGTTCGAACCGATCCCCACCGCCACCGACAACACCGTGCACGTGCCTGAAGGCTATAGCTGGCAGCGCCTGGCCAGCTGGGGCGACCCGCTGTTCTCCGGCGTGCCCGAACTCGACCAGCAGACCGGCGGCGCCGCCGAGGACGCCGACAAAGTCGTCGGCGAGAATACCGATGGCATGGAGCTGTTCCTGATCGACGGCCGGCAGGTGCTCGCCGTGAACCAGGAGTACACCAACAACGAGGTGAACCTGCCGCAGGCGGACAAGGGGACGCCGCGCGATGCCAGCGACGTCCTGAAGCTGCAGAACCTGCAGGGCGTCACCGTGATGGAGATCGCCGAAGGCGCGGACGGCTGGAGCATTGTCAAGGACAGCCCCTTCAACCGCCGCATCACCCACAACACGCCGATGCGGATTTCCGGCCCCGCCGCCGGTCACGACCTGCTGAAGACCGCTGCCGACCCCACCGGCACCCGGAGCCTCGGCACCTTCAACAATTGCGGTTCGGGCAAGACGCCCTGGGGCACCTACCTGACCTGCGAGGAAAACTTCAACGGCTACTTCGGCGCGACGGCAGAGCCGCAACTCAGCGCGCAGGTCGCCGCCGGATACGAGCGCTACGGCATCGCAGCCGAGGGCTGGGGCTACGACTACCACAAGTGGGACGAACGCTTCGACACCTCGAAGAACCCCAACGAGCCGCACCGCGCCGGCTGGGTGGTCGAGATCGATCCCTCGGATGCGAGCAGCACCCCGATCAAGCGCACCGCGCTGGGCCGCATCAAGCATGAAAATGCCGCGACCACGCTGGCCCCAGATGGCCGCGTGGTGGTCTATCTGGGCGACGACGAGCGTGGCGAGTTCCTCTACAAGTTCGTCTCGCGCGACATCTATGTTCCCGGCGGCGACACCTCGACGCTGCTGGACATCGGCCAGCTCTACGTCGCCAAGTTCAACGACGACATGACCGGCGCGTGGGTCGCCCTGACCCCGGCGGCGACCGGCATGTCAGAGGCGGAGATCCTCATCTTCAGCCGCACCGCCGCCTCCAAGGTCGGCGCCACCACCATGGACCGTCCCGAGTGGGTGGCCGTGAACCCGGTCTCGGCGGAAGCCTACTGCGCGCTGACCAACAACAAGAACCGCGGCGTGAAGACCAACGCGGGCGGCGACGCACAGCCAGTCGGCGGCCCCAATCCGCGCGAGGCCAACAACTACGGCCAGATCGTGCGCTGGCGCCCGGCGGCCGGTGATCACGCTGCCGAAAGCTTTGAATGGGACCTCTACGTCATGGCCGGCAATCCGACCGTGCATGAAGGCCCCAATGCCGGTTCGTCGAACATCAACGACGGCAACCTCTTCAATTCGCCCGACGGCATGGCGATCGACACCACCGGCGTGCTGTGGATCCAGACCGACGGCGACGATTCCAACGAAAAGGACTTCGCCGGCCAGGGCAACAACCAGATGCTGGCGGGCGACCCGGTGACGGGCCGCATCGAGCGCTTCCTCACCGGGCCGAAGGGCTCGGAGGTGACCGGCCTGTGCTGGTCGGCCGACCGCCGCACGATGTTCGTCGGCATCCAGCATCCCGACGCGCCCTTCCCGGACGGCGACGGCAAGCTACCGCGTTCCTCGATCGTCGCGGTGAAGCGCAACGACAACGCCCTCGTCGGCTGATACGACAGGTTGCAGGTACCACAAGGGGCGCACCGGCAGCGGTGCGCCCCTTTTGCGTTCGCCCGACGTTTGCCGTAACCGGCGCCGGCCGCAGACGCGGTCCAGTTATTCAATATAAATCAATACATTGATGACCCTACCCGGAATTGCCGCGGTGCCCCTGCATCCCCCCAGGCGGCGTTTTCGTAGGTGGCGGCAGAGAACAAAGGAAACCATTTCCCCCTTCACGGCACATGCGACTGAAACATTCACGCTGCAGGGTCCCGCCGGCCGCCATCTCCGCTCCCCACAGCCCGGACACCCCAGGCTCGACTCGGGCGCGGCGGCAGCCCTATTCTTGGCCCTGGTTCACGCAGGTCGCAGCGATGTCCAAACCCTTAAGCTCCACAGGCAACAGCCTGCGCCGCTTCGCCGCGGCGCTGCACTGCGTCGGCCTGCCCGCGGCGGTCGCCACCGCGGCGACGGGCGGTGCGCCGCTGCGCCTGATCGGGGCCAACCAGGCCTTTGCCGATGCGACCGGCTTGGACAGCGCGTCGATCCCGGGTCGCGGGCTGGACGGGATCCCTGCCGAACTCTGCCCGTTGTACGACCGCCGCGGAGGGCACCGGAGCTGGCTGGTGATCCACCGCGAAACGGCGCCGCGCCAAGACGCTGCGCGGCAGACCTCCGCCGGCAAGGGCGAAACCGCAGCGGACGGCGGCTCCGCGTCCGACGATTTCCGCAGCCTGGTGGAGGAGATCGGCAACGGCGTGCTGGTGCATCGCGACTTCAAGCCGCTCTATGCCAACCGCGCCTGTGCGCGGCGCATCGGCTTCGAGGACGGCGCCGCCCTGCTGCGCGAGCCGACGCTGCTGCGCTTCCTGCCGGTCGAGATCCACAACGGCGCCCTGCGCCGCCACGCCCGGCTGCTGGCCGGCGAGCCGCCGGGACCGGCGCGCATCCTGTCCTGCCTGACCCGCGCGGGCGAACCTTTCTGGGTCGAAGCCACAGAGAAGCGCATTCTCTGGCAGGGTGAGCCCGCCGTGCTGGTTTCGCTGAACGACGTCACCGAGCAGGTGAACACGCGGCGCAGCGAACTGATGCTGCGCGAGGCGATCGACAATCTCTCGGACAGCTTCATCCTCTACGACGCCGACCAGCGGGTGGTGCTGACCAACCGCCGCTTCCACGAGACCCTGCCGTTCCAGCCCGGCCCGGTGGAGATTATCGGCAAGTCCATGCGCGAGCTGATCGAGACCAGCGTCAGGCACAACGCCATCACCGACCCGCGGGTCTGGCAGAATCCCAAAGGCTTCGCCGACGCCTTCATCGAAGACCGCCTGCGCGGCCGCACCGCCGTGCGCGAGGATGCCTGGCCCGACGGGCGCTGGGACATCGTCAAGGAACAGCACACGCGCTCAGGCGGCTTTGTCAGCGTGCGCACCGACATCACCGAGCGCAAGCGCGCGGAGATCGCGCTACGCGACCAGGAAAGCCGCCTGGAGCAGGCGCTGGCGGAACGCACCGCCCAGCTGAAAGGCGTGCTCGCCAACATCGCCCAAGGCGTCACCGTCACCGCGCCGGACATGACGGTGCTGCTGGTCAACCAGGGTTACCTCGATATCTTCGACCTGCCGGAGGAGATGGGTCGGCCGGGCATCCCACTGTCGGAATACATCCGCCGGGGCGTCGCCAAGGGGCATTACCCGCGCGCCGACGTGGAGGCCGCGGGCGGCGAGGAGAACTTCATCCAGCAGCGCCTGGCGCTGCTGTCGCGGCCGCGGCGCGGCGTCTTCCAGTCCACCCTGCCCGATGGCCGCGTCATCGAGATCCGCCAGCAGCGTCTGCCGGACGGCTGCGTGGTCGCCACCTACAACAACATCACCGACCGCGTGCGCACCGAACGCGAGCTGCAGCGCCAGCGCGAGAAGAGCTATCAGAACGAGAAGCTGAGCGCGCTGGGCGCCCTGCTCGCCGGCGTATCGCATGAGCTGAACAACCCCCTGTCCGTCGTGATCGGCCAGGCGGCGCTGCTGGAAAGCATGGCCGGCGACAGCGAAATCGCCGAGCGTGCCGTGAAGGTGCGCACCGCCGCCGACCGCTGCGCCAAGATCGTGAGAACCTTCCTCTCCATGGCGCGCCAGCGCCCGGCCGACCGCCGCGCCATCCAGGTGAACGACCTGATCAAGGACGTGCTGGGGCTGGTCGAGCACCAGCTCAGCACCACCGACGTCGTGGTGACCTGCGAGCTGGCGCCGGGCCTGCCGACGGTCGCCGGCGACTCCGACCAGCTGAGCCACGTGCTGCTGAACCTCTTCATCAACGCCCAGCAGGCGATGCTCGACACGCCGCGGCCGCGCCGCCTGATCATCGCCACGGACTACCTGGAAGCCAGCCGTGAGGTCCGCATCACGGTGCGCGACAACGGCCCGGGCGTCCCCCACGACATCCGCTCGCGTATCTTCGACCCCTTCTTCACCACCAAGCCGGTCGGCCAGGGCACCGGCGTGGGGCTGTCGGTCTGCCACGGCATGGTCAGTGCGCACGGCGGCAGCATCAGCGTCGGCGAGGCTCCCTTTGACCGGCCGGAGGGTGAGGCCGGGGGCGGCGGCGCCGTCTTTACCGTGCTGCTGCCGGCCGGTACCGCGGCCGCCGAGGCGGCGAGCGAGAGCGCGCCGCCTCGGCGTGCGGCCACCCGTCAAGAGGTGCTGGTCATCGACGACGAACCGGACATCACCGGCTTCCTGGTGGAAGTGCTGGAAGCCGCGGGCCACACGGTGGACGTGGCCGCCAGCGGCGAGGAAGCGCTGGCCCAGCTGCGGGACAAGGACTACTCGGCCATCATCTGCGACCTGCGTATGCCGCACCTCGACGGTCCCGGCCTCTACGAGAAGCTGAAGACGGTGAAGCCCCAGTTGGTCGAGCGCATGATCTTCGCCACCGGCGATCTGCTGAACGCGGAGACCGAGCGCTTCCTCAAGGCCAGCGGCCGTCCCTGCGTCGAAAAGCCTTTCATGCCGTCGCAGATTCGCCAACTGGTAGAAGAACTCGGCGGCGGCTCCGAGTGAGCGAACCAGCGTAGGCGAATGGTCCGGGCCGTTCCCCGCCCTTTAAACGCCCCCGATTTGTCATAGGACGTCCAGGCTGACGCCGGGCTAGCCTCGCAGACAATCATCACACGGCGGGCTTCGACAGGTGAAGGCCCTCGGGGGTGAACGCCCCTGGCCGTCAGCGACAACAAGCATTGCAGAGGAAACACCCCCTGGGCGAAAGCCAAGGCGGGAGAGCCCCCGACAGTTAGAGGCGGAGTGCCGGGCCGGCAATGCTGTTCAATTCCCACATCTTCATTTTTGCCTTCCTGCCGCTGGTGCTCGCCGGCTTCTTCGCCGCCGCCAGCCTGGGCGGACGGCGCCCGGCGATTCTGCTGCTGGTCGCCGCCTCGCTGTTCTTCTACGGCTGGTGGAACCCCGCCTTCCTGCTGCTGCTCGGCATTTCGGTCGCCGTCAACTACAGCCTCGGGCTCGCCATCGCCGCTGCGCACAGTGCCAAAGGCAGCCGCTCAGCGCGGCCCTTGCTGTGGCTCGGCGTCGCCGTCAACCTGGGCCTCATCGGCTACTTCAAGTATGCCGGCTTCCTGGCCGGCAGCGTAAACGGCCTGATCGGCACCCATCTCGACGCCGGCGGCATCGTGCTGCCGCTGGCGATCTCCTTCTTCACCTTTCAGCAGATCGCCTACCTTGTCGACCTCAGCCAGGGTGAGCCGGCCGAGCGCGACTTCGCGCGCTACTGCCTCTTCGTTGTGTTCTTCCCGCAGCTCATCGCCGGGCCCATCGTGCACCACCGCGAAATGCTGCCCCAGTTCGCTGAGGACCGCACCTTCCTGCCGCGCGCCGACAATCTGGCCATCGGCTTTACCATTTTCGTCATCGGCCTGTTCAAGAAGGTGGTCATCGCCGACAACCTGGCGACGGTCGCCACGCCGGTGTTCGGCGCCGCCGAGAGCGGCGCCGATCTGCACTTCTTCCAGGCCTGGGGCGGTGCCTTCGCCTACAGCCTGCAGCTCTACTTCGACTTCTCCGGCTATTCCGACATGGCGATCGGCATCGCGCGCCTGTTTGGCATCAAGCTGCCGCTGAACTTCGACGCGCCCTACCGCGCCACCTCGATCATCGACTTCTGGCGGCGCTGGCACATGACGCTGTCGCGCTTCCTGCGCGACTATCTCTACATTCCACTGGGCGGCGGCCGCAGAGGCCCCGTCAGGCGCCACGTGAACCTGATGATCACCATGCTGCTGGGCGGCCTGTGGCACGGCGCCGGCTGGACCTTCGTCGTCTGGGGCGGCCTGCACGGCGCCATGCTGGTGGTCAACCACCTGTGGCGCGGTGTCTTCCCGCGGCCCCTGGCGACCTGGTGGTCCGTCGCTTTCGCGCGCCTCTTCACCTTCCTCGCCGTGACGCTGGCGTGGGTCTTCTTCCGCGCCGAGAGCTTCCAAGGTGCACTCAATGTCTTCAGCGGCATGGTGAACCTGCCGCAGAACCTGCCCCAGAAGCTTGGACCCGTTGCCGACGTCCTGCTCACCATCGGCTTCCGCTTCGAGGGCGCGCCCTATGTCGGCTTCGAGGACAAGATGTCGATTCTCTGGCTGGCGTTCTGGATCGGCTTCCTGTGGATCATGCCGACAACCCAGGCGCTGCTGCGCAACTTCAACCCGGCCTTCGCCTTCCGCGCCGAGGCCTACCGCCCACAGATCGCGCGCATCGCCGGCGAATTCCCCGGCGCCGCGCGCCTGCAAACGGCGCTCGCCTGGCAGCCGACCGTCGCGTGGGCGGCGGCCACCGCCGTCATCGCGGCCATCGCCTTCCTGAGCCTGACGCGGGTGTCCGAATTCCTCTATTTCCAGTTCTAGCCCAATTCTAGCAGAGCCGACGCCATGACCAGCCTCTCCAACGAGTTTTCCGGCCCCCCGGCCCTGCCGGAGCACGGCGCCGGTGCCGGGCGCGCGGCCGGCAGCAAGGGCCGCCGGTGGCTGTTCAACCGCTACAGCCTGGTGCTGGCGGCCGGCATCGCCCTGCTGGGCGGCGGCACCGCCGCGCTGAACAGCGTGGTCGACCCCTTGTGGTACTGGCAGGGCAACCAGATCGATGGACGGAACTTCATCTTCAACGAGCGCATCGCCAAGCTGAACCTGCTGCTGCAGGAGCCGGACGCCTACGACTGCCTGATCTTCGGCAGCTCGCGCGTCACGCTGCTGGACCAGACAGGCGTCGAAGGCTACCGCTGCGCGAACCTCGCTTTCTCAGCCGGCAAGGCGGTGGAGTTCCTGGCCTACGCCCGCTATCTGGCCGGCCGCGGCCTGCGGCCCAAGCTGGTGATCGTCGGGATTGACGACTTCAACTTCCTCGACGAGCCGCACCAGCCGGTCGACATTCCCGACTTCGTACAGAACGGCGAGGCGCCGCCGGGTCTGCTGCACAGCTACCTCTCGCTCACGGCGCTGGACTTCACGCAGCGCACCCTGCGCCACGACTCGCCCCTGCCGCGTTACTACGACGAGCATTTCGTCGGCCACGTCCTGCCGGACACGCCGCCCTTCGATCCCCCCGAGACTCTGGAGACCCCGCAGTACGAAGGCGATTTCCTGGCATCCCGCGCGGCACTCTACCGCGAGCTCCGCGAGGCTTTCCCCGAAGCCGCCTTCTGGGGATTCGTGCCGCCGATCTCCGCTTGGAAAGTGGCCGAGACGCGCTATCTCGGCGGCATTCTCGACGGCTACCTGGAAGCGATTCCGGAGACGGCGAAGATCTTCGATGTGCTCTACGACTTCTCCGCACCGACCGCCGTCACCCGCCGCGTCGACAACACCTACGACGGTTCGCACTATGCGCCGACGGTTTACAAGGTCATCGTCGAGCGCCTGCAGCAGGCCTCGCCCGAGGTGCCGGGCGACGGCTTCGGCCTGCCGGTTCATGCAATGACCCCGCAGCAGTACCGCGAGGCCTTTCTCACCCGCTTCGACGCCTTCCTGGCGGCCGAGTTTCCCGACCTCGCCAGGACCCGCCTCGCCCGGAGCCAGGCGGCAAACCGCTAACCCTCATCGGTGCCTGACCGGGCCACGAGACCACAGGCCACGGCGTAGTCTGAGAGACGCTGCCGCAGATGGCCGATCGCCTCGGGGTGCGCGAGGAACTCGGTGATCTCCATCATGCGCCAATACTGCCCCTCGTCGCCGAATCGGACGGCGGCGATTTCCGCTTCGCCGATCGCGGCCGCCAGAAAGTAGGACGCCTGCCCGGCGACCAGAGCGCTGGGATAGCGGCGGCACCAGTGGATGCGGTCCGGTACCAGCGCGAGTCCGAACTCCTCCTCGACCTCACGCAGGGCGCACTGCACCGGCGTCTCGCCGCCTTCGCGCCCGCCGCCCGGCAGGTCCCACAGACCGGGCCAGGGAATCGTCGGCTTGTCGTCGCGCCGGTAAACAACCAGCCGACGGCCGCAAACCAGCGCGATCTTTGCGCCCATGAAGGCTTCTTCCGGCATCGGGCCAGCATGCCGCCAGGCGGCGCGATGGTCCATGGCAAGCTGTAAGAGAATCCTCTAGGCTCTGACGCAAGATGACCGAACTGCTGCAGACCACCACGCCAGAGACCGCCGCGCCGGAGGCCTTCATGGACCCGGAAGCCGCGGTCGAGCGCCTCGTCGCGCTGTACAGCCAGGCGACCAGCTTCCTGTGCGACGGCTTCCACGCCCTGTTGGCCGGCAAGGCGGCGCCGCGGCGCCTGCGTGCCTTCTACCCGCAGGTGGCGATCACCACCACCAGCTTCGCGCACATCGATTCGCGACTCTCCTACGGCCACGTTCCGACCCCCGGCCACTACGCGGCCACCGTCACGCGGCCCGACCTGTTCCGCGACTACCTGAGCCAGCAACTCGGCCTGCTGCTGAAGAACCACGGCGTGCCGCTGATCGTCGGCCCGTCGCAGACGCCGATCCCGCTGCATTTCGCCTTTCCCGACGGCATGCACGTGGAGGGCGCCCTGGTCGAACGGCTGGAGCGGCCCCTGCGCGACCTCTTCGACGTACCGGACCTGTCGATCACCGACGACGCCATCGTCAACGGCACCTTCGAGCCGCGCCCGGGCAAGCCGCTGCCGCTGGCCCCCTTCACCGCGCCGCGCGTCGACTATTCGCTGCATCGCCTTGCCCACTACACGGCGACGGCGCCTGAGCATTTCCAGAATTTCGTCATCTTCACGAACTACCAGTTCTACATCGACGCCTTCCGCGCCCTGGCGCGCGAGGCGCTGGGCAAGACGGCACCGGGAGGCGACGGCAACGACTACGAAGCCTTCGTCGAGCCGGGCAACCTGGTGACGCCGCGCGGTGCCCTGGGGCCGGGCAGCACGCCGGACGACCGCCTGCCGCAGATGCCCGCCTACCACCTGAAGGGGCCGAACCACAGCGGCATCACCATGGTGAACATCGGCGTCGGCCCGTCCAACGCCAAGACCATCACCGACCACATCGCCGTGCTGCGGCCGCATGCCTGGCTGATGCTGGGCCACTGCGCGGGCCTCAGGAACACCCAGGCGCTGGGCGACTACGTGCTGGCCCACGGCTACGTCCGCGAGGACCACGTGCTGGACGCCGACCTGCCGACCTGGGTGCCGATCCCGCCGCTGGCCGAGGTGCAGGTGGCGCTGGAAGACGCCGTCGAGGAAGTCACCGGACTGGAAGGCTACGAGCTGAAGTCGATCATGCGCACCGGCACGGTCGCCACCATCGACAACCGCAACTGGGAACTGCGCGACCACCGCGAACCGGTGCAGCGCTTTTCACAGTCGCGCGCCATCGCGCTGGACATGGAGAGCGCGACGATCGCCGCCAACGGGTTCCGGTTCCGGGTGCCATACGGCACCCTGCTGTGCGTTTCCGACAAGCCGCTGCACGGCGAGTTGAAGCTGCCCGGCATGGCGACCGCCTTCTACAAGCGCCAGATCGACCAGCACCTGAAGATCGGCCTGCGCGCCATGGAAATGCTGCGCGCCATGCCGCCGGAACGCCTGCACTCCCGAAAGCTGCGGAGTTTCTCGGAGACGGCGTTTCAGTAGGGACTGGCGACTCCCTCGACAACGACAGTCACCGTTTTCTTCCGGCCGTCTCCAAACTGTCACCCCGGACAAGCGAGCCTGAGCGAGCGCGATCCGGGGTCTATGGCAGGTCCAAGCTCCCGGCAAAGCAGGAGGGCCCGCATCTGGGCCGGGCATAGGCGTCGGCGCAGCGCACTACAGGGGCTTTCAGCCGAGCGAGCGACTGCGAAGCCTGGCGCCCGACACTTCAATGGATCCCGGCTCGCGCTCGCTCCGCTCGCTTGGCCGGGATGACATGCTGAGTAACCGACAGGGATGCGTGAACATCATAGGGACCTGCGCCCGGGACGACAGTCTTCAAGTGGCCGGATCGTGCGACGCCCCCTACAACTCGACCACCTTCGCGCAGCCGCCGGAGCGGATCACCAGCGGGTTGCGCAGGGGGCGGCCGAAGACTTCGCAGTCGATCTCGAAGACGTCATTCTCCTGCGCCGTCACCCCGTCGGTGAAGCTCAAGGTGGCGGCGCCGAAGTAATGCACGTGGACGTCGCCCGGGCGGCGGTGCTGCGGGTACTTGAAGTGATGGTGCTCCAGGTTGTCGAGCGTGTGGCTCATGTTGGCCTCGCCGGTGGCGAAGGGCTTTTCCCAGATCACCTGGCCGCCGCGGCGGATACACGCCTTGCCGCGGATGTCGTCCGGCGCCGCGCCCAGCAGCAGCTCCGGGCCGAAGGAACAGGGCCTGAGCTTGGAGTGCGCGAGGTAGAGGTAGTTGCGCTTTTCCAGCACGTGGTCGGAGAACTCGTTGCCCAGGGCAAAGCCGATGCGGCGCGGCGTGCCTCTGGCGTCGATCAGGTAGAGTCCGACCAGTTCCACCTCGTCGCCGCCGTCCTCGGCGAAGTCGACCATCTCGAAGGCCTGCTCGGGCGGCGTGACGATGGCGCCGTCGCCCTTGTAGAACCATTCCGGCGCCACGCCGAGGGTGCCGCCCGCCGGCTTGCCGCCCTCCAGGCCCCACTTGAACATCTTCATGGAGTCGGAGAGCGCCGCCTCGCCCTCGGCCGCCACCTTCTTGTGCATGGAATCGCGGGCATCGGCGCTGCCCAGGTGGGTCAGGCCGGTGCCGGTGACCAGGCAGTGGGCCGGATCGGGGTGATCGAAGGGCGGCAGCAGCCGGCGCTCGGCCACCACCGCGCCATAGTCCTCGCGGGCCGAGCCGACCCGCTCCTCGGCCGCCAGCACCAGGCTCCGGCCGCTCTCCAGGGCGCTCTGCGCCAGATCGTAGACCCGCTCCACCCCGTCGAGCAGCATCAGCTGCGCGCCGGCATCGTCAGTGACGCCGACGGCGCGGGTGCCCTGCCGGCTGAAAAACTGAACCAAACGCATTTCCGTTCCCGTCTGCCTGTTCTTGTTGGTTGCCGCGGCCCTTGTGGGACGCGGCGGGCAGTGTAGAACAGGGTGATAGCGCAACCAAGCCCGTGCTGAGGCCCGCGGGCGACAACGTCAGGCGCTCGCGCGTTCGCCCTCCCGACCGGCGTGACCTGCGGACGCGTGGCTAACGCATCCGGCGCGCGCAGTTGGCCGCATCGTCGGCAGCGGCTTCGACGATCCACGACTTGAACGCTTCAACTTTCGGATCCCGCCAGGTCCGGGTCGGACCGCGCAAAGCGAAGTCGCTGTTGCTCGTCTCGCACAGCATGTCCGGGAAGGGCATCACGAGGAGGCCGGATTCGAACTCTTCGCGGGTCAGCACGAGGTCGCCCATGACCACGCCCTTGCCCATGACGGCCGCTTTCACGGCCATGTCGAGGTTAGGCAGCACGACGCCGGATCGAGGATCGACCCCCTGGACGCCGAAGGTCGTCAGCCACGTCGTCCAGTCGAGGTGGCCCGGTGATTCGTGCAGCAGCGTGACATGGGCCAGATCCGCCGGCTGCTTCAGCGGCGCCGATCCGTTCAGCAGCGCCGGCGCACAGGCCGGCACGATCACCATCGGAAACAGCGACAGGACCTCGATGCCGCCGGGCTGGTTGCCTTCGACCACGCAACCGAAGCCGAGATCGAACTCTCCGCTGACGAAGTCTTCCCAGCCGTAGAGGGCCGTGGTGAGGCGGACATTGATCTCGGGGTAGGAGGCGCGGAAGTCGTCGAGCCTGGGAATCAGCCAGCGGATGGAGAGCGTCGGCGGGCAGATGATGCGCAGATCCTTGCCGCCGGACGCAATCTCGCGGGCGCCCCGCCCGATGGTCTCAAAGGCGCCTGTCAGGATCGGCAGGAACCGGCGCCCGGCCTCGGTCAGTTCGATGCCCTGCGGCAGCCGCCGGAACAGGGCGACGCCGAGATGCTCCTCCAGCAGCTTCACATGGCGGCTGACGGCACCTCGCGTGACGCAGAGCTCACCCGCCGCCCCGGTGAAGCCACCATGGCGGGCCGCAGCCTCGAAGGCACGCAGGGCGTTCAGCGGCGGCAGGCGCATAGAAAGGTCCGTAGGATCATTTTTCCTGATCCTAACAGACACAAAGCCTGATTTGTAAGCCGCAAAATGTCGGGCTAGATAAGGGGCCTCCTGTTTCTCCAGCGTCACGCCAGGAGGCCGCTATGGCCATCGCCCAAACACCTGTCGATCCGCGCCAGGCAGCGCCGGCCGATCCGCACCGGGCAGCGCCGGCTTCTCCGCCGTCAGGCGGCCTTCGCGGGCTGGCGGGCCTCAAGGCGGCCTGGGCCACGTGGCGGAAACGGCGAGCCTACAGAAGGGACCTGAAGCGCCTGCTCCAGGCCGGGCCGCACCTCATCTCGGACATCGGTCTGGCCCGGGAGGCCGCCCACCGGGAGGTGGGCAAGGCCTTCTGGGAAGACTAGAGCGGATCGCGATCAGACGGAACCGCTGCGTGGTTTCGTTCGATTGCGTGAATCCGCCATACATCAAGAGCATAGAGCAGATCATGGTCGGTGGATCGCCGCAGGCGATTCCATCCGACCATGATCTGCTCTGGGGCCGGCGAGGACGCCGTCGCCGTCCGCTACGCCGCCTTGATGCCAGTGATGAACTTCTGCACCACGTCACGCATGCGCTCGGCGTGCTTGGAGAGCTCCTCCGAGGCGGTCAGCACGTCACGCGAGGCGGCACCCGTCTCGCTGGCACCGCCCTTCACCTGGGCGATGTTGCTGGTGACGTCGCTGGTGCCGCGCGAGGCCTCGGCCACGTTGCGGGCGATCTCGCGGGTCGCCGCCGCCTGCTCCTCGACCGCCGCGGCGATCGCCGTGGTGATCTCGTCGATCTGCTGGATCACCCCGGAGATCTGGCCGATGGCGTCGACGGCGTTCTGCGATTCGCCGCGCATGCTGGAGATCTGGGCCGAGATCTCCTCGGTCGCCTTGGCGGTCTGGGTGGCGAGCGACTTCACTTCGCCCGCCACAACCGCAAAGCCCTTGCCCATCTCGCCGGCGCGCGCCGCCTCGATGGTGGCATTGAGGGCCAGCAGGTTGGTCTGCTCCGCGATGTCCTGGATCAGCTTCACCACGTCACCGATCTGGTCGGACTGCTCGCGCAGCCCGTTGACCACCTGGGTGGTCTGGCTGGCCGAGGCCACCGCAGACTGGGCGACGTCGGTCGCACGCGAAACCTGGCTGGCGATCTCGCCCAGGGAGGCATTGATCTCCTCGGTCGCCGAGGCCACGGTCTCCACGTTGGAGGACGCCTCCTCCGCCGCCGCGGCGACGGTGGTGCTCATCTCCTCGGTGCGCTGAGCGATCTGCGACATCGAGGTGGCGACGCTCTTCAGCTCGGTCGAGCCTTCGGCGACGCTGGCGACCATCTCCGAGGACTCACGGTCGAACTCGGCCGTCATCTCCTCGATGCGCTTGGCACGCTTGGCCTTGTCCTCGTTTTCCTTGGCCGCGCGCGCTTCCATCTGACGGTTCTCGATGAGGCGCTGACGGAAGAACTCGACGGACTTGGCCATCATGCCGATCTCGTCGCCCCGGTCCTGGTTCGCCGTGACGTCGTCATAGTGACCTTCGGCGAGGCGGCCCATGAAGCTCGACATGCCGTTGATCGGCGTGGCGATGGCGCGCGACAGCACGAGCCAGGCAGCGCCGGCGAAGACCATCGCAACGGCCGTGCCGATGAGCAGAGTGACCAGGGTGATGTTGAAGGCCGCGTCCACCGCGGCAACGTTGGTGGTGGTCAGCTGGTTGGCCAGGCCGACCAGTTCCGTCAGGTTGGTCCCGGCGTCGTTCAGCAGGCGCTCGCCGTAACCATTGGCCTCAAGCACGCGCGCCTCGTCAACGGTCAGCGGGTTGCGCATGAGGTCGATCTGGCGGGTGACGATCTCGCTCTGCCACTTCGCGATGCCCTCGCCCGCCGTCGTCAACAGCTGCTTGGCCTTGTCGACCGTCAGGCGCGAAGCCAGCGAGTCGAAGAAGCGCTGATACTCCGTCTTGGCGTTCTCATACTGCGTAATGTAGTCGCGGTTGCCGCTGAGCAGGAGGCCGCGCACGAAGGCCTGCTGCTTGGCAACCTCCTGGCGCATGGCTTCCAAGTCGTCGGTGATGGCGTTGATGCGCGTGGTGTCGGCGACGCGGTCGCGTGCCTGGCCCAGTTCGTAAAAGGTCACGCCCGACAGGCAGGCGATGATGAAGACCAAGGTGGCGAAAGCCGCGACCAGCTTGATGGAGATACGGGTGTTGTTGATGATGTTCATGTTTCCAAGCTCCAGACGCAGCGTGCCGTCAGACCTTGCCGGCGGCGTAGCGGCGGCGCAGTTCGGTGACGTTGACGTCCACCGTGATGGCACCGACCACCTTGCCGTCCTGGGCAATGGCCATGTTCAGCTGGGCGATTTCGGCACCGGTGTCCTCGTTGATCTCGATCTCGTCGATGAAGACCGCGTCGGGAGCCACCTGGTATGTCTTCTGCCATTTGGCTTCGTCGCCCTGCCAGAAATCGGAGGTGATGGCGCTCTGGCCGGCGTTCAATCCGCTGCCGTCCATCACGAAGATCGCCGTGAAGAGGCCCTGGGAGTCCGCCTGGATCCGCGTCAGATAGCTGGAGAGCGGTGACGACAGCACCGCGGTGATCAGCGGCTGATCGGCGACTTCGCGCTCGGCCTTCCACTGCCCGTCGAGGGCGTCGATGGCCGCCTGATCGAGATTGGCGTAGCGCTCGTTGCTCGCCTCGAGCGACAGCAGGACGACCGGCGACGACGACCACTGGCGGACCTGCTCCACCAGATTTTCGCGGATCAGCCATTCGTCGGCCGTCGCCGTATGGGTCCAGAGGGCCGCGGCAAAAGCGGCCGCCAGGGCGGCAAGACCGCGTCGGAAAAAGGCACTTCGCGAGGACATCGTCTATTCCCCTAGTCAGCATGGACGAGAAGGTCGGAGCCCACGTTGTAGACATAAGTTCTTAATTTACTCATAAACCTAATCGAATTCTCGATAGTCGAGAATTATAGGGATGTCCCATCCCATTGTTTTTCCTGCTAATTGCACTTGCGGCCCTAAATACATCTTTAGCATGTAGATTGGTCCGGCGTTCCGACCGGCCGGCCTACCGCTTGGACGAGCCCGCGCCGGGCCCGGCTCTAGCTTTGGCTCGCGTCACCTATGGCGCGCTGGTTCATCGCCCGACGGTCGCGGGCGACCTCGGCCAGCTTGGAGCGCCACTGCGGCAGGAAGCCGCCGATCTCCTCGAAGGCGGCGCGCGGCAGGAAGAGGAGATGTGAATAACTGATCGAGCGCACCGAGGCGCTGCGGCGGCTCTGGTCGAGCAGCGCCATTTCGCCGAAGAAGTCGCCGCGGCCAAGCCGGAGATGTTCCTGGCCGACCACGATCTCGACCGCGCCGCTGGCGATGAAGTACATGCCGTCGGCGCGTTCGCCCTGGCGGAACACGTAGGCGTCGGCGGCGAAGACCCGTTCCTGCAGGCGCTTGGCGACGCGCCCCAGTTCCTCCTCGCCCAGAGTGCCGAATACGGGAAACCCGCGCAGCAGTTCGGGTGTGGTGGCGCGCATGTCGACGGCCGCCATGGGCCGCTGGCTGGCATGCACGCTCTCCGCCTCGGCGCGCAGATGCCGGGCGAGGTCCTCGCTGATGATCCCGGCCTGGCGCATCTGCTGCACCTGCTCGACTTCCTCCAGGTAGGCGTAGCGCTCCAGCACCGAATGATCGAGGTTGCGGGCGAACTTCGGATACTGCAGGCGCAGCGCATCGAGGTGGCGCTCGACCTCGGTGAGGCGCTGGCGCAGGATGTCGCCGAGCAGTTCGGCCAGGCGGTCGCCGAGCAACCCGGCCAGCCGGAACTCCAGGAAGACGGTGAGCTCCAGCAGGATGATGCGAGTGACCAGCAGGGACTGGAAGCGCCGCCCCAGATAGGTAGCGAGCGGCCGGCTGATGTGCAGCTTGGAATGCAGCAGGCCGATGAAGCGGAACCACCAGGTCTGGCGGTGCGGGCGGCGCGCGGCGCGCAGGTAGCCCAGGCGCCCGTCCTCGCGCACGCCGTCGATCATCGCCTCCACCGACAACAGGTAGCGGTCGATCAGCGGGCTCGGCAGGCCGCCGCTCCAGCGCTGGTCGAGCATCAGCGACCTCTCCTGGTTGGCCAGCGCGATGAGTCCGACGGTGAGTCGCTCGCGGTCGCTCAGCACCTCGGCGAAGGAGTTATCCTCGCCGACCTTCAACAGGCGCTCGCTGTAGGGACGCACGGCGGAATCGACCAGATCGTCATCCAGCTCATAGCGGCCCGCGAAGGAGCGCAGGTTCGAGCGGACGCTGGACAGCGCCTGGGTCAGCACCTGGCTGCGGAAGGCCCGGTCAATGGGCGAGAGCTGGTCCAGCCCCAGCCAGCGCATCAGCGGGCTCAGCGTGGTGCCCTGCACCAGCAGGGTGAAGAGGGCAAAGCCGGTCGCCTGGATGGCGATGAAACGCTGGACCTCCGGCTCGACCAGCGCGTTCTCGGTCACCGCCAGGGCCAGCGCCAGGGTGACGGAGCCGCGCAGGCCGCCCCAGATGATGACGGTCTTCATCGGCGTCGATACCTTCTGAACCACCCGCGCGGCCGAGAGCAGCGGGAAGACGCCGAAGAGGATCAGAGCGCGCGCGACCAGGGCGGCCGCCACGGCGACCAGCAGGTAGAGCACGTCGGCGAGGGTGAAATTCTCCAGCAGCCGCGGTACCAGGATCGCCGCCAGCACGAAGACCAGGCTTGTCGCCCAATAGGCCAGCTGTTCCAGTGTGTCGAGGCAGAAGCGGAAGGCCTCCGGCTGGAAGCGCGAGCGGCCAACCGCGCTGAGCACCAGGCCGGCAGTGACCACCGCGACCACACCGGAGAGGTCGAGGTATTTGTTGCAGAGCACGTAGACGACGTAGGGCAGCGCCACGGTGATGGTGATCTGGGCGCCCCGGTAGGCGCGCAGGAAGGACAGCAGCGACGCGGTCGCCCGCCCCCCGACAAAGCCAACCAGGACGCCGCCGGCGAGGCGCCAGACGAGTTCCTCCGAGACCAGCCAGAAGTCGAGATCGCGGCCGGTGATGATAACGCCGAGGAAGGCGCTGAAGGCGGCGATGGCGGTGGCGTCGTTCAGCAGGCTCTCGCCCTCGACCAGCCGGGTCACGCGAGCCGGAGCGCCGAGATCGCGGAACATGGCGATCACCGCGCTGGGATCGGTGGTGGCGACGATGGCGCCGAACAGCAGGCAGACCACCAGCGGCATGGGGGCGACCAGGTAGACGGCACCGCCGATGACCACCAGGGCGACCAGGACCGCCAGTACCGCCAATAGCACCACCGCCACGATATCCTGGGCCAGGCGCCGCACGTCGATGGTGATGGCGCCCTGGAACAGCAGCATCGGCAGCAGGATGGTGAGGAAGGTGGCCGACGACACCGGGATGTCGATCACCAGTTCCGCGACCTCGTTGAACTCGTCGGTGAGGGTGGTGCGCAGCAGCCAGAGTGCGGCCAGGCCGATCAGCACGCCGACGACCGCCAGCACCACCGTGAACGGCAGGCCGGTGCGCCGCGCCAAGGGCTGCACGCTGGCAACCACCATCAGCAGCACGGCGGTGGTCAGGACGATGTCAGCGATGATCATAGGCGGGCGTCTAGTACCAGGAACCGGCGGCGGGTGGCCGCGCCAGCATCGGCGGTCTCCACAAAAAGGCAACTTATAACAGTATAACCTGCCTCGCCCAGACTGTGCGAAGACTCACGCGGCCTAGCCCCTGAAGACGTCCGCCAGGGTCAGTTCGTGGTGCGTTTGCTCCCTGAGGTCGAGGCCGGAGTGGAGATCCACGATGTGGCTTTTCATGATCTCCTCCGCCGCCTGGCCGTCGTGCGCCTTCATGGCCGCCAGCAGGGCATGATGGGAGTGGCTCTCGCAGGCGGTGTCCGGGCGCTTCCAGTAGAGCGCGATGATCAGCGACGAGCGCGAGATCAGCTGCCGGATGATTCCCCCCAAGACCTGCTGATCGGCGATCTCGGCCACCGCGATGTGGAACTGGCCCGACAGCATGAGGGATTTTCCCATCTCGCCGGCGGCCAGGGCGACGTGCTCGGCGTCGATATGCGCCTTCAGATTTTCCAGGTGAGCGTCGGTCATCGCGATGGCGGCCATGCGGGCGACGCGCGGCTCGATGAGGGCGCGCGCCTCGAAGACCTCGTGCGCCTCGCGGATGGTCGGGCGGGAGACGAAGGCGCCGCGGTTGCGCTCGATGGTGACCAGGCCGGAATGGGCGAGCGCATGCAGGGCCGCGCGGACCACTGTGCGGCTGGCGCCGAAGATCTCTCCCACCTCGTCCTCGGAGAGCTTCATGCCGGGCCGCAGGCGGTGTTCCAGGATGGCCTTTTGCAGCTCCAGGCAGATGGCGAGCGCGCGTCCGGGCGGCAAAGAGAAGCCCCCATCCGAGACCCTGTCCACGCCCGCCCCTTCATCCAGGCCGCTGCCGGCCGCCACTGCCGAGGTCATGGCCACCCTTTCCTCAAGAACTCCATTGCCCCCGGTCAGCGATAGCCCAAGCCCGCGCGGCAGGCAAACGGAAATCGTATACAATTTTTAGGCAATTCGTATTTCATCTGCCCAATTCGCGGGCAGCACAATTTCGCGGCCCAAACGGCGGAATCTTTCTCGACTGAAAATCAACGACTTAGCTTGCAGGGCGTTTTGGCACGCCTGTTGCTGATGCAGGGGTTTAGGGAAACCGGGACGGGCCGCGCCGATGACCACCGAGAGCGAACTGGAACTCGTGTCGCTGACCAAGCGCTACGGCGAGACTCTCGCCGTCGACGCCATCGACCACAAGTTTCCCGCCGGCAGCTATTCCTGCCTGCTCGGCCCCTCGGGTTGTGGCAAGTCGTCGACCCTCAGGATGATCGCCGGCCACGAGGTGGTGAGTTCGGGCGACATCGTGCTGGGCCGGGCCAACATCACCGACCTGCCGCCGGCCAAGCGCGGCACCGCGATGATGTTCCAGAGCTACGCCCTGTTCCCCCACCTCTCCTCGGCGGAGAACGTCGCCTTCAGCCTGAAGATGCGGGGGCAGCCCAAGGCCGCGCGCCTGAAGAGGGCGATGGAACTGCTGGAGCTCGTCGACATGACGCAATACGCCGGACGCCTGCCGGGCCAGCTTTCCGGCGGCCAGCAGCAGCGTGTGGCGCTGGCCCGCGCGCTCATCACCAGCCCGGCCATCCTGCTGCTCGATGAACCGCTTTCCGCGCTCGACCCCTTCCTGCGCCTGCGCATGCGGCTGGAACTGAAGCGGCTGCAGCGCGAACTGGGCATCTCCTTCATCCACGTGACGCACTCTCAGGACGAGGCGCTGGCCCTGGCCGACGGCATCATCGTCATGAACGGCGGCAGGATCGAGCAGGCCGGCACGCCGCAGCAGGTGTTCGACGCGCCGGAGACGGAGTTCGTCGCGCGCTTCATCGGCGGCCACAACGTCATGAAGCGGGACGGCGGCGCCATCGCCGTGCGCGCCGACCGCATCGCGGTCACGCGCCAGGGTGCCCCGGGCGCCGCTCAACTGGAAGCCGTCGTGCGCGACGTCGAGTACCTCGGCACCACGGTGAATCTGGCACTGAGCGCAGGCGGCGCCGGCGACATCACCGCGACCCTGGCCGACAGCATCTTCTTCAAGGCCCCCATCGAAATCGGCGAAACCGTGTTCCTGAGCTGGAGCCCCGCCGATGCCCATCCGCTTGCGGCCTGACCGCAGGCGACCCCGAGAAAACCTCGCCAACCCCTAAGGGAAAACAGGGAGCAGAAATTATGAGAACAGGGAAGAGCAAGACATTCAGCCGCCGCACGGTCCTGAAGGGCGCCGCCGCCACCGGCGGCCTCGCGCTGGGATCGGGCGCCGTCAGCGGGTTTCCGACCATCTGGGCGCAGAACATCAAGGACGTGACGCTGCGCCAATTCGGCACCGGCGTTTCCAACCTCAACGAGGTGGCCGAGAAGGTGAAAGAAGACCTCGGCTTCACCCTGGAGATGACCGCCCTCGATTCCGACAGCGTCACCCAGCGCGCGGCGACCCAGCCGAAATCCTTCGACATTGCCGACATCGAGTACTGGATCTGCAAGAAGGTCTGGCCCGCCGGCAACCTGCAGGCCATGGACGTTTCCAAGATCAAGAACTACGACAAGATCGTCGGCATCTTCAAGAGCGGCAAGCTGACCCCTGAGTCGGACATCGCCCAGGGCACCGCGCCGCACACCGTCGGCTTCGTCGACGGCCCGGACGGCACCAGCTTCGCCAAGGAAGAAACCGGCTGGATGACCCTCATCCCGACGATCTACAACGCCGACACCCTGGGCATCCGCCCGGATCTCATCGGCCGGCCGATCGAGAGCTGGACCGAACTGCTGAACCCCGAGTTCAAGGGCAAGGCCTCGATCCTCGATATCTCTTCCATCGGCATCATGGACGCGGCGATGGTCTGCGAGGCGATGGGCGAGATCAAATACGGCGACAAGGGCAACATGACCCGCGAGGAGATCGACAAGACCATGGCGATCTTCACCGAGGCCAAGAAAGCCGGGCAGTTCCGCGCTTTCTGGAAATCCTTCGACGAGAGCGTGAACCTCATGGCCTCGGGCGAAGTGGTGATCCAGTCCATGTGGTCGCCGGCGATCACCGCCGTGCGCTCCAAGGGCATCCCTTGCGTCTACCAGCCGCTGAAGGAAGGCTACCGCTCGTGGGGCGGCGGCATCGGCCTGTCCAAGAACCTCTCGGGCCTGGAACTGGAAGCCGCCTACGAATACATCAACTGGTACCTCTCCGGCTGGGTCGGCGGCTTCCTGATGCGCCAGGGCTACTACTCCGCGGTGCCGGAGACCTCCAAGGACTTCATGACCGCCGACGAGTGGGGCTTCTGGTTCGAGGGCAAGCCCGCCGAGGGCGAGATCAAGAACCCGCAGGGCCAGGTGATGGAGAAGGCCGGCGCCGTGCGCGACGGCGGCTCCTTCTACGACCGCATGGGCGCGGTCGCCTGCTGGAACGCGGTCATGGACGAGAACCAGCACATGGTCCGCAAGTGGAACGAGTTCATCGCGGCCTGATGCGAGAGGAGGAGCGCCCGTCCGGTGCCATAACACCGGGCGGGCGGTCCGCCACAGGTAACCCCCGCATGACCCTGAAAGGCCTCATCAGCGCCAGCGAGCGCACGAGCTGGCTGCTGCTCAGCCCGCTGGTGCTGATTCTTGCCTTCTTCCTGGTGCTGCCGATCCTCACCATCGCGGTCGTCAGCTTCTGGAACTACAACGAGTTCACCTTCTATCCCGACTTCGTCTTCGACAACTATTTCTACCTGCTGACCTCCCAGGTCACCTTGGCGACCTACCTGAAGACCCTGAAGTTCATGGTGCTGACCTGGATCTTCTGCACCGCCATCGGCTTCACGGTCGCCTACTTCCTGGCCTTCCACGTGCGCTCGCTGGGCGCGCAGATCGCGCTGTTCCTGCTCTGCACCATCCCGTTCTGGACTTCCAACATCATCCGCATGATTTCCTGGATCCCCTTCCTGGGACGCAACGGTCTCGCCAACTCCGCGCTGATCTCGCTGGGCATCATCGACGAGCCGCTGGAATGGCTGCTGTTCTCCGACTTCGCGGTGGTGCTGGCCTTCGTCCATCTCTACGTCCTCTTCATGGTGGTGCCGGTGTTCAACACCATGATGCGCATCGACAAGTCGCTGATCGAAGCCGCGCGCGATGCCGGCGCCAACGGCCTGCAGATCCTCACCAACGTCGTGATCCCCTTGAGCAAGCCGGGCATCATGATCGGCTCAATCTTCATCGTGACCCTGGTGATGGGCGACTTCATCACCGTGCGCTTCATGTCCGGCGGCCAGAGCGCCTCGGTCGGCCGCGTCATCTCCAACGAGATCGCCTTGCTGCAATACCCCGCCGCCGCGGCCAGCGCCGTGGTGCTGCTGGCGACCGTGCTGCTGATGATCGCCGTCATGATGCGCTTCGTCGATATCCGCAAAGAGCTGTGACCATGCGGACCAAAGAACCCCGCCCCCGCTCCTTCTACGCCCTGGCGGCCTTCTTCGCGCTCTTCGTGGTCTTCCTCTACGGGCCGATCATCACCATCGCCATCCTGTCGTTCCAGGGCCCGCAGGGCGGGCTTACCTTCCCGATGAACGGCGTCTCGCTGCACTGGTTCTTCGACCTCTTCGAGAAGCAAGCCGTGGGCGACATCTGGGGCGCCTTCCGCCGCTCGCTGGCCCTCGGCCTCATGGTCATGCTCGTGACCGTGGTGCTCTCGGTGATGGGCGGGCTCGCCTTCCGGCGGCGCTTCCTCGGCGCCGGCGCACTGTTCTACCTGATCATCGCCAGCCTGATCATTCCCTCGATCCTGATCTCGCTGGGCGTAGGCCTGATCTTCAACATCCTGGATTGGGAAGTACACTGGACGACCTCGGGCTTCGGCGCCCAACTCACCTGGACGCTGCCCTTCGGCCTGCTGATCATGTTTGCGGTCTTCAACCGCTTCAACAAGGCCTACGAGGAAGCCGCGCGCGACCTCGGCGCCACACCCTGGCAGACCGTGCGCTTCGTGGTGCTGCCGATCATCGGCCCCAGCCTCATTGGTGTCGCGCTCTTCGGCTTCACGCTCTCCTACGACGAGTTCGCCCGCACCCTCCTGACCGCGGGCTCCTACAACACCTTGCCGCTGGAGATCTTCGGCATGACCACCAACGTGACATCGCCGGTGCTCTATGCCCTGGGCACGATGACGACGGTGTTCTCTTTCGCCATCATCGCCGGCTTCATCGCGCTCGCGGTGGTCCTGCGCCGGCGCCGCGCAAAGCAGGGCTCGGACGCCGGCAGGGGGATGGTGTAGAACCTCTCCATGCACATCCTGGTCATCAATCCCAACAGCACCGCGAGCATGACCGCGGCGATCGGCGCGGCGGCGCGCCGTGCCGCCGCGCCGGGCACCACCGTCACGGCGGTCAACCCCGCCGGCGGCCCGCCGGCCATCCAGGGGCCGGAGGACGGTGCCGCCGCGCTGCCCGGCCTCTTCGCGCTTTTCGACGCCGCCATGGCGCAGGGCAACTACGATGCCGTGGTCATCGCCTGCTTCGACGACACCGGCCTGATGACCCTGAAGGAGCATTCGCCGGTGCCGGTGCTGGGCATCGGCGAGGCCGCTTTCACGGCGGCGATGCTGGTGGCCGAGCGCTTTTCCGTGGTCACCACGCTCGCCGTCTCGCTGCCAGTCATCGAGAACAACCTTGCCGCCTACGGCTGGACCGGACGCTGTGCCCGGGTGCGCGCTTCCGGTGTGCCGGTGCTTGATCTGGAGGCTGCAGCCGTTAGTGTGGTGGAGACCATCGCCGCCGAGATCGCCCGCGCCCTGGATGAGGACGGCTGCGGCGCGGTGGTGCTGGGCTGTGCGGGCATGGCGGAGTTGGCGGAGCAGATGACGCAGCGTTTCGGAATCCCGGTGATCGACGGCGTGGCGGCGGCCGTCACCTTCTGCGAGGCGCTGCACCGGGCCGGCATCGGCAACAGCCGCCGGGCACCCGCCCCCGCGCTCCCTTGAAGGCTACGGCCGTGAGCGGTCTCGACATTCGCACCGCCAGTGCCGCCGATTTCGCGGTGGCGGTGGACTGGGCGGCCGCCGAGGGCTGGAATCCCGGTCTCGACGATCTCGCCGTGTTCCACGGCACCGATCCCGGCGGTTTTTTCATGGGCTGGATCGGCGACCGGCCGGTCTCCTCCATCTCCGTTGTGCGCTACGGCGGCTCCTACGGCTTTCTCGGCTTCTACATTGTCGATCCGGATTTCCGCGGCAGCGGCGCCGGCTGGGCGACCTGGCAGCACGGCATGGCGTACCTGGAGGGCCGCAGCGTCGGCCTGGACGGCGTGGTGGCGCAGCAGGAGAACTACAGGAAGAGCGGCTTCGTACTGGCCGGGCGCAATGTCCGCTACAGCGGCATGCCGCAGACCGACGCCGAAAAAACGGCGGCGGAAGTGCGGGCGGTGACGGCGGAGGACCTGCCGGCGCTCCTCGCCTACGACCGTGCCTTCTTCGCCGCGCCGCGCGATGCCTTTACGTCGCCCTGGGTGCTGCCGCCGGCCGGCGGGCGGCGCAGGGCGCTGATGGCGGTGAAGGACGGCGAGATCGCCGGCTACGGCGTCATCCGCGCCTGCCGCAGCGGCTGCAAGGTCGGCCCCCTTTTTGCCGAGGATGCCGGCACGGCCGCCGCGCTCTTCGCCGCGCTCTGCGCGACGGCCCCGGGTGAGGAGATCGCGCTCGACACGCCGCAGGACAACAGCGCGGCGGTGGCGCTGGCCGAGCGGGCCGGACTCGCGCCGGTCTTCGAGACCGCGCGGATGTACCGCGGCGCCTCACCGGACCTGCCCGTCGCGCGCACCTTCGGGATCACGACCTTCGAGCTGGGGTGAATTCCCCCTCACCCAGCTTCGTCTAAGCTCGCTGTCGCTCGCTAAGACTTCTCAACCCTCTCCCACGAAGGGGAGAGGGTAACAAATACAGCCCCTCTCCCCCGGTGGGAGAGGGTTGCGGAGCCTTAGTGAGGTCGAAGACCGAACTTAGGCGAAGCTGGGTGAGGGGGACTGCCGCCCTTATTGACGCTATTATCGCAGCGGCCACCACAGGGACCAGCGACCATGCTCGACCACATCTCGATCACCGTTTCCGACGTCGAACGCGCGGCGCCCTTCTGGGATGCGGTCATGGCGGCGCTGAGGGTGCCCGGCGTGGTGCGCAACGCGCATCAGCTCGGCTACGGCCAGCGCAATCGGCCGGACGACGACAGCCACAGCTACATCTCGATATTCGAGAGCCGCGGGCCGGCGCTGGCGCCCGACAACCGGCACTGGTGCTTCCGCGCGCCGAGCCGGGAGGCGGTCGACGCGTTCCATGCGGCGGGACTTGCCAACGGCGGAACCTGCGACGGCCCGCCGGGCCTGCGCGCCGACTACCATCCCGGATACTACGCCGCTTTCCTGCTCGATCCCGACGGCAACCGCGTCGAAGCGGTCTATCACCGGCTGCCGAGAGAAGGCTAGCAGGCAGCTGAAAACGTCCTGAGGGCCTGATTGACCTCGTGCTTCGAGACGCACGCTCTCGCGTGCTCCTCAGCATGAGGTCAATCATTTCATACTCCGCCCTCATCCTGAGGAGGCGCGTCAGCGCCGTCTCGAAGGATGGACCACAGGCCGGGCGCCCATTTTCAGCAGCCTGCTAGCCGTGCGCAGCCACTTTTTCTCCGGCGATGTAGGTGGCGCGCACGGCGCGGTCGTCGCCCAGGGTCATCAGCAGGAAGAGCTCCTCCGCCAAAGTCTCGATGCGCGCGGCCCGGTGGGCCATGGCCGGGGTGGCACGCGCGTCGAGCACCACGATGTCGGCCTCCCTGCCCGGCTCCAGGCTGCCGATGCGGTCATCGAGGCCGAGGGCGCGGGCGTTGCCGAGGGTCAGCCAGTAGAAGCCCATCAGCGCCGGCAGGTTCTGGTCCTGCAGCTGCAGCACCTTGTAGCCCTCGCCCAGGGTCCGCAGCATGGAATAGCTGGTGCCGCCGCCGACGTCGGTGGCGATGGCGGCGCGCAGCGGGTGGGCCGGGTCGTGCGCCTCGGCCAGGTCGAAGAGCCCGGAGCCGATGAAGAGGTTGGAGGTCGGGCAGAACACCGCGACTGAACCGCTGTCGCTCAGCAGCCTGCGTTCACCGCTGCTGAGATGGATGCAATGGCCGAAGAGAGAGCGCGGGCCGAGCAGGCCGAAGCGCTCGTAGACCTGGGTATAGCTCTCCGCCCAGGGGAAGAGTTCGTGCACCGTCTCGATCTCGCGGCGGTTCTCGCTCAGGTGGGTCTGCAGGTAACAATCGGGATGTTCCTTCAGCAGCGCGCCGGCTGCCTCGAGCTGAGCCTCGGTCGAGGTGATGGCGAAGCGCGGCGTCACCGCGTAGAGCTGCCGCCCAGTGCCGTGCCACTTCGCGATCAGCGCCTTGGAGTCGTCGTAGCCGCTCTGCGCGGTATCGGTGAGCGCGTCCGGCGCGTTGCGGTCCATCAGCACCTTGCCGGCAATCATCCGCGTGTTGCGGCGCTGCGATTCCTGGAAGAAGGCTTCCGCCGCCTGGGCATGCACCGTGCCGTACACGGCGGCCGTGGTGGTTCCGTTGCGCGCCAGCTCGTCGAGGAAGAAGGCGGCGACCTCGGCGGCGTGTTCCGGGTCGGCGAAGCGCTGCTCCTCGACCAGCGCATAACGCTCCAGCCAGTCCATCAGCTGCGCGCCGTAAGAGGCGATCACCTGGGTCTGCGGGAAGTGGATATGAGCGTCGATGAACCCCGGCAGGATGAGGTCGCCGGGATAGCCCTCGACGAGAACCTGGGACGTGAGACGCGGCAGCAGGTCGCGCGCGTCGCCGACGTCAAGGATTTTTCCGCCGCCGATGAGGACGAGGCCGTCCTCGAGGTAGCGGCAGGCCTTGTCGCCCTCCGTCGCCGGATCGCCGATGAAGGTGAGGACGCGCCCGCGCAGCGCCCGTGTCGGGGCGGTCATCGGGGCGGTCATCGGCGCGGTTCCGCCATTGCCGAAACCAGCGCTGTCGTCCCGGCACTTGTTGCCGGGACCCATTGCCCTCGACGATCAACCGACGCAAGCGTGTCAGGGCATCGCCCCGTAGCGACGCCAATGGGTCCCGGGGTCAAGCCCCGGGACGACAGCGAAATGAATGTGCGCGTTCTACGCAGTGTCGTGTCTCCTTGCATCCCCCAGCCTACCAAGCCGGGGCGCCGGCGGCGAGCCAGGCGGCGAGAACGCGGCGCTCCTCTTCCTCGATGAAGGTGATGTTGCCGGGCGGCATGGCATGGGTCACGACCGCCTGCATCCGGATGGCGCGGGCATGAGCGCGGATCTGTGCCGGCGTTTCCAGGACCACGCCCTTGGGCGGCACGGTGATCCCTTCCCACAGCGGCTCGGCGGCGTGGCACATGGAGCAGCGCGAGAGCACGACGTTCTCGACCGCCGCGAAATCGACCTCGCCCGCCGCCGCCGCTTCAACCTCGGTCGCCGGCTGTGCCGAGAGCCAGACGATGGCGGCGAGACCCAGAGCGGCCGCGCCCCAGGTCCAGAGAGGTCCCTTGCCGGTCTTGTGCTTCACGTTGAAGAAGTGGCGGATGACGGCGCCGATCACCAGCACCACCGCAAGGATGAGCCAGTTCCAGCGGCTGGCGAAGGCCAGCGGATAATGGTTGGCGATCATCGTGAAGATGACCGGCAGGGTCAGGTAGTTGTTGTGCAGCGAACGCTGCTTGGCCTGCTGGCCCAGCTTCGGCTCCGGCGTGCGCCCGGCGATGAGATCCGCCACCACCTTCTTCTGGTTGGGAATGATGAGCAGGAAGACGTTGGCGACCATCATGGTGCCGATGAGGGCGCCCATCTGCATGATCATGCCGCGCCCGCTGAACACCAGGGTAAAGAGCCAGGCGAGCGCCACCAGGAAGACGAAACCGACAAGCGCCAGCGCCGTGTCGCTGCGCCCCAGCGGCGAGCGGCAGAGGAGATCGTAGACGAGCCAGCCCAGCGCCAGGCCGCCGATGCTGACCGCGACCGCCATGGCCGGCGAGAGCTCCATCACGCCGGCGTCGATCATGAAGAGCTCGGCCTGGAGATAGTACACCAGCACCAGCAGCCCCATGCCGGAGAGCCAGGTGGTATAGGCCTCCCACTTGAACCAGGTGAGCTCGTCAGGCATGCGCGCCGGCGCGACCAGGTACTTGACCATGTTGTAGAAGCCGCCGCCGTGCACCTGCCAGGCCTCGCCGCCCGCGCCCTCGGGCAGGCCGGCGCGCTGCTTCAGGCTGAGGTCGAGAGCGATGAAGTAGAAGGAACTGCCGATCCAGGCGATGCCGGCGATGACGTGCAGCCAGCGCACCGCCATTTCGGCCCACTCCCATAGTATCCCGGTCATGCGCTGATCCCCTTCCCCGGTTCCGTGCCGGATTGCCCTCGTCCTTCGAGACGGCGCTGACGCGCCTCCTCAGGATGAGGTCAATCTCTCGTATCGCGCCTCACCCTGAGGAGGGCCGAAGGCCCGTCTCGAAGGGCGAGGCCGGCACATGGCAGCCGCTCACCCCCGGCTTAAACACTTCGCCCGCCTATGAAATCCCAGCCGGCGCCCGGTCATGCTAGCGCGGGCGCGGGCGGCGGGAAACGGCATCCCCGGGCTATGACTTTCAAACAAAGCCGAATAAACTGGCGGCAACAATCAAGCCCGGAAAACCGGGCAGGGATACAGGGGAACGGCGGCAGGAGATCATGTCCCTTCTGGAGAACATGCGCGTCTTCGTGCGCGTGGTGGAGCAGGACTCCATGTCGGCGGCCGGGCGGCAGCTGCGCCTCTCGCCGGCGGTGGTGAGCCACCGCATCCAGGCGTTGGAGAGCCATCTCGGGGTGCGCCTCTTGAACCGCACCACGAGACGAGTCCAGCCGACCGAGCAGGGCGTCGCCTTCTACCAAGCCTGCCAGGAGGTGCTGGCCGCCGTCGAGCGCGCCGAGACGGTGGTGGCCGGCGCCGGCGGCGCGCCGCAGGGCTCGCTGAGGGTGACGGCGCCGCTGGGCTTCACCCGCCGCATCCTGGCGCCGCTGATCCCCGAGTTCCAGGCGCTGCATCCCAAGGTGACGCTGCAGCTGCGCTGTTCCGAGCACCTGCTCGACCTGCTGACAGAGTCCGTCGACGTCGCCGTGCGCATGGCGATCCTGCCGGACTCCTCCCTGGTCAGCCGCAAGATCGCCGACTGCGAGCGCCTGCTCTGCGCCGCGCCGGCGTACCTCAGCGAGCGCGGCACCCCGCGGACGCCCGACGACCTCTTCGACCACAACTGCCTGCTCTTGCGCTTTCCCGGCTCGCAGCAGTTCCGCTGGATCCTGCAGACGCCCGACGGCCCGCAGACCTTCTCCGTGCAGGGCGGCTTCGACGCCGACGACGGCGACATCCTGACCGGCTGGGCGCTGGCCGGCCGCGGCATCGTGCTGAAGCCGCTGTGGGAGGTGGCCGACGACCTCAAGGACGGCCGCCTGGTCCCGGTGCTGCCGGACTTCCCGCCGGAGCCCGTCGCCCTCAGCGTGCTCTACCCGCACCGCCGCCTGCTGCCCGCGCGGGTGAAGGCTTTTTCCGATTTTGCGGTGGTGAGATTTGCGGAGGAGATTGAGAAGCAGGTGGCGGGGAAGACGCCGGCGACATTGAGGCGCTAACAGAAATCCGGTCTCCGCGCGTCCGATCCTTGCGTCACAATTGCTTCATCTCCCGGGCCCACCGTTGGCCCATTTGGTTACTGGCCGGCGACGATTCCCTGCGCGGCGGTGCCGGCAACGACACACTGCACGGCGAGGACGGCGGCGATACCACCGTCACCATCGATGCCGACGGCGCCGGCGGCAGCGGCGCCACGGCGAGCATCACGTTGGCGGGTACGGACCTGTCCTCCCTCGGCACCAGCGACTCCGAGATCATCGACACCATGCTGGCGCAGGGAAACCTCGACGCCGTGTGAACGCAGAAACGGCGGAACCTTGTGGCCCCGCCGTTTCGCGTTTTCGGCTGCGTGGAGCGTGCGGCTTACGCCGACACGCCCTCGACGTACCAGTCCATGCCGAGGAGGTCCTGGTCGGGGATGGTCTGGCCGGCGGGGACCATCTCCATGCCCTTCTGGTCGCTGATCGGGCCGGTGAAGGGGTGCAGGTCGCCGGCGATGATGGCCTTGCGCACGCTCTCGGCCGCCTCAACGACTTCCGCCGGAAGCTTCGGATTGTACGGCGCCATCTCGACCATGCCCTGCTTGAAGCCGTCCCAGGTGGCGGCGGTGCTCCAGGTGCCGTCGATCACCGCCTGGGTGCGCTGGATGTAGTACGGCCCCCAGACATCGAGGATCGACGTCGCGTGCCAGTCGGGCGCGAAGTTGGTCATGTCGGAGGCCTGGCCGAAGCACCACACGCCGCGGCTGGCGGCGGTCTGCACCGGCGCCGGGCTGTCGGTGTGCTGGGTGATGACGTCGCAGCCCTGGTCGATCAGCGCCTTGGTCGCATCGGCTTCCTTGCCCGGGTCGTACCAGGAGTTCACCCAGACCACCTTGATCTCGGCGTCGGGGCGCACCTTGCGGGCGGCCAGGATGAAGGCGTTGATGCCGCGCACCACCTCCGGGATCGGGAAGGAGGCGATGTAGCCGAACTTGCCGGTCTTGGTCAGGTGGCCGGCCATGGTGCCGATGACGGCGCGGCCCTCGTAGAAGCGCGCGCTGTAGATCGAGACGTTGTCGGCGGTCTGAATGCCCGTCGCGTGCTCGAACTTAACGTCGGGGAACTGCCTGGCCACCTTGATCGTCGGGTCCATGTAGCCGAAGGAGGTGGTGAAGATCAGGTTGTGGCCGGAGGAGGCGAACTGGCGGATGACGCGTTCGGCGTCCGGCCCGTCGTCGGGAACGCTCTCCACGTAGCTGGTCTTCACGGCATCGCCGAAGTGTTCCTCGATCGCCTTGCGGCCGAGGTCGTGGCCGTGGGTCCAGCCGAAGTCGCCGATCGGGCCGACGTAGACGAAGCCGACCTTCAGCGGATCGGCGGCGAGCGCAGATCCGGCGCCCAGGGGGCCGCCCAGCGCTCCACCCAGCGAGAGGGCGCCCGCCGCCGCGGTGCTGCCCGCCAGGAAACGGCGGCGCGACAGGTCCTTGAACATGAGAAGCCTCCTTTATGTGTGCGAATGCGTTGCTACGTTGATGGCCTAAACGGCTTGCCAAGGCAAGCGGGCGCGTTGAGCCGCCCTTTCCAGGGCCCCGCCGCGATGATCGTCAGTACGAGAATGGTTGCCAGGTAGGGCAGCATCGACATGACCTGGGAGGGAATGCCGATGCCGCCGGCGCCTTGCGTGTAGAGCTGGGCGATGGTGACGCCGCCGAAAAGATAGGCGCCGGCGAGCAGCCGCCAGGGCCGCCAGGAGGCGAAGACCACCAGGGCCAGCGCGATCCAGCCGCGCCCCGCCGTCATGCCCTCGGTCCACAGCGGCGTGTAGGAGAGCGAGAGGAAGGCGCCGCCGAGGCCCGCCATGGCGCCGCCGAAGAGCACCGCCCGGTAGCGCACGGCGATGACGTCGTAGCCGATGGAGTGGGCCGAGACGTCGGACTCGCCGACCGCGCGCAGGATCATGCCCGGCCGCGAGGCCTTCAGGAACCAGGCGACGGCGGCGACGGCAACAATGGAGAGATAGACCAGAACGTCGTGGCCGAAGAGCAGCGGCCCGACCAGCGGCAGGTCGCTAACGCCGGGAATGGCGAGCTTGGGCAGCGGCGCCACCGGGATGCCGACGAAGCCGGCACCGATCAGCGACGACAAGCCGAGGCCGAAGATGGTGAGCGCGAGGCCCGTCGCCACCTGGTTAGCGGCCAGCGTCAGCGTGAGGACGCCGAAGATGAAGGCCATGGCCATGCCGGCGGCGACGCCGGCAAGAAGGCCGAGGCCGGAATAGCCGGTGGTCACTGTGACGGCGAAGGCGCAGACGGCGCCGAGGATCATCATGCCCTCGACACCGAGATTGAGGACTCCGGACTTCTCCACCACCAGTTCGCCCAGCGCCGCAAAGAGCAGCGGCGTGGCGGCGCTGATGACGGTGAGCAGGACCGAGGCCATGATATCGGGGCTCATGCTCTCTACTCCGCCGCTGTGGGTTGAGCCGCGGCAGCCGCCGGCCTGCGCCAGCGCAGGCGGTAGCGCACCAGGAAGTCGGACGCCAGCAGGAAGAACAGCAGCAGCCCCTGGAACACGCCCGTCACCGCCTGCGGCAGGCCGACCTCCACCTGCGCGGCCTCGCCACCGATATAGGAAAGCGCCATGAGGAGACCCGAAAGGATGATACCGAGGGGATGCAGGCGCCCCAGGAAGGCGACGATGATGGCGGTGAAGCCATAGCCCGGCGAGATCGTGGGGACGAGCCGGCCGATGGGGCCGGCCACCTCGAAGAGCCCGGCAAGGCCGGCGAGGCCGCCACTCAGCAGCAGGCAGAACCACACGATCTTCGGTGCGGAGAATCCGGCGTAGCGCGCGGCGTGGGGCGCCTGGCCCAGCACGCGCACCTGGAAGCCGATGATGGTGTAGGAGAGCATCACCCAGCCCGCGACGGCGACCGCCAGGGCGACCAGCGCGCCGAGATGCAGCCGCGTGCCGGACATCAGGATCGGCAGCAAGGCTTCGTCGCCGAACGTGCGCGACCGCGGAAAGTTGAAGCCCATCGGATCCTTCAAGGGCCCATAGACCAGCGTCGAGAGGAACAGCGTCGCCACGTAGGTGAGCATCAGCGAGGTGAGAATCTCGTTCACCCCGAAACGGGTCTTCAGGAAGGCCGGAACGGCCGCGTAGGCGGCGCCACCGGCAATGCCGGCGAGGCCCATCAGCGGCAGGGTGAAAGCGCTCTCCTCGCCCCAAAAGGCCAGCGCAACACAGCCCCCGGCGACGGCGCCCATGGTGAGTTGCCCCTCGGCGCCGATGTTCCACACGTTGGCGCGAAAGCCCACCGCCAGGCCGACTCCGATGAGGATGAGCGGCGCGGCCTTCACGAAGAGCTCGCTCCAGCCGTAGAAGCTGAGCAGCGGCGAGACGAAGAAGTGATAGAGCGCCAGGAAGGGATCGTAGCCCATGGCGAGGAAGATGAAGAAGCCGGTGACCACGGTGAGCGCGACGGCCAGCAGCGGCGTCGAATAGAGCAGGCCGCGGGTGATCTCGCGGCGCGGCTCGATCTTCAGCCAAGGGGCCTTGGCGGTCGCGTCAGGCGACATGCGCGGCCTCCTCTGCGGCGCGGGCCGCGACCTCTTCCGGCGCGAGGCCGTGGACGCCGCCCATCAGCAGGCCGATCTCCTCCACCGAAGCCTCGCGGGTCACCATAGCGCTGGAAAGCACGCCGACGTTGATGACGGCGAGACGGTCGGTGATCGCCAGCAGCTCGTCCAGATCCTGCGACACCACCACTACGGCGACGCCCGCGGCGGCGAGGTCCACGAGGGCCTGGCGGATGGTGGCGGCGGCGCCGGCATCGACGCCCCAGGTCGGCTGCGAGACCACGAGGACCGTCGGCTTCTGCAGGATCTCGCGCCCGACGATGAACTTCTGCAGATTGCCGCCGGACAGGCTGCCCGCCGCCGCGGCGACACCCGGCGTGCGCACGTCGAAGGCCTGCACGATCTCCGCGGCGAAGCGCGCGGCGGCACCGGCGCGGATGAAGATCGAGGAGAGCAGGCCCATGCGGTGGTGGGCACTGAGGATCGTGTTCTCAACAAGCGTCATGCCGGGCACCGCACCGTGGCCGTTACGCTCCTCCGGCACCGCACAGAGACCCCGTTTCCGGCGACGGCCCGCGTCCTGCCGGCCGACGCCGTCGCCGTCGAGGCGCACGGCGGAGGGGTGGTCGGCCAGGCGCTCGCCAGCGAGCGCCTGCAGCAGTTCGTTCTGGCCGTTGCCGGCGACCCCCGCGATGCCGAAGATCTCGCCCGCGTGGACGGCAAAGGAGACGTTCTTCAGGTCGGTGCCGTGAACCTCTTCGGAAGCGAGCGACAGGCCCTCGACCTCCAGGCGCGGCTTGCCCGGTTCACCCCTGCGACGGCGGGTCACCGTCTTCAACTCGGCGCCGATCATCATTTGGGCCATGGACTTGGCGGTCTCCGCCTTGGGGTCGCAGGCCGCCACCACCTTGCCGCCGCGCAGGATGGTGGCACGGTCGCAGAGCGTCTTGATCTCCTCCAGCTTGTGGGAGATGTAGAGGATCGACACGCCTTCTGACGCAAGCTGGCGCAGAGTCTCGAACAGGCGCTCGACCTCCTGCGGCGTCAGCACCGAGGTCGGCTCGTCCATGATGAGCAGCTTGGGGTTCTGCAGCAGGCAGCGCACGATCTCGATGCGCTGGCGCTCCCCCACGGACAAGGTATAGACGTCGCGCTCCGGGTCGAGCGGCAAGCCATAGGCCTGCGAGACCGCGCGCACGCGCTCTGCCAGGGCGCGCCTGTCCTCGGACCTGTCCATGCCGAGGGCGACGTTCTCCAGCACCGTCATCGCCTCGAAGAGCGAGAAGTGCTGGAACACCATGCCGATGCCCAGCGCACGGGCGGCGTGGGGATCGGCGATGCTCACCTCCTCGCCGTTCCAGAAAAGTCTGCCCTCGTCCGGGTGCAGCACGCCGTAGATCATCTTCACCAGCGTCGACTTGCCGGCACCGTTCTCACCCAACAGGGCGTGGATTTCGCCGGGCGCGACGGCGAAGTCCACCCGGTCGTTGGCGAGCACGCCGGGGAAGCGCTTGCTGACGCTCTTGACCTCAAGGCGCGCGGCCGTCATGCCCGCCTGCCCTCCAGCGCGGCGGCTTCTTCGCGCAGACGCTCGATGGTCATGAGGATGCGCTCGGGCGTCGCCGGCGCGTCGAGGCGCGGGCAGAGCCGATGGTCGGCCACCGACGCGACGGCGTCGGAGAGCGCGTGCAGCACCGAGATCGCCAGCATCAGCGGCGGCTCGCCCACCGCCTTGGAGCGGAAGATGGTTTCCTCGCGGTTCGGGCTGTCCTCGACCAGCGCGACGTTGAAAATGCGCGGGCGGTCGCCGCAGGCGGGGATCTTGTACGTCGAGGGCGCATGGGTGCGCAGGCGGCCCTTGTCGTCCCACCACAGCTCCTCGGTGGTGAGCCAGCCGGCGCCCTGCACGAAGCCGCCCTCGATCTGGCCGATGTCGAGCGCGGGATTCAGCGATGCACCGACGTCGTGCAGGATGTCAGTGCGCAGGATGCGGTACTCGCCGGTCAGCGTGTCGACGATGACCTCCGTCGCCGCGGCGCCGTAGGAGTAGTAGTAGAAGGGCCGCCCCCTGCCCGCCTTGCGGTCCCAGTGGATCTTCGGCGTCTTGTAGAAACCGGTCGAGGACAGCGAGACGCGGCCCATATAGGCGGCCTCGATGAGTTCGGGGAACAGGATCTCCTGATTGCCGACGCGCACCCGGCCCGGCAGGAACTCAATCTGCTCCTTCGGCACCTCCCAGTGTTCCGCCGCGAAGTCGACAAGGCGTGCCTTGATGGCGGTGCAGGCGGCCAGCGCCGCCATGCCGTTGATGTCCGAGCCGGAGGATGCAGCGGTGGCGGAAGTGTTGGGCACCTTGCCGGTGGAGGTGGCGGTGATCTTCACCTTGTCGATGTCGACCTGGAACGCCTCGGCCACCACCTGGGCCACCTTGGTGTAGAGCCCCTGTCCCATCTCGGTGCCGCCGTGGTTCAGGTGCACCGAGCCGTCGCGGTAGATGTGCACCAGCGCGCCGGCCTGATTGTAGGCCGTCAGCGTGAACGAGATGCCGAACTTCACCGGCGTCAGCGCGATGCCGCGCTTCAGGACGGGAGATGTCTTGTTGAACGCCCGGATCTCGCCGCGGCGCTGCTGATAGTCGCAGTCCTTCTCCAGCTTCTCGATGACCTGCGGCGCGATGTTGTCCTCGACCTGCTGGTGGTAGGGCGTGATGTCGCGGCCGGGGCCGTAGAGGTTGGCCTTGCGGATGTCTAGCGGATCCTTGCCGAGTGCGTAGGCGATCTCCTCGATGATCCGCTCGCCGCCGATCATGCCCTGCGGCCCGCCGAAGCCGCGGAATGCCGTGTGCGAGCAGGTGTTGGTCTTCAGCGGCAGCGAGGCGAGGCGCACGTCCGGAAAGTAGTAGCAGTTGTCGGCGTGAAACAGCGTGCGGTCGGTGACCGGCCCGGAGAGATCCGCCGACCAGCCGCAGCGCGCCGCATAGGTCATGTCGACGGCACGGATGCGCCCGTCGTCGTCGAAGCCGACATCGTAGTCGATGAGAAAGTCGTGGCGCTTGCCGGTGATCACCATGTCGTCGTCGCGGTCCGGGCGGATCTTTGCGGCGCGCCCGGTCTTCTTGGCGACCAGTGCCGCCACGACCGCAAAGAGGTTGCCTTGAGTCTCCTTGCCGCCGAAGGCGCCGCCCATGCGGCGCACCTGGGTGGTCACAGCGTTGGCCGGCACGCCCAGCGCCCCGGCGACCATGGTCTGGATCTCCGTCGGATGCTGGGTCGAGCAGATCACCGTGACCTCGTCGTCCTCGCCGGGGATGGCGAGCGCGATCTGGCTTTCCAGGTAGAAGTGCTCCTGCCCGCCGAGAGCCATCTGTCCGCTGAGGCGGCGCGGCGCCTTCGCAAGCGCCGCCTCTACGTCGCCGCGCTTCAGGGTCATCGGCTCGGTCACCAGCGCGCCGGAGGCCTTGGCGTCTTCGTAGCTCAGCACCGCCGGCAGCGGGTCGTAGTCGATCTCGGCCAGGCGGGCGGCGCGACGCGCGGCATCACGGGTCCTGGCCGCCACCACGAAGATCGGCTGGCCGGCATAGTGCACCGTACCCTCCGCCAGGATCGGCTCGTCGTGGCGGTGGGTCGGGGAGATGTCGTTCACGCCGGGAACGTCGGCGGCGGTCAGCACCAGCTCAACGCCCTCGGCGGCCGCCACGGCCTCCAGGTTCACCCGGTGCAGACGGGCATGCGCCGCCGTGGAGAGGCCGAGGCAGAGGTGCAGCAGGCCCTGCGGCTCCGGCAGGTCGTCGACATAGGCGGCGGCGCCGGCCACGTGCTTGTGGCCGCTGTCGTGCCGCTGGGGGGTATGCACCCCGCCCCTGATACGCCCGGCTTTCGCCGTCTCAGCCGTCTCAGCCGTCTGCCCGCTCACGCTCGAGCCCCCTGTTCGTGCCGGCTGTTGCGCCGGTCGTTCGTCTTCTTCTTTTCCGCCGCCATGATCCCATCATGCGGGACGCGGCGCAAAGCCCTCTAGCCGGTAAAGGCCCCCACCCCCACCAGACGGGTCGCCGTCTCCGGCTGTGTCGTCTCCATGAAGCAGCGCCGCAGCAGGTTCTGTGCCGCCTTCAGGCGGTAGGCGGCGCCCGCGCGCCAGTCGGTCAGCGGCTGGAAGTCCTCGGCCAGGGCCGCGATGGCGCCCGCCAGCGTTTCTTCGGTCCAGGGTTGCCCGATCAGCGCCGCCTCGGCCGCCGCCGCGCGCTTCGGGATGCCGGCGAGGCCGCCGTAGGCGAGCCGCGCCGCTGTCACCCTGCCGCCCTCGATCTTGAGATTGAACGCGCCGAGGACCGCCGTGATGTCCTGGTCGAAGCGCTTGGAGACCTTGTAGGCGCGAAAGACGCTGCCGGCCGCTGGCAGCGGCAGCGTGATGCGCTCGACCAGCTCGCCCGGCGCGCGGTCCTGCTTGCCATAGTCGAGGAAGAAGTCTTCCAGCGGCAGGGCGCGCCGCGCGCTGCCTTTGCGCAGGTGCAGCGTGGCGCCGGCGGCGATCAGCAGCGGCGGCGAGTCGCCGATCGGCGAGCCGTTGGCGATGTTGCCGCCGAGGGTCCCGGTATTGCGGATCTGCACCGAGCCGAGGCGGCGGATCACCTCCCCCATGTCGGGGTAGTGCCGCGCGATGAGTGCCCGCGCGTCGCTGTAGGTGACGCCGGCGCCGATCTCCAGCGCGCCGTCTATCTCCTCGATCCTCTGCAGTTCGGCGACGCGGCCGGTATAGATCACCGTCTGCGGGCGCTTCAGCTGCTTGGTGACCCAGAGGCCGACGTCGGTGGCGCCGGAAACCAGCGTCGCCTCGGGTGCCCTTTCATAGAGCTCCGCGAGGTCGTCCAGCCGCGCCGGCGCATAGAATCGCCGCTCGCCCGCCTCGTCCTCCAGAACGAGGGGTTCACCGTCCTGCATGGCGGCAAGGCGTTTGGCTGTCGCCTGCGCATGGGCGGCGAAGGCGTCCGCGCAGGGATCGTGTTCATAGGCCTGCTGCGCGGCGCGCACGATGGGCGCGTAGCCGGTGCAGCGGCAGAGGTTGCCGGCCAGGATCTCGTCGATTACGTCTTCGTCAGGCACCGTCTCGTGGTCGCGGGTCATCGCAAAGAGCGACATGACGAAGCCCGGGGTGCAGAAGCCGCATTGGGAACCGTGACAATCCACCATGGCCTGCTGCACCGGGTGCAACTTGCCGCTCTTAGCCAGGTGCTCGACGGTGAGGAGCTGGCAGCCGTCCAGCGAGCCGGCGAGCTGGATGCAGGCATTCACCGCCTGGTAGCGCAGCCTCCCGTCGCGCGGCTTTGCAACCACCACGGTGCAGGCGCCGCAGTCGCCCTCGTTGCAGCCCTCCTTGGTGCCGGTCAGGTGCTCCACCTGACGCAGGTAGTCCAGCACCGTCATGGTGGGGTCGAGCGTGACGAGGCGGCGCGGAGCGTCATCCAGCAGGAATTGGATCTCGCCGCGCATGCCCCTCAGCTCCCCCGGTAAGTCGAATAGCCGTAGGGCGAGATCAGCAGCGGCACGTGGTAGTGCTGGCCGGGCTCGGCGATACCGAAGCGGATCGGCACCACGTCCAGGAAAGGCTCGTCGGGAAGATCCACACCCTGGCGGCGGAAATACTCGGCGACATGGAAAACCAGCTCGTAGGCGCCGGCGGCAAAGGCCGCGCCCTCCAGCAGCGGGCCGTCGCAGCGGCCGTCCGCGTTGGTCTCGGCGGAGCACAAATGATCACGGCGATTGTCAGAAATTCGGAAAAGATCGAGGCTGACCCCGGCGGCGGGCCGCCCGCCCGCCGTATCCAGCACGTGGGTCGTCAGCTTGCCCGGCGCTTTACCGTCATTCGCCACCTTGTCGATCCCCTCCTGCCCGGGTCCGGCCGCGTTTCTTGAGGTTTCCTTTGCCCTTTACGGGCGGAACCTGATTGACTAGAGGATCCTGGAGTGCCGCCGCGGACCTTCTGAAGCGGCTCATTCTTGCGGCTCGCGGCGGCTATCGGAAGACTACTCCCTCCGGAAGCAGTTTCAAAAAAAACATGCAAATTCAGCCGCCTTCGTCCGCGTTACTATGATCCGGGGGTCAGCCTGGGCGGGCGGCAGAAGAAGGGGACCATGAAGAAGACTGCGACCGGCGACTATCCGCGCGACCTCGTCGGCTACGGCGAGACGCCGCCCGACCCGCAGTGGCCCGGCGGCGCCCGCCTCGCGGTGCAGTTCGTCATCAACTACGAGGAAGGCGGCGAGAACTCCATTCTGCACGGCGACGCCGCCTCGGAAGCCTTCCTGTCGGAGATCGTCGGCGCCCAGGCCTGGCCGGGCCAGCGCCACATGAACATGGAGTCGATCTACGAGTACGGCAGCCGCGCCGGCTTCTGGCGCCTGCATCGCCTGTTCACCGCCGCCGGCATCCCCGTCACCGTCTACGGCGTCGCCACCGCCCTGCAGCGCAACCCCGCCGCCGTCGCCGCCATGCAGCGTGCGGACTGGGAGATCGCTTCCCATGGCCTGAAGTGGATCGAATACAAGGACTTCACCAAGGACGAGGAGCGCCGGCATCTGAACGAGGCGATCCGCATCCATACCGACGTGACCGGCGCCCGGCCGCTGGGCTGGTACACGGGCAGGAGTTCCATCCACAGCCTGGAGCTCGTGATGGAGGAAGGCGGCTTCCTCTATTCCGCCGATTCCTATGCCGACGACCTGCCCTACTGGGTTGAGGGACCGAAGGGGCCGCACCTCATCGTGCCCTATACGCTCGACTCCAACGACATGCGCTTTGCCACGCCGCAGGGGTTCAATTCGGGCGACCAGTTCTTCGCCTATCTGAAGGACTCCTTCGACATGCTCTATGCTGAGGGCGTGGCCGGCCAGCCCAAGATGCTGTCGGTCGGCCTGCACTGCCGACTCGCCGGGCGGCCGGGACGCGCCGCGGCGCTGAAGCGCTTTCTCGACTACGTCATGTCCCATGATGGCGTGTGGCCGGCGCGGCGCATCGACATCGCGCGCCACTGGCACGACAAGCACAAGCCGTGACCAGGGTGGCGATAGAGGACCGCGCGGCTTTCGTCGCCCGCTTCGGCGGCGTGTTCGAGCATTCGCCCTGGGTCGCCGAAGCGGCCTTCGAGGCGGGCCTGCCGGTGCTGCCGTGGACGCCGGAAGGGCTGCACGCGGCCATGGTCCTGGCCATGCGGGCCGGCAGCGACGAACAGAAGCGCGCGCTCATCGCCGCGCACCCGGACCTTGCCGGACGCCTCGCCCGGGCCGGGCGCCTGACGGCGGAATCATCGAAAGAGCAGGCCTCCGCAGGCCTGGACATGCTGAGCGACGCCGAGCGCCAGCGTTTCACCGCGCTGAACGAAGCCTACAAGGCAAAGTTCGGCCTGCCTTTCATCATGGCGGTGAAGGGGCATACGAAGGACAAGATCCTCGCCGCCTTCGAGCGCCGCCTGAACAATGACTCGGCGGCGGAGTTCGCCACCGCCCTCAAAGAGATCGAAAAGATCGCCCTGCTACGCTTGAAGGACCTGCTGCCATGACCCTCTCCACGGAATCCCTGGCCGGCACCGGCGCCTGGATCAAGGCGATGGTCGACGGCTGGGCGCACTTCAGCGAGGAAGAGGACAAGCTGACCCGCGTCTTCCTCAGTCCCGAGCACAAGGCCTGCGCCGAGGCGGTGAAGTCCGCCATGCGCGCCGCCGGCATGAGCGCGCGCATCGATGCCGTCGGCAACGTGGTCGGACGTTACGAGGCGGAAGGCCACGAGGACGGCGCCACGAGCGCCAAGACGCTCATCACCGGCTCGCACATCGATACCGTGCGCGACGCCGGAGCCTACGACGGCAACCTGGGCGTGGCGCTGCCGATCGCCTGCATCGCCGACCTGGACGCGCGCGGCAAGCGCCTGCCCTTCGCCGTCGAGGTCATCGCCTTCGGCGACGAAGAAGGCGTGCGCTTCCCGACGACGCTCTCGGGCTCGCGCACCATCGCCGGCACCATCGACACCGCCGTGCTGTCGGTGACCGACGCCGAGGGCATCCGCCTGGACGACGCGCTGAAGCATTTCGGTTGCGACCCTTCGGCCATCGCCGGCGAGGCGCGCAAGGCCGAGGACGTGCTGGCCTTCGTCGAGGTGCACATCGAGCAGGGCCCGGTTCTGGAGTCCGAAGGCCTGCCGGTCGGCACCGTCACCGCCATCAACGGTGCCAGCCGCTTTGCCATCACCGTCGAGGGCATGGCCGGCCACGCCGGCACCGTGCCGATGCACCTGCGCAGGGACGCGCTGGCCGGTGCCGCCGAGATGATCGCCGCCATCGAGCAGCGCGCTGCGGCCGAGGAAGGCCTGGTCGCCACCGCCGGGCGGATCGCCGCCGCGCCGGGCGCCATCAACGTGATCCCCGGCAAGGTGACCTTCACCCTGGACCTGCGCGCGCCCGCCGACGAGCAGCGCCGCGCCGCCGTCGCCTCGGTGAAGGAGAAGCTGCAGGCCATCGCGAAGCGCCGCAACCTGGAGCTCGATCTGGAACTGCTCTACGAGGAAGGCGCCGCCGCCTGCCACCCCGGCCTGATAGACCAATTGGATGCCGCCACCCAGCGCCAGGGCATCCGCGCGCTGAGGCTGCCGAGCGGCGCCGGCCACGACGCCATGGCGCTTTCCGCGCTCTGCCCCATCGCCATGCTGTTCGTGCGCTGCGGCGGCGGCATCAGCCACAATCCGCTGGAGAGCATCACGGGAGAAGACGCCGAGACGGCCGCCCGCGTGTTCCTCGACTTCCTCGAACACTTCGATCCGAACTTCCGCCCGAACTTCCGCTGAGTATCCCCTGATGAGCGATTTCGAAGCCACCATCGCCGACACTCTGAACGACGCCCGTGAGGCACAGACGCGGTTCCTCGCCGAGCTGGTGAAGGTGCCCTCCGACAATCCGCCCGGCGACTGCCGCGCCCACGCCGAGCGCGCCGCGGAATTGCTGGAGGGCCTCGGCTTCACGGTGGAGCGCCACGCGGTGCCGCAGGAGACCGTCGAAGCGGCGGGCATGATCAGCGCAACTAACCTCATCGTGCGCCGGACGTTCGGAAAAGGCGGCCCCACCATCGCGCTGAACGCCCACGGCGACGTGGTGCCGCCGGGCGAGGGCTGGACGAAGGACCCCTACGGCGCCGAGGTCGTCGACGGCTGGATGTACGGGCGCGGCGTCGCCGTCTCCAAGTCCGACTTCGCGACCTATACCTATGCCCTGATCGCGCTGGACGCGGCGGCCAAGGCGGGCGCCGGTCTGAACGGCACCATCGAGCTGCATTTCACCTACGACGAGGAAGCCGGCGGCGAGATCGGCCCGCGCTGGCTGATCGACCAGGGCCTCACCAAGCCGGACCTCTCCATCGGCGCCGGCTTCTCCTACAACGTGGTGACGGCGCACAACGGCTGCCTGCACCTGGAAGTCACCGTCACCGGCAAGTCGGCCCATGCCGCCATGCCGTTCACCGGCCACGACGCGCTGGAGGCCGCCAACGCGGTGCTGAGCGCGCTCTACAGCTGGCGCAACGGCCTCGCCGCCAAGACCTCGAAGATCGTCGGCATCGGCAGCCCGCAGTGCACCGTCGGCCTCATCTCCGGCGGCATCAACACCAACGTGGTGCCCGACAAGGTGAGGCTGCGCCTCGACCGCCGCATGATCCCGGAGGAGAACCCGGATGCGGTGGAGCAGGAACTGCGCGGCCTCATCGAAGCGGCGGCCAAGCCCTTCCCCGGCATCGCGGTGAAGATCCGCCGCATCCTGCTGGCGGCTCCGCTGACGCCGCTGGACGGCGGCCAGACACTGGTCGACCGGCTCTCCGAGCGCGCCACCGCCGTGATGGGCGAGCGCGTCGAGGCCAAGGGCGTGCCGCTCTACACCGACGCGCGCCACTACACGGCGGCCGGCATTCCCACCGTGCTCTACGGCGCCGGCCCCCACACCATCGAGGAAGCCAACGCCCACCGCGCCGACGAGCGCCTGCCCTTGGACGACCTCTACAACGCGACCGAAGTGGTGGCGCTGACGCTCTACGACCTGCTGAGCGGCAGGTAGGCGTCCCACTCCTCAAAAAAAGGGGCGCCCCGGAAGAGGCGCCCTTTGAGGGGGGAACAGGGAGTTGAAGTCTTACTTCGCCAGGCAGCTGTCGACATTGTCCGGCGTGCACTCGTCGAGGCCGGTGAACAGCGGGTCGCTGGTCGGCGCGCCCTTGATCAGCTCGATCATCACCGAGGGCGCCTTGTAGCCCATCTCGAAGGGACGCTGGCCGATCTGCACATGGCTGCGGCCGGCCTTCAGGGCCTCGATCTGCGGCGGCAGGGTGTCGCCGGCGACGATCACGAGTTCCTTGCTCTTCAGCTTGTCCATCACCTGATCGGTCACCTGGGCGTAGGCCTGCGGCGCGAACTGCGCCCAGCCGCCAACGAGGATGAAGGCGTCGAGGTCCGGGTTGGCGGTGAAAGTATCGGCCATCTGCTGGTTGGCGAGGTCGGCCTGGTCATTGGTGTAGAGCGGGCAGCCGTTGATCTCCGCCCAGCCGTTCTGGCCGCTCAGGCGGTCGACGCCCTTTTCGCCGGCGATGGTGTCGCGGAAGCCGGCGGCGCGCGCATTGATGTTGTCCGCCGCCACGTTGCCGAGCTGCAGGCAGACGGTGCCGCCCTCGGGCTTCAGCTTCATGGCATGCTCGGCCATCTTCACGCCCATCAGGTAGTTGTCGGTGCCGAGGTAGGTCTCGCGCAGGGCCGTATCCTTCGCGAGGAAATCGGCATCGATGGTCATGATGGGAATCGAGGGATCCCGCTGACGGATGAGGTTCGCCATGGCCGGCGCGTTGGACGGCGATATGGCGATGGCGTCGACGCCACGGGTCAGCAGGTCGTCGACGATCTGGACCTCACCGGCCTCGTCGGCGCTGGAGGCCGGGCCGGTGTAGAGGCATTCGTATTCGGAATTGGGGTTCTCGGCCAGCCACTTCTTGCAGCCGAGGTTGATCTGTTCGAAGAAGGGGTTGTCGAGCCCCTTGACCACGATAGCTAGGGTCTTCTTGTCCTGGGCCTCGGCACCGGCAGCCAGGATGGAGAGCAGCGCCGCCGCCAAGACGACGCGCGGGTTTCTCAGCACCATAGAACTTTCCTCCCATGTCGTGCGCGGCCATTGCGCCGCCGCTGTTATCAGCCTGGTGACCAGGCCTTTCTTGGATCGTTGCCCGGTCGTCGGATGCTCCGGGCCATCTCAATCAAACAGAAGGAGTCGCACAGCTACAGGCGGGCGATCGCGGGGCCCGTCCCGGCATTGTTTCGTCGGCGATGAAAGAGCACCGCCAGAAGGACGATAGCGCTACCAGACTAATCCTGCTAATTTTGATTAGTCAATTTGATTTGTACAATCTGCAGAGGTAATCGGTGCTGCAGAGCAATGCGCGGCGCCCCGCCACGACCGCGAGGCGACCACGCTATACTTTTGGAAAGAAAAGGAACTGGGCCCCGGTGGCGGCCCTTCGCGGATGCAATGAAAGCGCGAGAGACCACCCCTTGAGTTTGACGCCCCTGAACGCCAGGCGTAAGGGGGACGGCAGGGAAAACAAGCAATAAGCCCTGGCACGGGCCTCCGGGGAGGGGTAACGGCCGATGACCACCCTGACGCTGTCCGCCGTATCGAAGCACTTCGGCGCCATCCGGGCGCTGAACGACATCTCCCTCGCCCTGCACTCCGGCGAGGTGGTGGGCCTGATGGGCGACAACGGCGCCGGCAAGTCCACCCTGGTGCGCATCATCGCCGGCAACTTCCCGCCGAGCAGCGGCCAGATGGCGATCGAGGGGCGCGGCGTCGCCTTCCACGGGCCGGCCGATGCGCGCGCCGCCGGCATCGAGATCGTCTACCAGGACCTGGCGCTGTGCGACAACCTGACGGCGGCCGCCAACGTCTACCTGGGGCGCGAACTGACGAAGACCATCGGCCCCTTCCACCTGTTGAACTACAAGGCGATGTACCAGCGCGCCGGCGAGCTGTTCGCCGAACTGAAGTCGGAAACCCGGCCGCGCGACCTGGTGCGGCGCATGTCGGGCGGCCAGCGCCAAGCGGTGGCGATCGCCCGCACGCGCCTGTCGGATCCGAAGATCGTGCTGATGGACGAGCCGACGGCGGCAATCAGCGTGCGCCAGGTGGCCGAGGTGCTGAACCTCATCCGCCGCCTGCGCGATCACGGTATCGCGGTCGTGCTGATCAGCCACCGCATGCCCGACGTCTTCGCGGTCTGCGATCGCATCGTCGTGCTGCGGCGCGGCCACAAGGTCGCCGACAAGCCGATCGGCAACAGTTCCCCGGAAGAAGTGACGGCGCTGATCACCGGCGCTCTCGAGACGGCCTGATGGAAACGGCATAGAAGAGACAGCCATGAGCAGAGCCGAAGAGCGTGGAGGCGGCATGGCGGGCGAAGAGACCGGCGCGATGGCGGGGCTGGAACAGGCCATCGGCAAGCAGATGCACGGCAATCCCCTGAGCTGGCTGGTCAGCCGGCAGACCTTCTGGGTGTTTCTCGCCGCTGTGATCGCTTGCACGGCGCTGTCGCTGGCCACCGATACCTTCGCGACCGAACGCAACCTCTTCAACGTGACGCGCAATTTCGCCTTCGTCGGCATCGTCGCGCTGGGCATGACCGCGGTCATCATCGTCGGCGGCATCGATCTGTCGGTCGGCTCGGTTGTCGTGCTCTCCGCCATGGTCACCGGCATGACCATGGCCGCCGGCTGGCCCATCTATGTCGCGATCCCCCTGGCGCTGCTGGCGTCGCTGGGGGTCGGCCTGTTCAACGGCGTCATGGTGGCCTACCTGAAGGTGCCGCCCTTCGTGGTGACTCTGGGCGTGCTGTCGGTGGCGCGCAGCCTTGCCATGGTGCTGTCCGACAACAAGATGGTCTACGAATTCGGGCCCGACCACCAGGCGCTGCTGACCCTGGGCGGCGGGTCGACCTTCGGCATCCCCCATCCGGTCTACGTGCTGGTCGCCCTCGCACTGGCGACCGGCTATGCCTTGCGCTGGTCGCGCTGGGGCCGCCACATCTTCGCCATCGGCGGCAACGAGCAAGCCGCGACCATGACCGGCATCCCGGTGCGCCGCGTGAAAATCTCGGTCTACATGTCCGCCTCGCTGCTGGCCGGCATCACCGGCGTGCTGGAGGTCGGCTGGCTGGGCGGCGTCACCACCAACCTGGGCCAGGGCATGGAGCTGACCGTTATCGCCGCGGCGGTGATCGGCGGTGCCAACCTGGCCGGCGGCATCGGCACCGCCTTCGGCGCCGTGGTCGGCGCGGCGCTCATCGAGGTGATCCGCAACAGCTTGATCTTGCTGGGCATCAGCACTTTCTGGCAGGGTACCTTCGTCGGCAGCTTCATCATCGTCGCGGTGCTGTTCGACCGTCTGCGGCTGCGCCACGCCAACGACTGAACCGCGCGCGCAACACCCGAGGCCGACGCCCCCTTGCCTATCGACGACCGCCTTTACGACGATCCCGAACTCGTTCAGTTCTACGACCTGGAGAACGGCTGGCGTGCCGACTTCGATTTCTGCGCCGGGCTGGCCGCCGACGCGCGCTCGGTGCTGGATCTCGGCTGCGGCACCGGTGAGCTGGCGGCAGGCATCGCGCAGCGCTTTCCGGACTGCGCCGTCACCGGCGCCGACCCCGCCGCCTCGATGCTGGAGATCGCCCGGCGGCGGCTCGGCGGTGACAAGGTGGCATGGGTGGAGGCCGACGCGCGAACGCTGGATCTCGGCCGCCGCTTCGACCTCATCGTGCTGACCGGCCACGCCTTCCAGGTCTTCCTGACGCCGGAGGACCAGCTTGCGGCGCTGCGGACCATCGCGCGGCACCTGAACCCGCGCGGCAGTTTCGTTTTCGACAGCCGCAACCCGAGCGCCGAGGAATGGCGCACGTGGGTGCCGGAGGAGTCGCGGCACGAGGTCGAGCACCAGACCCTCGGCACGGTCGAAGCCTGGAACGACGTGGCTCACGACCCGGCAAGCGGCATCGTCACCTACGAGTCCCACTACCGCGTCGCCGGCAACGGCAAGCACCTGACCGCCACCTCCAAGATCCGCTTCACGCCGAAGGAAGAGCTGGAAGGCTTGATCGCCGAGGCCGGCCTGCACGTGACGCGCTGGTATGGCGATTGGCAGCAAAATCCCTGGACGCGGAAGTCGAAGGAGATCATCCCGCTGGGCGGATTGGTGCAACTGGCCGCCGACGGCTGAGGCTTGGGCGCGGCTAACAGAAGCCTGTAAGCTTGGCCTTTGCACCCTGTCTTTTCCCGAGTCGTTCGCCGGAGTCTCCATGTCCTCGTTTTCCCGTGCCCAGGTCACCCGCAAGCCGGCGACCGTTTCGCCCCACGGCATCGTCGCCGCGCAGCACCGCAAGGCCGCCGAGATCGGCGCCGAGGTGCTGAAGGCGGGCGGCCACGCGGTGGACGCGGCGGTCGCGACGTCCTTTGCCATCGGCGTGGTGGAACCCTGGATGAGCGGGCCGGCGGGCGGCGGCGCGGCGATGCTGTGGGACGCCGAGGCGGGCAAGGCCGAGGCGCTGTTCTACGGCATGCGCGCGCCGGCAGGCCTCGACCCCGCCGACTTCCCGCTGACTGGCGCGGAGTCCTCGGGCGACCTCTTCCCGTGGAAGGCGGTGCTGGACGACCGTAATGTGATGGGCGCCACCGCCGTCGCCGTGCCGGGCGTGGTCGACGGCCTGGGCAAGGCGCACGCGCGCCATGGCCGCCTGCCGTGGAAGGACCTGCTGCAACCCGCCATCGCGCTGGCCCGCGAAGGATTCCTGGTCGACTGGTACGTCGCCCTGCAGATCACCGGCGCGGCGCGCAGCCTGGCGCGCGATCCCGACGCGGCGGCGCGCTTCCTGGCCGACGGACAATGGCCGCGCGTCGCCAACTGGACGGCCCTCAGCGACCAGCGCATCGACATGGCGTCCATGGCGCCCAGCCTGCAGGCCATCGCCGACGAGGGACCGCGCGCGCTCTACGACGGCGACCTCGCCGCGGCCCTGGCAAAGGACGTCGAAGCCAAGGGAGGCTCCCTGCGGCTTGCCGACCTCCGGGCCTACCACGCCGAGTGGCAGGACCCGCTCAGCTTCGGCTACCGCGAGGCACGCTTCCACGTGACGCCCCATCTGACCGCCGGGCCGACCATCGCGGATGTGTTCTCCCGCCTTGAAAACGCCGTCACGCCGGGCAAGGCGCCCGAAGGCGGAACCTACGCGGCCTACGCCGCCGCCCTGAAAGCCGCCTACGCCAAGCGCCTGGAGAACGACGGCGATAACGAGGACCCGTGGGCACCGGCCTGCACCACCCACTTCTCGGTCGTCGACAGGGACGGCAACATGATCGCCGTCACACAGACTCTGCTGTCGGCCTTCGGATCGCGGGTGGTCTCGCCCTCGACCGGACTGCTGCTGAACAACGGCATCATGTGGTTCGACCCTGAGCCGGGAAAGCCGAACTCGCTGGCGCCCGGCAAGCGCTGCCTGATGAACGTCTGCCCCCTGATCGGTGAAGCGGACGGAAAGCGATTTGCGCTGGGTGCGTCGGGCGGCCGCAAGATCATGCCGGCGGTGGCGCAGCTCGCCTCTTTCCTGGCCGATTTCGGTATGAGCCTGGACGCCGCCTTCCATCATCCGCGCATCGACCTTTCCGGCGGCGATACCGTCATCGCCGACGACAGCCTGGCCGCCGCCGTGCTGGAGACCCTGGCGCGGGACAACCGGGTGGTGACGACAAGGCGCGCGCCCTACCCCTTCGCTTTCGCCTGTCCGGCGGGTGTGCTGCGCGACGGCGGCGAGAATCACGGCGCCACTGAGCCGCTGTCCCCCTGGGGCGACGCGGTGGCCGGCGGGTAAGCCGCCGCTTCTTCCCGGTCTTTGATCCAGCGCAAAGCAGGGCATCGAAAAAGCCGGAGAATGGGCGGACTGCTAGAGGGAGCCGCCCGATGACCACCTTTCTTTCCCGCCTGGAAGTCCGCAGCAAGCTGATGGGCCAGATGATGGAGCGCTGCGGCGTCAATCCGGCGTACATGGCGCGGGATCGCTGCGGCATCACGATGATGCAGGCGGCGCACATCTGCATGACCTGCGGGCGGGCCAAAAACTGCAGCACCTGGCTGCGGGCCACGGAAGACGGCGTGCTGCAGGATCCGCCGAGCTTCTGCCCCAACGCGCGGCGCTTCCGCCAGATGCAAGAGGCCCACTGACACAAACCGACGACATCGGTACAAGAGATTGGCGTGGGCACTGCCCTCTATCTCGAAACCGATGAGGGCACCGACGTCGCACCGGCCCCTCAACGCGTCGGACTGTCTGGAAAGGGCTGGAACGGTCGGGAACGATCCGCGGTGCCGTCGCACTCAAAACCTACGAGCAGCGCCGGCGCTTTGCCTATAGATCCTCCTGGCGCGGCGCGCGCACCATACCGATCAGCAGGCGGACGACCTGACCGTCGCGCACCAGCGGCAGGCCGATGCGCCACCAGGCGGAGAGAAAGAACTCCATCGCCGGGGTGTAGCGCAGCAGCAGCGGCTCGGGGCGCAGCAGCTGCGCGCGGTAGGTCACCATCAGAAAGGCGATGAACGGCACGGCCATCTCGCCCATCCTCATGCCCGTCATGTCGATGTCCAGGGTCTTGCTGATCTCGCTGCCATGCAGACGCATCTGGAAATCTTGGCCGCCGTCAAGCACATCGAGGAGCGAGATGGCGCCCAGCGCCGGCCGCAGCGCCAGTGGATCGACCATTTCCGGAGGCGGAGGGGCGCCGGAGGCCGCCACCGCCTGCGCCCACCACTGGGCGAGGAAGCGCAGAACCTCCTCCTCCATGTCATCGGGCCGCGGGTTCCAGACCATCACCGGCGGTGGGCTGCCAAGCCTCGCCATCAGCGGGTTGCAGCAGTTCAGTTCACCATCCGCCAGGCGCCGGGCCAGCGCCCAGGACTGCGCCTCCTCCAGCGTTCCCAAGGCACGCTGGAACCTCGGATCCTGAGAGCCGACGACGAAAGTCAAGGCGGATACCCCCGGATGCACTGCGGCCCGTGAGGCTCAGGCTACACCGGATCATCCAGGATGTTTAGCTGCAATGTCCTACACAAAATGGACCGGACGGGGCGCGGCCCGCCTCAGGCATCGTGGCTTACCGCACTAGGATGTTGCGGAACTGCCAGGGGTCGGCGGAGTCGAGGTCCTCGGGGAAATAGCCGTGGCGGTTGCAAAGCGGCGTCCAGTCGGTGTAGACGCCGGTGACCGGTCCCAGGTACGGACGCTGCACCTTAAGGCAGCGCACGTGATCCATCTCGTCGGTCTCGACGATGCCCGCCTTCGGGTTCTCCAGCGCCCAGACCATACCGGCCAGCACTGCCGAGGAAACCTGCAGGCCGGTGGCGTTCTGGTAAGGCGCCAGCTTGCGGGTTTCCTTGATCGAGAGCTGCGAGCCGTACCAGTAGGCGTTCTTGGCGTGGCCGAAGATCAGCACGCCCAGTTCGTCGACCCCGTCGACGATCTCATTCTCGTCGAGAATCTTGTGGGTCTTGGGCGCTTCGCCGCCGCGCCCGAACATCTCGTGCAGGCTCAAGACTGCAACATCGGACGGATGGTAGGCGTAGTGGCAGGTCGGGCGGAACACCGGCTTGCCGTTCTCGCGGACCGTGTAGTAGTCGGCGATGGAGACAGCCTCGTTGTGAGTGACCAGGAAGCCGTACTGCGCCTGCGCGGTCGGCGTCCAGGAGCGCACCCGGGTATCGGCGCCGGGCTGCAGCAGATAGATCGCCGGACGTTCACCGTCCTCGTGGCCGCGCGCGTTCGCCGGCACCCACTTTTCGTGGGTGCCCCAGCCCAGCTCGGCCGGCTGCATGCCCTCGGAGATGAAGCCCTCCACCGACCAGGTGTTCCAGAACTGGTTCATCGGCCGCGGCTCGCGCGCGCGCTGGGTATCGCGCTCGGCGATGTGCACGCCCTTGACGCCCAGGCGCTGCATCAGTGCCGCCCAGTCCTCGCGGCTCTGCGGGTTGCCCGCGTCGACACCGGTGTCGCCGGCGATGTTCAGGAGAGCCTGCTTCACGAACCAGGAGACCATGCCGGGGTTGGCGCCGCAGCAGGAAACCGCGGTGGTGCCGCCGGGGTTGCGCGCCTTTTCCCGGCGCACCGTCTCGCGCAGGGCGAAGTTGGTGCGCTGGCCGGGATCGGCGCCCTCGTCGAAATAGAATCCGGCCCAGGGCTCGACCACGGTGTCGATGTAGAGCACGTCGAGCTCGCGGCAGAGCTTCATGACGTCCAGGGAGGAGACGTCCACCGAGAGGTTCACGCAGAAGCCCTGGCCGTCGCCGGCCGTCAGCAGCGGCATTAGCATGTCGCGGTAGTTGTCCGGAGTCAGCGCCGCCTGGATGAAGCGGATGCCGCGCTCGTCGAGCAGGGCCTTGTCGCTGTCGTCCGGAGCGATGACGACGAAGCGGCTGCTGTCGAAATCGAAATGCCGCTCGATCAGCGGCAGGGTGCCGCGCCCAATGGAGCCGAAGCCGATCATGACAATGGGGCCGCTGATGGCGCCGTAATCGGGCCAAGGTGTGGTCATGGCAAAAAACTCCCTGTTTCGGCCCCCGACACCTGCGGCCGCAGGCGCCTAGGTCGGGGGCCGACTTACAAAGCGGCAGCTTGCGCGAATTCTCGCGTCAGTTCAAAGGCTGCCGGATGACGGTCATGTTGCGGGATACCGCGCCGGCCGAGCCGGTGAGCGGCAGCGGAAAGGAAGCGGCGGCCGGATGCCAGGCACCGGCGGCACGCACCAGGCCGCGGGCCTCGGCAAGCGCGCCGGGCCGCAGCTCGTGGCCGAGGAAGCGGTGACGCTCCACCGGCCCGGGCATCTCAAGGTTCTCGGTCAGCGCCGCACTGAAGCCGAAGCGGCGGTAATAGGGCGCATCTCCGACCAGGATCACGCCGCCGTGGCCGGTCGCCGCCGCGCGGTTAAGAGCACTGCGCATGAGGCGGGCGCCGATGCCCTCGCCCTGACGCTCCGGCGCGACCGCCAGCGGCCCGAGCAGCAGCAGACTGCCAGCGCCCTTGCCGTGACCATGGCCGGCAGAGATCGCCCACAGCCGCACCGTGCCGACCAGCCGGCCACCCTCGCGGGCGGCCAGCGCCAGTTCCGGCAGGCGCCCGTCGCGCAGGCGCTGCGAGGTCTTGGCGAAACGCTCCGGACCCATGGCATGGTCGAGCAGCGCCTCGCGGGCGCCGGTTTCGCCCGGCACCTCTTCGTCGATCGTCAGCATCGCCCGGAACTCCCCGCGCGTCAGATGACGATGGCTTGCAGCGGCGCGAAGCCGTTGAAGCCGATCGAGCTGTAGGTGGTGGTGTAGGCGCCGGTGCCCTCGAACAACAGCATGTCGCCGATCTCCAGCGACAGCGGCAGCAGGTAGGGCGTCTTCTCGTAGAGCACGTCGGCGGAATCGCAGGTCGGGCCGGCGATGACGCACGGCCCCGCCTCGGCGCCGTCGCGCTCGCTGCGGATCGGATAGCGGATCGCCTCGTCCATGGTTTCGGCCAGGCCGCCGAACTTGCCGATGTCGAGGAAGACCCAGCGAGTGTCCTCGGAGGGATCCTTCTTGGAGATGAGCACGACCTCGGTCTTCAGGATGCCGGCGGAACCGACCATGCCGCGGCCCGGCTCGATGATGGTCTCGGGCACGCGGTTGCCGAAGTGGCGCAGGATGGACTCGCGGATGGCGACACCATAGAGGTTCGCCGCCGGCTCGTCGCCGCGATAGCGGGCCGGGAAGCCGCCGCCCAGGTTCACCAGGGTCAGGCGGATGCCGCGCATCGCCATGATCTGGAAGATCGCACTGGCGCTGGCGATGGCCGCGTCCCAAGCTTCGGTGTTGCGCTGCTGCGAGCCGACGTGGAAGGAGATGCCGGCGGCAACGAGACCGGCACGGTGCGCGGCCTCCAGCACGTCGGGGGCGTGCTCCGGGGTGCAGCCGAACTTGCGCGACAGCGGCCAGTCGGCACCGGCACCGTCGCAGAGGATGCGGCAGAACACGCGCGCACCCGGGGCGGCACGGGAGATCTTCTCGACTTCCGGCAGGCAGTCGACGGCGAAGAGCCGCACACCCAGATCAAAAGCAGCGGCGACGTCGCGCTCCTTCTTGATGGTATTGCCGAAGGAGATGCGCTCGGGCGTCGCGCCGGCGGCCAGCGCGGCCTCGATCTCGGGGATCGAGGCACAGTCGAAGCAGGAGCCCATGGCGGCCAGCGCGGAGAGGATCTCCGGCGCCGGGTTCGCCTTCACGGCATAGAAGATGCGGCTGTCGGGCAGCGCGCTCTCGAAGGCGCGGAAGTTTTCGCGCACCTCTTCCAGGTCGACGACGAGGCAGGGCCCGTCGTTGCGGTGGGTACGCAGGAACTCACGAATGCGGTCGGTCATCGGGTTCTCCCGTAAATCGACGTCCAACAAGTGTCGGCTGCTGCCTGGAGAGTTCCACCGCTATGGAGACGGCGGCCCGGGTGCGTACCGACCGTCGCGCGCTCACGCCGAATATCGGCATGGTCGTCGCGACCCCGAAGTTCTGCCTTCGATTGGAACGGGAGACCCGGTCCGCACGGCTGGCAAGGATGTAGCTGCCTCTTCAGTAACCCCGGCCTTTGGAAAGCCGGCAGAGACCAAAAAAGCCCTCTACGTCGTTGCTTTAAGCCGCTCGGCCCTCCGTAGCGTTGGAGAGCCCCGCCTTGTCGACCGGAGGTCGTTGGGCGTCGTGGGAGCGACCACGGGCACGTGCGAATTTGGGCAGGGGGTAAATATGCCCGGACGGGTTCGGATGCAAGAAATTTTTTTCGTTATTTTCGCTGGCGGATTAAGGGTTTGTTCAATCTCGCCGGCAGGGTTCCGGGAGGACGGCGAGAAGGGCCGTTTTCCGCCATTGCGCTCCGTCGGCGCTCCGCCGGATCACTTCCGCGGCGAGCGCCGGCCCTCGAAAACCTGGCGCGCCAAGCCGCGGCCGACCTCGATGGTCCAGCCGATCGCCAGGCCGACGGCCGCGTCGAAGACCAGGGTGCCGAGCGCTGTCAAGGCGATGGCGGGCCAGCAGTCCGGCCGGGCGTCGAAGAGACGCTTGGAGATCGCCAGCTCCGCCCCGGCGAGGACAAGAAAGGCGCCGACCGCCGGCAGCGGGATCATCGCCAGCAGGCCGAGGGCGGCATCGGAGAAGAACAGCGCGAGTATGAGGCAGAGGGCGCCGAGCAGCAGCGGCGCCGCCCCGCTGCGCGCGCCGAAGCGATGATGCGCCTGCAGGCCGCCGGCGCCGTGGCACATGGGCAGGGCGCCGAAGGGCGCCAGCAGGAGATTGGCAGCACCCGAGGTCAGGCAGAGTCTGCGCTCGGACACGCGCGCGCCGCCGTCCGGATAGAGACCGCGGGCCAGCGCCGCGGTGATGATCACGGCATTGGTGATGGTGAGCGCGATCTGCGGCAGCACCGCCATCTGCAGGGCCGCGCCCATCTCGGCAAAGCTCGGCAGCACGATTCCCGGCAGCGAGAAACCGGGCGACAGCGCGCCCATAGACGGCGCCAGACCGCCGACCTGGCCGGCCAGCAGCGCGATGGCGAGGCCGACCAGCGTCGCCGGGCAGCCGGGCACCAGAGTGAGCCCGGCAAGCAGTGCCAGCACGGCACCGCCGAGCCAGGGCGCTTCGGCGATCAGCGTAACGCCGAACCAGGCGAAACTGAGGCCGATGCCGAGGCGCAGGCCGGCGATCACCGAAGCCGGCACGGCGCGCGCCAGCCGGTCGATGGCGCCGGTAAGTCCCAGCACCAGCAGCACCGCGCCCAGGATGAGGCCGGTGGCGGCAACGGCACCGGGTGGCAAGCCGGCGGTGACGATCACCGCCGACACGGCCTTCATCGGCTGCACAGGGATCGGCAGGCGGTAGACGAGACCGGTAAAGAGGTAGAACAGGCCGAAGCCGAAGAGCACGCCGCCGGAAGCCAGGCCGCCGACGGTCAGCACGGAGATGACGTGCGGCAGGAAGGTGCCGAGGTCGCCGAAGGCGCCCCCCAGTTCGCGCAAATTGAAGCGGAAAGCCGGCACGCCCCTAGCTTTCCGCCGACGCGCCGGCCGGCAGGGCGGAGAATTCCAAGCAGGGGCAGCTGCAGATTCTACCATTCCGCTGCGTAATTTCCGCCGCCCGCCGGACTCTGCAGCCGTGGTACACCAGTGTCATCCTCTAGCATTACACCGGAATCCGACGAGAATCCAAGCGCCGCCACCGCCGGGAAGTCTCGCCAGGGCAATACTTACCGAAGAGCCGGCCACGGGCGGCGGCACGGCATCCGCCAGGCTACAGGGCGAGCGGCAGCGTCGGGCCGCCCTGCTCCAGTTCCCAGTGAGCCAGCCACTGCCCGCCACGGCGCTTGAGGACGAGGTAGTTGCGCTCGGCGGTATAGATGGCCCGGCAGCCCGGCAGCGGATGCAGACGAATGGGGTGCCCGGGGAGTGGCGACGCGCCGAGCCTGGCCAGCAGGCCGAGGCCGCGGGCATACGCCGTCGCCGGTGCCGGATGGGTGATGCCGGAGGCGACCAACTGGTGCAGCGGCCCGGCGGCGGCGGCCAGTGTGCCCCGCGTGGCGAGATGGATCTCGCCGGAGAGGACGGTAACCGGCGTCGCGCCGCGGCTGTGCACCTCGACCAGCAGCGCGAGGAAGTCGCGCCACTCCTGGCGGTGGGCACGACTCTGCCACTGATCGCGCAGGTCGTCCTCGTACTTCTCCATGCGCGGGGTCAGGTGCATGACGGCCTCGACCCAGGAGAGCCGCGGGCCGAGGGCCGGCACGCTGGAAAGCAGCAGCACGCGGCCGGCGTCGGCCGCGGCCAAGGCGTGGCGCAGGCCCTGCCAGCCGCGCTCGCCCATGACGCGGTCGCGGCGGCGCTCGGAGCGCAGGTCGGGCGCGACGAGGTGGCAGCCCGGCAGCTTCAGGTGCCAGCCGAGGCTGACACCCTCGGGGTCGAGGAAGAGGTCGGGCAGCGACTCCTCAGCGCCGACGGCGCACTGGAACAGCAGGAAGAACTCGCGCGCGACCTCGAAGATGGCGCGGCCGAGCGGCGAGTCCATGCGCTCGGCCGGCAGCGAGCCCCAACCGTCGCAGATGTCGTGGTCGTCCCACATCGCAAGAGTCGGCACCCGTGCCATGAGCCAGGCCATGTCGGGATGGCGGTAGAGTTCGAGGTAGCGCAGGAAAAGCTCTTTGCGCATGGCTTCGCGCAGCGGGCCGGCATCTGCCGAGCGGTGACGGCGCCAGGCGGCGACCGGACGATGGCGCTCGCGGGCGTGCAGGTTGGCAACCTCGTCGGCGTAGATTTGATCGCCCCCCTGGAGCAGCAGATGGAAGGGATCTTGCGCGTGCTGCTGCGCGAGGCGGCGCCACAAGGCATCGCGCTCGGCGATGTCGCGCTTGCGGTCGTCGCTTTCCTGGCCGTTGCAGGAGACAAAGGCCAGGCGGAGATCGCCGATGAAATCCGTGCGCAGCGGATAGTGCACACCGTCGAGGCTGTAGCCGGTCTCGGTGGCGAGGGGCAGCTCGAAGTCGTAGGCCAAGGCGTGCAGGCCGGCGAAGCGCAGCAAAGCGCGTCCCGCGATGGACCCGCGCGCTTCGGTGGAGAGCGTGGGCGCCGGCCCGGCCTCGCGGCACACCACCAGCGCGCGCAGGCGGACGATGGGGCCGTCCACGCCGCGCAAATAGAGGATCGGGCCGATGCCGGCTTCGGCCGCCATGTCGGCGCCGGTCAGTTCCTCGCCTCCGGCAGACAGTTCGACTTTTTCATTCAACTGGGGAAACTCCCTCTGTCCTGCGGAAAACCGGCGGGCGTGTCGGATGGTTCCCTGACGGTACCAATCCGGAAACGAACCATTTGCCGCAGACGGCGTTGCTTCCCGAGAGGCAGGCTCAATGTTCGACTCGATTACTGCTTTCATCGAAAGCACCGGCTATCTTGGGATAGCCCTTCTGATGTTCATTGAGAACATCTTTCCACCAATCCCCTCGGAACTGATCATGCCGATTGCCGGCTTCGCCTCGTCGCGCGGCGAGATGAACCTTTTGCTGGCGATCCTGGCCGGCTCGCTGGGCTCGCTGGCCGGCACGTCGTTGTGGTATCTCGCCGGGCGCTGGCTGGGCGCCGAGCGGCTGAAGCGCTGGGCGCGCCGCTACGGGCGCTGGATGACGGTGCAGCCGCGCGACGTCGACAAGGCCTGCCGCTGGTTTAACCGCCACAGCGGCAAGGCGGTCTTCATCGGCCGCCTGGTGCCGGCGGTGCGTACGCTGATCTCGGTGCCTGCCGGCATCGCCAGCATGAGCGTCGGGCGCTTCCTGCTCTACTCCGGCCTCGGCACGGTGGTGTGGACAAGCTTCCTGGCCGGTGTCGGCTACTGGCTGGGCGACCAGTACCGCCTGATCGGCGCGTGGACCAACCCGGTCTCCAACGCGGTGATCGTCCTGCTCGTCGGCTGGTACCTCTACCGCGTCGTCACGTTCAGAAAGCATCCCTAGAAAGCCGCGTAGTAGGCGGCCAGGGCTTCGATCTGCGCGTCGGTGAGGCGTTGGGCCGCCTCACGTGCCGAGGGGGACGGTTGCAGGGGCAACCATCCTAATGACCTAATCTAATGGGGAGAAATTGGTGGGCGCACAAGGACTCGAACCTTGGACCCGCTGATTAAGAGTCAGAACATAACTCAATAGAATCAAATATCTAACCAGCATCAAGTGTTCCCGGAGCACCTGCTGGAGCTGGCCACCCTAGAGAAGCACCTGAAGGTGAGCGAGGTCGAGGTGCGCCTGATCGTCGTGGCGAAGCACCCGAAAGCTCGCGAGGTCGAGGTGCGCCTGGTCGTCGTGGCGAAGCACCTGAAAGCTCGCGAGGTCGAGGTGCGCCTGATTGTCGTGGCGAAGCACCTGAAAGCTCGCGAGGTCGAGATGCAGCTGGTCGTCGGTCGACCACAGCAGCTGCAAAGCCTTGCGATGCCGTTATCCCCGCTTTTCCCAGTCTTTGAGTGTGGTGCACCGAAGCAGATTACACGCTAGCTTGGGTATGCGACTCGGGGTCGAGTCGTCAGACCCGACCCCAGCGCAAAGAGTGGTGTATCGGGCGACGGCGGTTCACAGCATGTCGACGCCCCGGAGCTCCGTAGCTCAACTGGATAGAGCCCCGGCAGTCTTAGACCGGGAGATGCGGGTTCGAGTCCCACCGGAGCAGCCACCTCGGAGATATTCCAGGAATTCGCAAACCTAATCAATGAAGATCAAACCACTGCGATTTTTCGACAATGTTCCCCCCGGGCTTATGCTGTATGGCTGCATCGGTCTCCGGCTGGTGGTCCTGCTGCTGGAAGCGGCATGGGCGGCGGGGCGATCCAGCAGCTCATCGATTAGGAAGGAATTCAGGCTGCCGACCAGATCGCGATGGACGAAAGCTGAAATCGCAGCATGAATCAGGAGGAGACCCTCGCACTTTTCGCCAAAGGCTGTGATGCCTGGAACGCCTGGGCGGAAAAGCTTCTCGCCGACCGCGAGAGATTGCGGAAGGAAGGAGGTTGGCAGGAAGCCGACTTTGATGAAGAACCAAGTTGGAAGACAAAAGATTGGCTCGATGCAGCGAAAGCCGATTTTGCTGAACAGGAGTTCCCAAAAGACGCTGATTTTCAACAGTTGATCTTTCCAGGTGAAGCCGAGTTCACAAAAGCGACCTTCAGCGGCAACGCTCCTTTCCGGAAAGCGACCTTCTCGGGCACCGCGGAGTTCGAGGGAGCGACCTTCTTGGGCGACGCGTGGTTCAACGGGGCGACCTTCTCGGGGGACGCGGGGTTCGCGGAGGCGACCTTCTCTGGCGACGCGTGGTTCAACGGGGCGACCTTCTCGGGCCACGCGCGGTTCGATAAGGCGATCTTCTCGGGGGACGCGCGGTTCATCGACGAGACGACCTTCTCGGGCGACACGTGGTTTAACGGGGCGGAATTCAAGGGCCTTGCGTGGTTCGCGGGGGCGACCTTCTCGCGCCGCGCGGAGTTCATAGGGGCGACCTTCTCGGGCAACGCGGTGTTCACGGGGGCGAAATTCAGAGAAATCGGTGTGTTCAATGCGGCGACCTTCTCGGACGACGCGCAGTTCGGAGGTGCGCGATTCGGCGATGAAAAATTCACGGGCCGCGCGTACTTCAAAAAGGCGACCTTCTCAGGCGACACGTGGTTCGGCGGGGCGAAATTCGGAGACATCGCGGTGTTCGAGCTAGCCGCTTTCGAAGGCTCTACATCCTTCGATAGCGCGGAGTTCAAGGAAGACGCCAGCTTCCTTGCCATCGACGTAAAGACTGTGTTCTCGCTCGCCGGCACCACCTTCCGCCGGGTGCCTGACTTCATTCAGGCTCATTTCGCAGAAGCGCCGCGGCTCGACGATCTTCGTATCGAGCCGCGGCGCTTCTGGCGGCGAACCCGGACCCGGGTGGGGAAGGCGCTCCTCGCCGCGCGCTGGCGCGCCTTGAAGCGCCTCGCGATCCAGGGCCACGATCACGCGCGCGAGCTAAGGTTCTTTCGGGGCGAGCTACTGGCGCGCCGCTGGAGCGAGGACAAACCTTGGCACGCGGCGTTCTGGTTCGGTGTCATTTACCAGCTGCTGTCGGACTTCGGCCGTTCGATACTGCGCCCTCTGCTGTGGCTCTCGGCAAGCGTTGTCTTCTTCACAGACCGATACCTCAGCCTACACCCCCGCTTCGAAGGTAAGTCCTCACCTTTGGTGGATTGGCTGTTCTATCGGTTGAGCAGTAGCGATGTGGAGGCGACGCCGCTTGCCTGTGTCGCCGGCTCGGTAACGCCCTGGCTGGACGCGCTCTTCCTCTCGGTTCACAAAGGACTGCTGATTTTGGGGGGGCTACCGGGAGAAAAACTCAACCAGATTTACGCCTGCCTCTACGGCATTCAGCCGTCGAACGGCGGTCAGCCCAGCCGGTTGCCTGAGAGCTTCACGCCCGTCATTCCCGACGGCGCTACCGCCTGGGGACTGCTGCAGTATCCACTGTCGGCAGTTCTGATCTTCTTGGCGCTGCTGGCGATCCGCAATCACTTCCGGATCAAGTAGGTGGCGCAGAAGGTTGCCGCAGCGACTTAGTCGACGGACGAAAGGCAACGCCCTGCGAACGAAACCTGGACTGTCCAAGTCATCGAAACTTGGACAGTTCTGACCACCTGCCGATAAGTGCTTGAAAATTTGGTGGGCGCACAAGGACTCGAACCTTGGACCCGCTGATTAAGAGTCAGCTGCTCTACCAACTGAGCTATGCGCCCCCCGAAGAGCCACCCCAAACCACCTGGGGCGCCCCGAAAACTGCCGCTTTTGGTGACGCGGCCCCCGGAATTCGGGGTCAACGGAAACGGGCCGGAGAACGGCCTTACCGCCGGGATGCGGGGTGATAACAAGTCCCGGACCCTTTGTCGAGGCCCTATTGCCTGAAATGCGCCAAAACCGACGGCCGGGGCCTCAGGTGGGGCCGCGGGTGGGGGCCACCGGGCCGCCTAGACCTCGGCCGTGCCGCGGCGGGAGATGCGCACGTCGCGGTGGATATAGCAGGACATCACCAGCCCCATCGACGCCATCACCGTCAGCAGCACGGTGCCGCCGTAAGAGACCAGCGGCAGGGGCACGCCGACCACCGGGAACATGCCCATGACCATGGCCATGTTGATGAAGACGTAGAGGAACAGGTTGGTGGTCAGGCCCAAGGCCAGGAGACGGGCGAACTGGTTGCGCGCCCTGAAGGCGATGGCAAAGCCATAGGCCAGCAGCAGGAAGTAGAGCACCAGCAGGGTGAGGCTGCCGACCAGGCCGAATTCCTCGGCCAGCATGGTGAAGATGAAGTCGGTCTGCTTTTCCGGCAGGAAGTTCAGGTGGCTCTGGGTGCCCTGCATGAAGCCCTTGCCGGTGATCGCCCCGGAGCCGAAGCCGATCATCGCCTGCAGGGTATGGTAGCCGGCGCCCAGCGGGTCGTTCTCCGGGTTCAGGAAGGTCAGCACCCGGTCCTTCTGGTAGTCGTGCAGGAAGCCCCAGGCGACCGGCCCGCTGGCGAGGCCGGCAACGATCAGCAGGGCGAACTTCCACCAGCGCACGCCGGCGGAGAAGAACACCGCGCCGGAAGCCAGGATCAGCATGCCGGCGGTGCCGAGGTCCGGCTGCTTCAGAACCAGCCCGGCCGGCGCCATCACCATGCCAAGCGGCAGCAACAGCAGCAGCGGCCGGCCGACGTCCTCCATGGAAAGCCCATGGAAGTAGCGCGCCAGTGCCAGCACCAGGGCTACTTTCATCATCTCGGAGGGCTGCAGGCGCACGAAGCCGAGGTCGATCCAGCGCTGCGCGCCCATGCCGATGTCGCCCATCACCTCGACCGCGCCCAGCAGGGCGAAGCTGCCGAAGTAGATCAAATAGGCGTAGCGGTACCAGAAGCGGATATCGACCAGTGCGACCACGATCATGATCGTGAAGCCGAGACCGAAGCGCATCATCTGGGCCGAGGCCCAGGGATCGAACGCCCCGTTGGCCGCCGAATAAAGCATCGCGAAACCGACGCCGGCGACCAGGCAGAGCAACAGCACCATGCCCCAGTTCAGCTGCCAGATCTTCTGGCGCAGCTTCATTTCCGGGTTGCGGGTGGAGAGGAAGACGTCCGCCGGCATCACCCGTTCTCCGCCACCTGGGTCGTCGCCACAATCGGCAGCGAGCGTCGGCCCGCCGGGTCGCGGCGCTGGGTCTCCAGCAGGATATCGCGCGCGATCGGGGCCGCCACCGCGGAGCCGCCACCGCCATGCTCAACCACCACAGCGCAGCAGTAGCGGGGTTTGTGCACCGGCGCGAAACAGACGAAGAGCGCGTGGTCGCGGCGGCGCCAGGGCAACTGCTCGTTCTTGGTCACGCCGGCGGCGCGCTCGGCCATGCTGATGCGGCGGACCTGTGCGGTGCCGGTCTTGCCGGCCAGTTCCATGCCCTCTTCCTCGATGCGCGCCCGGAACGCGGTGCCCCGCGGGTTGTTGCTGACCAGGTCCATGCCCTCGCGCACCACCTTCAGGTGCTCGAGCGGGATGTCGAGCGGCGGGAAGGCCGGCATCGCGCTTTCGGCGGGCGCGGCGCCGGCAGCGGCGAGGACCGGCGGCTCGCTGTCTGCGCGCACGCCGCGGGTCAACCGCGGCGTCACCTGGCGGCCACTGGCGATGCGCGCCGTCATGACGGCCAGCTGCAGCGGCGTGGTCAGCACGAAGCCCTGGCCGATCGAGGCGATCAGCGTCTCACCGCCCTGCCAGGCCTCGCCGATGTTTGCCAGCTTCCAGTCGCGCGTCGGGATGACGCCGCCCTTTTCGCCGTTGAGGTCCAGACCGACCTTGTCGCCCAGGCCAAAGAGGTTGGACATCGCCGCGATGTTGTCGATGCCGACTTTGCGCGAGACATCGTAGAAGAAAACGTCGCAGGAATGCTGAATGGCGTCATGCATGTCGACCCAGCCATGGCCGTGCTTCCTCCAACAGTGGAAGCGCGAGCGGCCGAGGGTCATGTGGCCGGGGCAGAACACCCGATGATCGGGGCTGATTCCGGCCTTCAGAGCGGCCAAGGCAACGACCATCTTGAAGGTCGAGCCCGGCGCGTAGAGCCCGGCGATGGCCTTGTTGGTCAAGGGATGCAGCGGATCGTTGATAAGGTCGTTCCACTGCTTGACGGAAAGGCCGATGTTGAAGGCGTTGGGATCGAAACTGGGCACCGACGCGAGCGCCAGCACATCACCGTTCTCCACGTCCATCACCACCGCCGAAGCGCTGACCTCGCCCTGCAGTCGCTGGTGGGTGAAGGTCTGCAGACCGCCATCGATGGTCAGCACCAGTTCGTCGCCCGGCTTGCCTTCCTCGCGCTTCAGTTCGCGGATGACGCGGCCGTAGGCGTTCACTTCGACCTGCTTGGTGCCGGCGTTGCCGCGCAGCGACGTGTCGTATTTCTGCTCGATTCCATTCTTGCCGATGCGGAACCCGGGCAATTCCAGCAAGGGGTCGCCGGTCAGGTCGCGCTCGGCCACCGCCGCGACATAGCCCAGGATGTGAGCCATGGAGTCGGCGAAGGGATAGTCGCGGATCTGGCCCATCTCGATGGTGACGCCGGGCAGTTCCGGCCCGTTCACCTCGACCCGGCTAACCTCGTCCCAGGTCAGGTTTTCGCGCACCGTGACCGGCACGAAGCTGCGCTTGCGCGCAACCTCGCGCAGCACCCGCTTGTAGTCGTGCTCATCCAGCTCGATGATCTGCGACAGGGCGTTCAGCACCCTCTCGACGTCGCCCGCATGCTCGCGCACCAGGACGACCCGGAAGTTCTGGCGGTTGCTGGCCAGCGGCAGGCCGAAGCGATCGAGGATGCGCCCGCGCGGCGGCGGCAGCAGCCGCAGGCTGATGCGGTTGTCTTCCGCCAGGGTCCTGTAGCGATCGGATTCGATCACCTGCAGGTAGTACATGCGCGCCGCCAAGCCTGCCAGCAGCAGCGTCTGCGCGCCGCCCAGCAGCAGGCCGCGGCGCGAGAATGACCTTTGGCGTTCGTTGTCTTCATTCTTCTGCAGCATCGCGTCGCTCCCCTCTGCCCTGGCCTAACGCTGCTGGAACAGCCGCTGGCCGCGCAGGAAGGCCCAGGCCAGGCAGGGGTAAAAGGCGGTCGTCACGAGGTACTGGAAGAACAGCGGCGCCGGATCGACGTAGGCCGTCATGGCGATGCAGGTGAGCAGCCAGGTGACCGCCAGGGACGCGGCGGCGACCAGCATGAAGGCGCACCAGATGACCGCGAAGGAGGCCGCCAGGAAAAAGCGGTGCTGCCACACCACCAGAGCATGGACGGCCAACAGGCCGACGATGCCGGGGCCGAGGACGCTGCCGGTCAGCAGGTCCTGGACGAAGCCGATGATGAAGACCGCCCAGATCGGCATCAGGTCGGGACGGTGGACCGACCAGAAGAACACACCAATGAGGGCCAACGCCGGCACAATGGGCGACAGGTCGGCGATGCGCAGGGGCACCAGGCTGAAGAGCACCAGCAGCAGGGTCACGAAGAACGGCGAGATGCTGCGGGCGACGACGTCGAGGCGATGCCAGAGCCCCTCTTCTTGCCTCATATCCGTCTCACTGCGCGTTCGCGGAGCCGCTGGCGGGCTCGCCACCGGCGGCGGCAGCCGCGCGGGCCGCGCCCACCTGGGCCTCGAAGTCGATGATGCCGGTCATCTCGTAGTCGACAATGCGCAGAACTTCCATGTGCGACCAGTCGACGAAGGGGCGCACGCGGATGCCCTTGTCGGAAACGCCTGAAACCACGCCGATCGGCAGGCCCGGCGGGAAGACGCCGCCGTGGCCCGAGGTCGTCACGCGGTCGCCGACCTGGACTTTGGCGGTTGGGCCGAGGTAGAGCAGTTCCGGGGCGTTGGTGTTGTCGCCGGCCAGCACCGCGCGGTCGCGGCCGTTGCCGACCACCACAGGCACCCGGCTGTTGATGTCGGTCAGCAGCAGCACGCGCGCCGAGCGCTGGCCGACCTCGGCGACGCGGCCGGCCAGGCCATCGCCGGTGATGGCGGCCTGGCCCTTTTCGACGCCGTTGCGGTCGCCGGCATTGATCAGCACGGTGCGCACGAAGGCGCCGCCCGGATCGCCGACCACCCGCGCGGTGATGAAACTCATCGCCGGGTCGGGCACCATGTTGTTGAGGGTGCGCAGGGCGGCGTTTTCCGCCTCCAGGCGGCGCGCCACCGCCTGCCACTGCAAGAGCCGGGCGTTCTGTTCCTTCAGCAACTGGTTCTCGGCGCTGAGGCGGGTGAAGGACTCGGCCTGCTCGATGACGCCCGAGAAGGTGTCGACGGGCTGCGACACGGCATCGAGGATCGGGGTCACCATGTCGGTGACCGCCGAGCGCGTGTCTTCCACCAGGAGTGTGTTGGTCCGCCCGATCAGCATCAGCCCGAAGGCCGCGCCAACCAGGAGCAGCAGAGCGAAGCGGCTTGCCCAGGCCTTGAGCGGCGAGGCAACGCGGATCTCTGAGCCGGTCGGTTTGTTCACAGGACCTCCTGTCGCTGCAGCCCCCCAACCAGGCCTTTAAGCGACCGATTCGGGCTAAGTTACCGAACCATCACACCAAATACAAATGAAGAAAGTGTTGATCCCTAATAGATCCCTAATATCGGGGTCCTCAGTACATGGAGATCAGGACGTTCTTCAGGACCTTCATTTCCTCCAGGCAACGGCCGGTGCCCAGCGCGACGCAGGACAGCGGGTCGTCGGCGATGGAGACCGGCAAGCCGGTGGAGGCCCTGAGGACGTAGTCCATGTTGCCGAGCAGGGCGCCGCCGCCGGTGAGCACGATGCCCTTGTCGACGATATCGGCGGCCAGTTCCGGCGCGGTGTGTTCGAGGGCGACCTTCACCGCCTCGACGATGGCACCGACCGGCTCGGCCAGGGATTCGGAGATCTGCCGCTCGGAGATGATGAGCTCCTTCGGCACGCCGTTCATCAGGTCGCGGCCCTTGATCTCCATGGTGCCGCCCTCGCCGTCCTCGGGCGGACAGGCGGAGCCGATTTCCTTCTTGATCCGCTCGGCCGAGCCTTCGCCGACCAGCAGGTTATGATTGCGGCGAATGTACGCGATGATCGCCTCGTCCAGCTTGTCGCCGCCGACGCGTACGGAACGCGAGTACACGATGCCGCCCAGCGACAGCACGGCCACCTCGGTGGTGCCGCCGCCGATGTCGACGACCATGGAGCCGGTCGGCTCGGTCACCGGAAGGCCGGCACCGATCGCGGCTGCCATAGGCTCCTCGATGAGGAACACCCGGCGCGCGCCGGCGCTTTCGGCGGATTCCTGAATCGCGCGGCGCTCGACGGCGGTGGAGCCGGAGGGCACGCAGACGATGACCTGCGGGCTGGCGAAGGAGCGCCGGTTGTGCACCTTGCGGATGAAGTGCTTGATCATCTCCTCGGCGACTTCGAAGTCGGCGATGACGCCGTCACGCAGCGGACGGATTGCCTGGATGTTACCCGGCGTACGGCCGAGCATCATCTTGGCCTCGTCGCCGACGGCGAGAACCTGCTTCTTTCCCTTCACTTCGGCGATCGCGACCACCGAAGGCTCATTGAGAACGATGCCGCGCCCCTTCACGTAGACCAGGGTGTTCGCCGTACCGAGGTCAATCGCCATATCGGCGGAGAGCATGCCGAGCAAACCAGAGAACATGGATCCAATCGCCTTTTCTTCAATCCAAGTGACGTACCGCGGGGCCCGCGGCGGTTAAAACGTAAAAGTCCGGGTCAGGCCGACATCACCGAAGGTGCCGTCTTTTCCCGCTTCACCAGTAACTTGTTCAGCGCGTTGATATAGGCTCGCGCGGAAGCCACCAGGGTGTCGTGATCGGCGCCCTGGCCGTTGACCGTCTTGCCCGCTTCTTCCAGGCGCACCGTCACCTCGGCCTGGGCGTCGGTACCCTGCGTCACCGCATGGACCTGGTAGAGCTGCAGGCTGGCTTCGTGCGGGAAGAGCTGGGAAATCGCCGCGAAGGTGGCGTCGACCGGTCCGTTGCCGGCCGCCTTGGCCGCGCACGGCCGGCCGTCGATCTCCATCTCCAGCTCGGCCGTCTGCGGGCCTTTGGAGCCGCAGACCACCTGCAGGGAGACGAAGCGCAGCCGGTCGTTGTGGCGCAGCACGGCATCGTCCACCAGGGCGATGATGTCCTCGTCGTAGACGTCCTTCTTGGCGTCTGCCAGGTCCTTGAAGCGGACGAAGGCGCCCTGAATTTCGTTCTCGGCCAGGGTGAAGCCCAACTCCTCCAGCTTCGACTTGAAGGCGTGGCGGCCGGAATGCTTGCCCATGACCAGCTTGGAGCGGCTGAGGCCGACCGACTCCGGGGTCATGATCTCGTAGGTCTCGGCATTCTTAAGCATGCCGTCCTGGTGGATGCCCGATTCATGGGCGAAGGCATTGGCGCCGACGATCGCCTTATTGGGCTGCACCGAGAAGCCTGTGATGGCGGAGACCAGGTGCGAGGCCTTGGTGATCATCTCGGTCTTCACGCCGGTCACGTAGGGCATCGCGTCGTGGCGGGTGCGCAGCGCCATGACGACCTCTTCCATCGCCGCGTTGCCGGCGCGCTCGCCGATGCCGTTGACGGTGCACTCCACCTGGCGGGCGCCGGCCTGCACGGCGGCCAGGGAATTGGCCACGCCGAGGCCGAGGTCGTTGTGGCAGTGCACAGAGATCACCGCCTTGTCGATGTTCGGCACCCGGTTTTTCAGCATCGCGATGAGGGCATGGAACTCTTCGGGAATGGTGTAGCCCACGGTATCGGGAATGTTGATGGTGCCGGCACCGGCCTTGATCGCCGATTCTACGCAACGGCAGAGGAAGTCGTGCTCGGTGCGGGTACCGTCCTCCGGCGACCACTCGACGTCGTCACAGAGATTACGGGCATAGCTCACACTATCGACCACCGCCTGGTGGACCGCCTCCGGCTCCATCTGCAGCTTGAACTTCATGTGCAGCGGGCTGGTGGAAATGAAGGTGTGGATGCGCGGTGCGGCGGCGCCTTTGAGCGCCTCGGCAGCGCGGTCGATATCACGCCGGGTGGCGCGGGCGAGGCCCGCGACGCGGGCGGCCTTCACCGTGGCGGCAACGGCCTGCACGGCGTCGAAGTCGCCCTTGGAGGCGATCGGGAAGCCGGCCTCGATGATGTCGACGCCCATTTCTTCCAAGACGAGGGCGACCTGCAGCTTTTCCTCGAGGTTCATGGAACAGCCCGGCGACTGCTCGCCGTCGCGCAGGGTGGTGTCGAAGATCAGCACGCGGTCAGCGCGGGCGGCGCCGCGGGCCTTGCCGCCCGTCGCGTCCTGCTTCGCCTGTGCCTGCTTGCTTGCCACTGCCTGTTACACCCTTGTTCCGGGCCGCCCACCGCGGGGCCGCCCCTGTCCCGTCAAAACTTTGACCTCCGGCCGCACACAGCCGTCAACCGCGGCGGTGTGGAGCGGCGGATGAAAAGCTGGCGCACGGCCGATCCTTCAGGGCCACGGGAAGGGTCACGTCTTCTGACGGCAGGACCCTTCGGAGGGACCTCTTGCCTACGCTTGGCCTGGCGCCGTTTCCCGTCTTGGCGCGACAACCCCACCAGGGGCGGCCACTCGTTCAGAAGCGTGGTTAACGCCTACTTTTCTAACCCTCGCTCATGAGGTTAACAATATCTAATTTGGAAGCGTTAAGAATTGCTGAAGTCCAGTGCCTTCCTATGTTTTTTTCATGGCGGAAGGTTTTCCGAACGTTACCGCGCGGGCATCGAATCGTCGGTGCCGGCGTGCGCAATGCCCAGCGTATCAGCCGGCATAGCGGCGCCATGCCGCCTCGAATTCCTCGCGGGTGATTTCGCGGGGCTCGAACTGCGGATCCGCCTCGATCTGCTCGAAGGGCGGGAGCGGCGCCTCGGCGAGGGTTCTCGCCCCCGGCTCGAGGTCTTCGGGACCCAGAACGACAGCACGCCCGTCGCGATAGACTTCGATCTTGCGCAGCTCCCAGCGCCCTTCGTCCAACTCGCCATAGAACTCGACGGGCTGGTCCTCCGAGCCGTGATACCAATGGCAGGCAAAGTAGGTCTTGCTCATAGGGCCTTCTCCCAGGTCTCGCCATTCAAACGATACAGCACGTGGCGGCGCAGCGGGTGGCCTTCCGGCACGCGAGGGTGATCGAAGTCGTCGGCGGGGTCGTGAGTCATGCCGAGGCGGCGCATGACGGCCTGGGAGCGGGCGTTGGGGACCGCCGTGAAGGAGACGATCTCGGCGAGCCCCAGGTGCTCGAAGCCGAAGCGCAGCGCCGCGCGGGCGCCCTCGGTTGCATATCCGCGGCCCCAGTAAGCTTTCGCGATGCGCCAGCCGACCTCGACGCAAGGGGTGAATGGCGCCTCGAAGGCGGGCCGCCAGAGCCCGATGAAGCCGATGAAGGGCGCTTCTGCGGGGATTTCCACCGCCCACCAGCCGAAGCCGTGCTCCGTCATGAAGTCGCGCACACGCGCCGCCACAGCGTCGCTCTGCGCCCGGGTCAGGGGCGCCGGGAAGTGCTCCATGACGGCCGGGTCGGCATTCAGCGCCGCAAAGGGCGCGAGATCGCCGTCGCGCCAAGGCCGCAGGATCAGGCGATCCGTCGTGAGGGTAGCAACTGTGGGGGCTGCAGCCATGACGGCGCAAGACTAGCGGAAAGCGGGGCGCCGAACACCCCCTCGCCCGATGCTGCCAGGCGGGCGCGACGGCACGTCACGGCCCGGCACCGCAAACACTTCGGGCCCCCGTGCGCTCCACACACGAGGGCCCGAAGCCGAGCGTAAAGCCCGAAGGAAAGGCTTTAGTTCTTTTCCTTGTCGACCAGCTTGTTGGCGCCGATCCAGGGCATCATGGCGCGCAGCTTGGCGCCGACTTCCTCGATGGAATGCTCGGCGTGGCGGCGGCGCTCGGCCTTGAAGGAGGGCTGGCCGGCCTTGCATTCCGTGACCCAGTCGCGGGCGAAGCGGCCGGCCTGGATGTCGTCCAGCACCCGCTTCATCTCCGCCTTGGTCTCCGCGGTGATGATGCGCGGGCCCGTCTTGTAATCGCCGAACTCGGCGGTGTTGGAGATCGAGTAGCGCATGTTGGCCATGCCGCCCTCGTACATCAGGTCGACGATCAGCTTCACCTCGTGCAGGCACTCGAAATAGGCCATTTCCGGGGCGTAGCCGGCCTCGACCAGGGTCTCGTAGCCGGCCTGGATCAGCGCCGTCAGGCCGCCGCAGAGCACCACCTGCTCGCCGAAGAGATCGGTCTCGCACTCTTCCTTGAAGGTGGTCTCGATGACGCCGGAGCGCCCGCCGCCGATGGCGGAGGCATAGGACAGCGCGATCTCCTGGGCGTTACCCGAGGCGTTCTGCGCCACCGCGATGAGGCAGGGCACGCCGCCGCCGCGCACGTACTCGGAGCGCACGGTGTGGCCCGGGCCCTTCGGCGCGATCATGAAGACGTCGAGGTCCTTGCGCGGCTCGATGAGGTTGAAATGGACGTTCAGGCCGTGCGCGAAGGCAAGGGCGGCGCCCTCCTTCAGGTTCGGCTCCAGATTGTCTCTGTAGATGTCGGCCTGCAGCTCGTCCGGGGTCAGCATCATGACCACGTCGGCCCACTTGGCGGCATCGTCCGGGCTCATCACCTGGAAACCGGCCTTTTCGGCCTTCTTGGCGGTCGCCGAACCGCTGCGCAGCGCCACGCGGACCTCGGCGACGCCGCTGTCCTTCAAGTTATTGGCATGGGCATGGCCCTGGCTGCCGTAGCCGACGATGGCAACCTTCTTGCCCTTGATCAGATTGACGTCGGCGTCCCGATCGTAATAGACGCGCATTGCAGCCGTCTCCCTTTGTCATTTTGTTGTCCGAAAAGGCTCGGCGGGGTTCTAAAGCGCCGAGGGGGAAAGCGCAATCGGATTCCCGGCATGGCCGCCTGCGCCTGCCGCATAGCCGATAAACGGCGGAAATGCTGGGTTCTCGGCCTATTCGGCCGCGCGGTCCGCAGCAGGACGGAGGAAGTCCAGGTCCTCGAAGCCGACAGAGAGGTCGGGGCCGACCACCAGCACCCGGTCGGCGGGCACCGACTGCCAGGTCTCCGGCTCTTCCAGGGGCTCGGAGACGATGGAAATCGACCCGCCGGCGCAGTTGGCCGCGCGCCAGTAAAGGCTGGGCGGGGCCTGGTCGCTGGCATGGCGCACGGCATAGATCGAGCGACCATCGCTCAGGGCGGCCGTGAAGCGCAGCGGCTCGCCGACGCCCTCCTCCGCCATCACCTGGTGGACCTGGGCCAGGGTCGCCGAGAGGGCGCCCACCGGGTCGACGTCCAGGCCGTTGCCGAACAGCAGGTAGAACAGCACCTCGCTGTCGGTGGTGCCCAGGCGGTGGTCGTAGTAGCGGTCGGGGATCATTCCCTCCAACCGCCGGCGCAGGCGCTGGTAGCCGCCGATCTGGCCGTTGTGCATGAACAGCCAGCGGCCGTGGGCGAAGGGGTGGCAGTTGGGCCGCGACGAGGCCGTGCCGGTGGAGGCGCGCACATGGGCGAAGAACATCCCGGCGCGGATCTGGTAGGCGAGGCTCTTCAGGTTGGGGTCGTTCCAGGCCGGCAGCACTTCGCGGTAGAGGCCCGGCTCCGAGCGGTCGCCGTACCAGCCGATGCCGAAGCCGTCGCCGTTGGTCGGGCTCTTGGCCTCGGTGGCGCAGAGGCTCTGCTCGATCAGCGAGTGCGCGGGCTTGCAGATGAGTTCGTCAAGAAACACCGGGGCACCGGTATAGGCCAGCCAGCGGCACATGGATTCCCTCGGGAAAAGACCTTCAACCGGCGCGCACTATAGCGATGAAAGATGGAGAAAGCCTTGCAAAGAGCGCGGAGCGGGGCTGCGGGCGTCCCCTCACCCGGCTTTGCCGAAGCTCGCTCTGTTCGCTAAGTCTTCGCCAGCCTCTTCCACGGAGGAGAGAGTGTAAGTCGCTGAAGAAGCGCCTTAATCCTCTCTTCCCTTGCGAGAGAAGAAGCGGGAAGGCGGCGCGCAACCCTCGCTGCTTGGCTTCCTACAGCGCCTGCGGGCCGCGGGAGATGGCGACGACGCCGGTGCGCGAGACGTCGACGAGGCCGAGCGGCTGCATGAGGTCGATGAAGACGTCGAGCTTCTCGCTCTTCCCGGTCATCTCGAAGACGAAGTGGTCGTGCGAGGAGTCGACCACGCGGGCTCGGAAGATGTCGGCAATGCGCAAGCTCTCGACGCGCTTCTCGCCGGTGCCGGCGACCTTCACCAGAGCGAGTTCGCGCTCCACCGAGGGCCCGTCCTGGGTGAGGTCGCTGACCCGGTGCACCGGCACCAGGCGGTCGAGCTGCGCCTTGATCTGTTCCAGGATCTGTGGCGTGCCCGAGGTGACCACGGTAATGCGCGAGAAGCGCTGGCGGGGGTCGATCTCGGTGACGGTCAGGCTCTCGATGTTGTAGCCGCGCCCGGAGAACAGGCCGATGACTCGCGCCAGCACCCCGGGTTCGTTGTCCACCAGCACCGCGATGGTGCGCTTTTCGATCGCTTGGTCTTTGTAATTGGCCATGGCTTTGACCGGGGACCGGGCCCCGCTTTCTATTCTGTCAGGTCCGAAGGAAACGGGCGGCGGTGTCTCGCAGGTCTATACGAGCACCATGCCTTCCTCGGAAATCGGCTTGCCGGCCTTGTCGTCCGGACCCAGCAGCATCTCGTAGTGCGCCGCGCCGGAGGGGATCATCGGGAAGCAGTTCTCGTCCTTGGTCACCAGGCAGTCGAAGACGACCGGCTTGGGCGTCTCGATCATCTCCATGATCTTGTCGTCCAGCTCGCTCGCCTTTTCACAGCGGATGCCGACGGCATGGAAGGACTCCGCCAGCTTCACGAAGTCGGGCAACGCGGCGGAATAGCTCTCGGAGTAGCGCCCGCCGTGCAGCAGTTCCTGCCATTGGCGCACCATGCCCATCCACTGGTTGTTCACGATGAACACCTTGACGGGCAGATTGTACTGCGCGATGCACGAGAGTTCCTGAATGTTCATCAGGATTGAGGCCTCGCCGGCGACGTCGATGACCAGGGCGTCGGGATGCGCGCGCTGCACACCCATCGCCGCGGGCAGGCCGTAGCCCATGGTGCCGAGACCGCCGGAGGTCATCCAGTGGTTCGGCTGCTCGAACTTGAAGTACTGCGCCGCCCACATCTGGTGCTGACCGACTTCCGTCGTGATGAAGGGGCTGCGGTCCTTGGTCAGTTCGTAGAGCCGCTTGATGGCGTGCTGCGGCTTGATGATCTCGCCCTTCTGCTCGAACTTCAGGCAGTCGCGCGCACGCCACTCCTCGATCTTCTGCCACCAGGCCTTCAGCGCCTTCTGATCGAGCTGCAGCTTGCGCGCCTGCCAGGCGGCCAGCAGGTCTTCCAGCACCGAGCCGGCGTCGCCGACGATCGGCAGGTCGACCATCACGTTCTTGTTGATCGAGGAGGCGTCGATGTCGACGTGGATCTTCTTCGAGCGCGGCGAGAACTCGTCGAGCCGGCCGGTCACGCGGTCGTCGAAGCGCGCGCCGATGTTGATCATCACATCGCAGTTGTACATGGCCAGGTTGGCCTCGTAGGTGCCGTGCATGCCCAGCATGCCGAGGAACTGCGGGTCGCTGCCCGGAAAGGCGCCGAGGCCCATCAGGGTGTTGGTGCAGGGCACGCCGAGGGTGTGCACGAAGCGGGTCAGCAGCGCGCAGGCCTTGGGGCCGGCGTTGATGACGCCGCCGCCGGCATAGACGATCGGGCGCTTGGCGCCGGCGATCATCTCCACCGCCGCGGCGATCTTCGCGTCCTCCGCCTTGGTCTGCGGGCGGTAGCTGCGGTGGGTGACCTCTTCCGGTCCGATGTAGCTGGTGGACTTGGCCTGCAGCACGTCCTTCGGCAGGTCGATGACCACCGGGCCGGGCCGGCCGCTGCGCGCCACGTAGAAGGCCTCGTGGACCGTGCGCGGCAGGTCGGCCACCGCCTTCACCAGGTAGTTGTGCTTGGTGCAGGGCCGCGTGATGCCGGTGGTGTCGGCTTCCTGGAAGGCGTCGTTGCCGATCAGGTGGGTGGGCACCTGGCCGGTCAAGCAGACGACCGGGATGGAATCCATCAGCGCATCGGTCAGGCCGGTCACCGCGTTGGTGGCACCGGGACCGGAGGTCACCAGCACGACGCCGACCTTGCCGGTCGAGCGCGCGTAGCCCTCGGCCGCGTGCACGGCGCCGCCTTCCTGGCGCACCAGGATGTGCTGGATGTCATTCTGCTGGAAAAGGGCATCGTAGATCGGGAGTACAGCGCCGCCGGGATAGCCAAAAATGACGTCAACGCCCTGGTCCTTCAGGGCCTTGATCAGCATCTCCGCACCGGTCTTCTGTTCCGCCGACATCGCTCTCACCTTTCCGACTTGCCGTCTGACTGTCTTACCGCCGGCGCTCGCGCGGGCGGTGCATCCGATCACAACACAAAATTGGCCGGCTGAACCGGCCAAACGCGAACAATTTTCAATGATTTCACGCTCTTCGCCAGCAGTTTGCCGGGCAAAGGAGGCGGACCCTAGCCCCTTACCCCGGACCGGTCAACAGGTTTTGACGAATTTTCGCAAAAAATTCCTGCCTCAGACTTTCTGAATATTGCGTTTCCATGACCAGAACCGTCGAATCGTTGCCAATGAATTGGTGCCGCAGCCAGGTCATCTGGCGCTTGGCATAGCGCCGGGTGGCCTGCTGTGCCCGCCCCAGGGCGGCTTCCAGAGAGCAGTCTCCCGCCAGGTAAGCCGCGAACTCCGGCACGCCCACCGCCTTCATCACCGGCAGCGCCGGATCCAGGCGCAGGGCCAGCAAGGCCTCGACCTCGTCCAGGACCCCCTGCCCGACCATAGCCTCCAGGCGGGCATCGCAGACGGCGTAGAGCGCCTGGCGCGGCGGCAACAGGCACAGCCGGGCGAAGCGGTAGGGCGCCGGCGTCGTCGGCTCGGCCTGCCAGTCGGCCAGCGAGCGGCCGGTGGCGGCCAGCACCTCCCAGGCGCGCAGCAGGCGCTGGCTGTCGCCGGACCCGAGGCGTGCGGCCATGGCCGGGTCGCGCCCGGCGAGGCGGGCATGGAACGCGGCGTTGCCCATCTCCGCCAGTTCGGCGCGGGCGGCAGCGCGGAGGGCGGCGGGGATTGCGGGGATTTCGTTGAGACCCTCGGCGAAGGCCTTCAGATAGAGCCCGGTGCCGCCGACCAGGATCGGCAGCCTTCCCTCGCCCAAAGCCGCCTCGACCTGCGCCACCGCCAGATCGCGCCAGCGCCCCGCCGAGCAGGCCGCGGCACCGGAAAGAGAGCCGTAGAGGCGATGCGGCACGGCTTTCAGCTCCGACCCGCGCGGGCGGGCGGTCAGCAGACAGAGTTCCCGGTAGACCTGCATCGAGTCCGCGTTGATGACGGTGCCGTTCCATTCCGCTGCCACTGCGGCGGCCAGCGCCGATTTGCCCGATGCTGTCGGGCCGCCGATCATCATTACCAGCGGCTTGTCTTGCGGGGACGTTCCGTCCCGCGTGACGGGCAGGTCGCTACTGTCGGGGCCGAGGGTCATAGGGCATTGGTTTCGCGGGCGGCTTGCGGAATTGGGGGCGGCCTCTGTATAAGCCGCCGATGCAGTACGTGCTTACCGTGATCGGGGACCCGGCCTCAAGGCCGCTGACGCCGGCCTTGGTCGACGCGGCGCGCCACGCCATCGACGCCAGCCACAGCCGAGCCGACGGCGTCGACTGGCTGGCCGAGGGAATCGCCTGCGATCTACCCTTCGAAGGCCGCGAGCCGACCATTACCCAGGCGCTGGTGCGCGAGGCGCTGGGCCGCGCCCCGCTGGATCTTGCGATCCTGCCGGCCAAGGGACGGCGCAAGAAGCTGCTGGTGGCCGACATGGAATCCACCATCATCCGTCAGGAAATGCTCGACGAGCTGGCCGAGGTGGCCGGGATTCACGAGGAGATCGCCGAGATCACCGCGCTGGCCATGGCCGGCGAGCTGGACTTCGAGGCCGCCCTGCGCGAACGCGTCGGCCTGCTGACCGGCATGAGCGCAGAGACCCTGGAGGCAGCAGCCGGGCGCATGACGCTGATGCCGGGTGCCGAGGCCCTGGTCGCCACCATGCGCGCCGGCGGTGCCTACTGCGCCCTGGTCTCCGGCGGCTTCACCTGCTTCACCGGGCGCATCCGCGAGATCTGCGGCTTCGACGAGCACCGGGCCAACCAGCTTGAGGTGATCGACGGCAAAATGACCGGGCGGGTGCTCGACCCGGTGCTGGGGCGCGCGGCCAAGCTGCAGGCGCTGGAGCAACTCGCCGCCGCGCAGGGCGCGGTGCCCTCCGAGGCCTGTGCGGTGGGCGACGGCGCCAACGACCTCGACATGCTGGGCGCCGCGGGCTTGGGCGTCGCCTACTACGGCAAGCCCAGGGTGCGCGCCGCCGCCCATTTCCGCGTCGACCACGGCGACCTCACCGCCCTGCTTTATATGCAGGGCTACCGCGCCGACGAGATCCGCGTGCGCTAGCACCCCAAGGGCGCGGCCAAAGAAAAACGGCGGCCGTTGGAGGCCGCCGCTTTGCTTTACACGAAGGTCGCGGCGGTCAGCTCTGGTCGATGCGCACCGCAATCCACTGGAAGTCGCCCTGGCGGAACACCAGCAGGGTCACCACGCGGTAGCCCTCCGACTTTGCCTTCTCGACCTTCTCCACCACCTCGGCCGGGGTGGAGACCTCTTCCTGGTCGACCTCGACGATCACGTCGCCGGCCTTCAGGCCCTTCTCGGCGCTGGCGCTGCCTTCCTTCACCTCAGTGATGACGACGCCCTTGGCGTCCTCGTCCAGGGCGAAGCGGGTGCGCAGCTCGGGCGTGATCTGGCCGAGCGCAAGGCCCAGCGATTCCATGTCGCCGGTCCTGGCCTCAGGCGGCGTCTCGGTCGGCGCCGTGGCGGCAACCTGCTCTGCCTCCAGTTCACCGACGGTGACGCGGACCTTGCGCTCGACGGTCCGCTCCCCTTGGCGTCGCCAAATGGTGACGTCGACGGTGGAGCCGACCGCCGTCTCGGCGACCATCGCCGGCAGGCGGCGCATCTCCGGCACCTCGCGGCCGTTGAACTCCAGGATCACGTCGCCCTGCTCGATGCCGGCGTCGGCGGCCGGACCGCCCTCGGTGACGGCGGCGACCAGCGCGCCGCGCGGCCGGTCGAGGCGCAGGCCTTCGGCCAGCTCATCGGTCACGTTCTGAATGCGCACGCCGAGCCAGCCCCGGCGCACCTCGCCGGTGTCGCGCAGTTGGGCGATGATGTTCTTGGCCATCGACGAAGGCGTCGCAAAGCCGATGCCGACCGAGCCGCCGGACGGCGAGAAGATCGCCGTGTTCACGCCGATTACCTGGCCGTCCAGGTTGAACATCGGGCCGCCGGAGTTGCCCTTGTTGATGGCCGCGTCGGTCTGCAGGAAGTTGTCGTAGCGCCCCGCGTTGATGTCGCGCTGGCGCGCCGAGACGATGCCCGCGGTCACCGTGCCGCCCAGGCCGAAAGGATTGCCGATGGCGACCACCCAGTCGCCGATACGGGTGGAGTCGGAGTCGCCCCAGGTGGTGGCCGGCAGCGCCTGGCGGGCTTCGACCTTCAAGAGGGCGAGATCGGTGTCCTTGTCGCTGCCCACGATGGTGGCATTCAGCGAGGTGCCATCGGCCAGCACCACCTCGACCTCGTCGGCATCGGCGATCACATGGTGGTTGGTAACGATGAAGCCGCTCGGGTCGATGATGAAGCCGGAACCCAGCGAACTGCCGCGCCGCTCCGGCTGCTGCGGCGGCGGTTCGCCGCCCTCGCCGCGCCGCTCGAAGAACTCCTTGAAGAATTCTTCGAACTGCTCAGCCTGGCCGCCCTCGATGGTCTGACGGGTCTGGATGTTGACCACGGTGGGCAGCAACTGCTCCACCAGATCGGCGAAGGATTCCGGGGCGGAACGCGCCTGCGCCGCCGAGGCGGCCAGGAGCGCCGAAAGGGCCAGGGCCAGCAGGCCGCTCAGCAGGACCGCCAAACCGTACAACCAGCGTGCGGCCTCGATTTGTCCTGGGGCCCGCCGTGTCGCTGCAATCGCGACAGCACCCCGCTGCCCCTGCGGGCGATGCTGCGGTGCAGACCGATGCATGGTGGAAATCTGTGTCACTGTCAGTCCTCTCCCTCGCTTGGAGATCGGCTCCGGCCGATTCCGGGAATCTTCGCCGAAGGTCATTGGCACCATCACAGCGGCTTTGCCGCTGTGCGGCAATCAGAAACCACCGGAAATCTGAGGCCATTGGAGCCGGGTTTGAAGACCCTCTCAAAACAAAGTGTAGCACCGCGAGGCTGCGATACGAAGTAGGCGAATTTGTGACGTCCCGGCACCATCCCCGCGTTTTTCAGCACGATCGCATCAGCACCGCGCCAATGGATCGCTTTCGGCGATACCCTCAGGCCCCGGGCGGTCGCAGGGCCGGCCCCGGCCCGCTCTAGCCGCGCAGCAGCCAGACGCAGAACACCCCAAGCCCGGCTGCCACCAGGCCACCAAGACGGAGGTGATCCGGCGGGATCTGCTCCAGCATCGCGACGATCTGGCGCAGCCGGTGGGGCAAAATCGCCAGGAACAACCCCTCGATGACGAGGACCAGGGCCAGCGCGGTGAGGAAATCGGTCATCGCTGAAGCCCCCGCCGGCGATAGTGGCGGCGGGGGCGGCGCCGCCTAGCGGGCGGCGCTTCCGTCCCCCTCGCCCTCGTTGAAGAAGCTGAAGAAGTCGCTGTCGGGCGACAGCACCATGTAGGTGCTATCGGCTCCCAACGAGGCGCTGTAGGCCTGCATCGAGCGGTAGAAGTTGAAGAACTCCGGATCCTGGCCATAGGCATTGTTGAGGATCTCGGTGCGCAGTCCTTCACCCTGACCGCGCAGGATGCTCGACTCGCGCTGAGCCTCGGCCCGGATGACCGTCGCCTCACGGTCGGCCGCCGCGGTGATCCTCTGCCCCTGTTCGAAACCCTGGGCTCGGAATTCGGCGGCTTCGCGTTCACGCTCGGAGCGCATGCGGTTGTAGACCGATTCCCGCGTCTCGTCCGGCAGGTCGGCGCGCCGGATGCGCACGTCGACCAGCGCGATGCCGAAGCGCTGGGTCTCCTGGTCCACGTTCTCCCGCAGGTCGCGCAGAATCTGCGTGCGTTCGTCGGAGAGTACCGCGGCGAGCGTCGAGTTACCGAGGATCTGGCGCAGCCGCCCGTTGATGATGGTGCCGAGGCGGCTGCGGGCGGTTTCCTCCGAGCGTACCGTTTGGAAAAACTTCAGCGGATCGGAGATGCGGTAGCGTGCGAAGACGTCGACGATCAGGCGCTTCTGGTCCGACAGCAGGATGTTCTCGCCCGGCGGATCCAGGTTCAGCACGCGCTTTTCGTAGTACTGCACGTTCTGGAACACCGGCACTTTCCAGGACAGTCCGGGTTCGGAGATCACCCGCTTGGGCTCGCCGAACTGCATGACGATAGCCTGTTGCGTTTCGGATACAGTGAACAGCGAGCCGTAGGCGAGCAGGCCGAGGGCGACGACGACGATGCCGATGATGAGGTTGGTGCTCATGCGCATGGTTGTTCTCTCCTCAATTGCCGTTGCCGGAGCCACTGCCGGATTGCCGGCGCAGCTCGTTCAACGGCAAGTAGGGGATCGCGCCACCCTGCTGATTGCCGTCAAGAATCACTTTGTCCGTGTCGCTCAGCACGTCCTGCATGGTCTCCAGGTACATGCGCCGGCGGGTGACGTCGGGATTCTGCTTGTAGGCGTTGTAGACCGAAAGGAAGCGCTGCGCCTCACCTTCGGCCTCGTTCTCCAACTGCTCCTTGTAGGCTTCGGCTTCCTGCACCGTGCGCAGCGCATCGCCGCGGGCACGCGGCAGGATGTCGTTGCGGTACCTGTCGGCCTCGTTGCGCGCCCGGTCGCGGTCCTGCTGGGCACGCAGCACGTCGTTGAAGGCGTCGATCACGTTGCGCGGGGGCTGCACGTCCTGCAGCGCCAGCTCGGTGATCTCGATGCCGGCCTCGTACTCATTGAGGGTGTCTTGCAGCAGCGTTCGCGCCTCCGACTCGACCGTGCCGCGCGCCTCGGTCAGCGCCGGCTGGATGTCGGTGCGGCCGATGATCTCGCGCATGGCGCTTTCGGCGGCGATCTTCACCGTCTGCTCCTGGTCGCGAATGTTGAAGAGGTACTGCCCTGCGTCAGCGATCTTCCACTGCACGGTAAAATCGATGTCGATGATGTTCTGGTCGCCGGTCAGCATCAGGCTTTCTTCTTCGACGTCACGGCGCGCTGTGCGTGCCCGGTCGGTCCCGGCGGCGACGAAGCCGATGTCGATCTGCTGCACCGAGGTGACGCTGGGCGTCAGCACGGTCTCGATGGGCCAGGGAAGATGCCAGTTGAGGCCCGGTTCGGTGGTTTCGACCCACTGCCCGAAGCGCAGCACCACGCCCTGCTCATTGGTCTGTACGCGGTAGACGCCGGTCAGCAGCCAGACACCGACCACAGCCAAGGCGATCAGCAGGTAGGCCGTCTTGCCCAGGCCGCCGCCGCCACCGGGAATCATGGAGCGGAAGCGATCCTGGCCTTTTTTAATGAAATCCTCGAAATCAGGCGGCCGGGGCCCGCCGCCGGAGCCGCCACCGCCGCGGCCCCACGGACCGCCGCCGGGCCCACCAGACCCTCCGCCGCCGCCCCAAGGGCCGCCAGCGCCACCACCTTTATTTTCCCAAGGCATACTGAATTATCCCCGCTTGCCTGTTTTTAAGTACCCTACCGGGTCTGATTCGAGGCTGAAATCCCTAAGCGCCGGTCTTATATCACGGCTGAGCTATTGTTCTAGCCGAGTCTGCCTGCTACCTCCTGCGTGGATATCGGCCCGAACCGGGAGTTTTCAAGGAATGAGTGGCATAAGCGAGGCGGCGGTCCTGGCGGCCCTGAAGACGGTCAAGGAGCCCGGCAAGGGCCAGGACATCGTCAGCCTGGGCATGATTTCCGGCCTCATCGTCAAGGACGGCAACGTCGGCTTCGCCATCGAGGTCGACCCGCGCCAGGGCGCCGCCATGGAGCCGCTGCGCAAGGCCGCCGAGAAGGTCGTGCACGATTTGCAGGGCGTCACGTCGGTCACCGCGGTGCTGACGGCCGAGCGCGCCGCGCCTTCCGGGGCCGGCCAGGCAGCCTCCCAGGGACAGGCTCCGAAGCAGGGTGCAGGCCACAGTCCCGCCAAGGGCCCGGGCGGCACCATGATCCCCGGCATTCGCTCCATCGTCGCGGTGGCCAGCGGCAAGGGCGGCGTCGGCAAGTCCACCGTCACCACCAATCTCGCCCTCGCGCTGGCGCAACAGGGCCTCAAAGTCGGTATCCTGGACGCCGATATTTACGGTCCCTCGCAGCCGCGCATGCTGGGGATCAGCGGGCGGCCGAGCTCGCCCGACGGCAAGATCCTCGATCCGATGGAGAACTACGGCATCAAGTGCATGTCCATGGGCTTCCTGGTCGCCGAGGACACCCCGATGATCTGGCGCGGCCCGATGGTGCAGAGCGCCTTGCAGCAGATGCTGCGCGACGTCGCCTGGGGCGAACTGGACATTCTGGTGGTCGACATGCCGCCGGGCACCGGCGACGCCCAGTTGACCATGGCCCAGCAGGTGCCGCTGACCGGCGCGGTCATCGTCTCGACACCACAGGACATCGCCCTGCTTGACGCGCGCAAAGGCCTCAACATGTTCCGCAAAGTCGACGTGCCGGTGCTCGGCATCGTCGAGAACATGAGCGTCTTCGTCTGCCCCAACTGCGGCCACGAGTCGCACATCTTCAGCCACGGCGGCGCCCGGCGCGAGGCCGACAAGCTGGGCATGGAGTTCCTGGGCGAGATCCCGCTGCACATGGAGATCCGCGAGACCTCCGACGGCGGCCGCCCGGTGGTGGTCTCCAACCCCGACGCGCCCAACGCCAAGGCCTTCACCGCCATCGCCAAGCGGGTATGGGAGAAGGTCGCCGCCCAGATCGGCGCGGGCGGCCCGCGCCAGGCACCCAAGATCGTCATGCAGTAGGACCGCGCCGGGGCGCCCTCGCGCAGATGTGAGGGCCCCTTGATTTGCCGCGGCGGCCTCCGGGCGCCATTCTATGGGGCGAATGAGCCCATCCCCCAGGAGGCCCACGATGTTCGCGCGCAGGTATTCCCGGCGAGGCCTCGCCGCCGCGGCGGTCGCCGCCTCGCTGCTGCTGTCCGCCGCCGCCTTGATTCCCGTCCGCGCCGCCGAGCCGGTGTTCAGCACCGACGGCGTCGCCATCGAGGGCACCGACCCCGTCGCCTATTTCACCGAGGGCAAGCCGGTCGCCGGCAGCCCCGACTTTACCTTTGTTCACGCCGGCGCCACCTGGCGCTTCGCCAGCGCCGCCAACCGCGATGCTTTCGCCGCCGACCCGGCGCGCTACGCCCCGCAGTACGGCGGCTACTGCGCCTGGGCGGTCTCCCAGGGCTACACCGCGCCGACAGTGGCCGAGGCCTGGCACATCGAGGACGGCAAGCTCTACCTCAACTACTCCAGATCGGTGCAACGCCAGTGGTCCGAGGATATCCCCGGCAACATCGGCAAGGCCGACGCCAACTGGCCGGGCCTGAAAGCGGGTCAGTAGATCGGGTTCACGGGGTCCCGGTGAGCCTTGGGGGATCGCCTTTGGCGATTCAAGTCGGCCCCGATCCGCTCCAGGCCCTCAGCCGCCGAACATCTTTTTCAGGTTCTCGAAGCCGGCCTCGTAGATGCCGCTGATCGCGGCCACCGCGTCGCCTTCCGGCGCCCCCTTGGCTTCGAATTCGCTCGACCACTCCACCGAGCAACCCTTGTCGCTGTCGCGCACCCTGAGGGTCGCCGTATAGTTGCTGACCGGCAGCGGGCCGGAGAGGATGGTATAGGTGTAGCGGCGCTCCTTGTCGTCGACCTGCTCCAGCTTTTCCTCGATGCTGCCGCCGCCGACCAGCGACAGCTTGCGCACCGTGCTGCCGTTCTCCTTCTTCAACTCGCTCTTCTCGACAGCCGGATGCCAGTCCGGCAGGGCGTTGAAGTTGCCGATCACCGCCCAGACGGTCTTGGCCGACACCGGCAGAGCGGTGGATGAACTGACCTTGGCCATGGTTCAGGGGCCTCCCTCATTCGTTCTTGGTTATGGCGTTCTCTTGAGACGCGCAGTCTAGGACCGCCCGCGCCGCGCCGACAACCAAGCCGAAAGTGCTAGACCCCCTGACGCCGCTCCAGCACCACGATGGAGAAATCCGGCTGGCCTTCGCCGCCGGAGACCGGCGCGTCGCGGCGCACCTCGCGCCAGAGGGCCGGATCAAGGGCGGGAAAGCGCGTGTCGCCGTCCGGCGCGGCGTGCACTTCGGTCAGGTAGACGCGGCTCGCCAGGGCCAGCGTCTCCTCGTAGATCTGGCCGCCGCCGATCACCATGACCTCGTCGGAGGCGCGTTCGGCCGCCAGATCCTGAGCCCGCTCCAGCGCGGCGGCGACAGTGGGGAAAACCTCGACCCCCTCCGGATGGAAGGCCGTGTCGCGGGTCACCACCAGATTGGGACGGCCCGGCAGCGGCCGGCCGATGGACTGAAAGGTCTTGCGGCCCATCACCACCGGTTTGCCCAGGGTCTGCGCCTTGAAGAACTTCAGATCGCCGGAAAGATGCCACGGCAGGCCGCCTTCGCGCCCGATGACACCGTTGTCGGCACGCGCGACGATCAGCGCAATGGGGAGGGCGGACGGCACGCCCGCCTGCTTCGCGCCCGCCCTGGTCACACGGCGACCATCAAACAGCCACGGGGGCTTTGATGTGCGGATGCGCCTCGTAGCCGACCAGATCGAAGTCCTCGTAGCGGAAGGCGAAGAGGTCCTTGACCGCGGGATTGAGCTTCATGGTCGGCAGCGCCAGGGGCTCACGCTGCAGCTGTAGGTCGGCCTGCTGCTGGTGGTTCACATAGAGGTGCGCATCGCCCAGAGTGTGCACGAAGTCGCCCGGCGCCAGGTTACAGACCTGGGCCACCATCAGGGTGAGCAGCGCATAGGACGCGATGTTGAAAGGCACACCGAGGAAGATGTCGGCGCTGCGCTGGTAGAGCTGGCAGGAAAGCTTCCCCTCGGCCACGTAGAACTGGAACAGGCAGTGGCAGGGCGGCAGCGCCATCTTGTCGACCTCCGCCGGGTTCCAGGCCGATACAATGAGGCGGCGCGAGTCGGGATTGCCCTTCAGCTGCATCAGCAGTTGCGCGATCTGGTCGATGTGGCGGCCGTCGGGCGCCGGCCAGGAGCGCCACTGGGCCCCGTAGACCGGGCCGAGGTCGCCGTTCTCGTCGGCCCATTCGTCCCAGATGTTGACGCCATGCTGCTTCAGGTAGGCGATGTTGGTATCGCCCGCGAGGAACCACAGCAACTCGTGGATGATCGACTTCAGGTGCAGTTTCTTGGTGGTCAGCACCGGAAATCCCTCGGCCAGGTCGAAGCGCATCTGGTGGCCGAACAGGCTCTGGGTGCCGGTGCCGGTACGGTCGCTCTTGTAGACGCCTTCCTCGCGGACCTTGCGGAGGAGATCGAGGTACTGCTTCACGGTGTCCTTTCCTTGGAGGGCCCTTGGCGGGGGCTCGAAGTCGGAGGCAACGGAGTCGCCGGGAGCCATTCTAGCCCAGAAGGCCGCGTTAACCCAGACGGCAGGACGCCCTCTGTAGCCCTTTTATCAAGCAGGTAAAGCGCTTATATTAGCCCTGCCGGCTTGCCGGCTATGGTGCTAAACGGGCCTTTGGAATAAGCGTTACGGACCCGGGGGCAGTACCCGGCGCCTCCACCAATTCCCCTCCAAATCGGCAGAATTCAGGCGTTTCGGAGGGCTCTTTGAGGGGGCGAAATAGGATCGACGTGCGTGGTAAAGAGAGGTTCGGTGCCCGGCATGGTACCGCCGTTATCGGGCCATACTATAGTTGCGAACGACAACTACAGTGAGGCTCGCCTCGCCGCTTAATTGCGGTCGGGTTAGCCGACTCTAAGTCCTAGACCTTCACAAGTGTAGGCGGGGTTCGGGGCGCACCTGGCAACAGAAGCGCCCCACTTCGGGGCGCCGAAGGCAACAGAGGCGCCCAAAAGAGGGCAATACCAACAACAAAGCCGCCCTCGCATCAGGGGAACAGAGACCGCCAGGAATGGAAATGCGTTTCGAAGCCGGAGCGCGATCCGCAACGGGCGGCAGAGGCTGGTCTGGAAGATTGACGTGACCGAGGACATGGCGAGCGACGGGCTGCGATACGATCGCATGGTGGAAGACGCGCTGCGCAGCGTGGTGCGGCGGGCCTTGATCCATATCAGTCGCGAAGGGCTGCCGGGCAACCATCACTTCTACATTACCTTCCGCACCGACCATAAGGACGCCGACATTCCGGCTGCCCTGCGCGATCGCTATCCCGGCGAGATGACCATCGTCCTGCAGCACCAGTTCTGGGGCCTGGAGATCGGCGAGGAGCAGTTCTGCGTGACACTCAGCTTCGCCGACGTGCCGCATCGCCTGGTGGTGCCCTTTGCCGCAGTGACCGCCTTTGCCGATCCCTCGGTGCGCTTCGGCCTGCAATTCGATGTGGAGACGGCCGACACCCTCGCCGGAGGCAACGGGCAGGGCGAAGGCCCGGCGCCGTTCGATAGCCCGGCGGGCCCCAGGGAGCTTCCGGGCGATCTGGCCGCTGAGGACAATGACGCCTTCGGCGACGGCAAGTCAGAGGCAGACGACGAAGAACAGGCCGCCAAGCAACCCGGCGCCGAAAAGGTCGTCACCCTGGACGCATTCCGTAAGAAGTAGCCGGCCCGTAAGACGTAGCCGGCGCCGGCCCAGCCGGTTTCGGCTATCGATGGCGCCGCCGGGCGCTTGCCCCTAGTTGCGCTTGCCCATGGTGGCGGGATCCCAGCGCTTGGTCTTCTTCTGGCCGGGCGCCTTGCCCAGGCTGCCGGCGACAGCGGGGCGCCGCACCAGGCCGACGAACTCCTCGAAACGCCGCTTCAACTCGCCCCGCTCTTCCGCAGTCATCTCGGACTCGGGGATTTCGCTGAGATCACGGTTGCGGATATCGTCCATGGCCTGCTCCTTTACGTTCAGGGGCGCCCGGGAGAATGCGGACCGCGCAAGGCCCGCGCCGGGGACAAGCCCCTGCCTTACCGCTATCATCCCCCGCCTTGGTTAAGGCAATGTTATCGATCCGCTTTTTTGCTCCCGTTTCCCCTAAATCCTCCCCGCCGCAGGTGCCATGAGATCTCCTGAGACCCTCCCCCCGTTCCTGGTCGACGGGCCCGACCGGGCGCCGCTCACCTTCGCCTTCGCCCACGGCGCCGGCGCGCCGATGGACACGCCCTTCATGACCTTCTTCGCCGAGGAACTGGCAGCCCGGGGCTGGCGCGTTGTGCGCTTCGAGTTCCCGTACATGGCTCGGCGGCGGGAGGCGCCCAAGCGGCCGCCGCCCGACCGCCAACCGGTCCTGCTGGAAACCTGGCAGACCGTCATCGCTCACCTCGGGCCGGAAAAGCTGGTCATCGGCGGCAAGTCCATGGGCGGGCGCATGGCCAGCCTGGTCGCCGACGAAACGGGCGTGCGTGGGCTTGCCTGCCTGGGCTACCCCTTCCACCCTGCCGGCAAGCCGGAGCGTCTGCGCACCGAGCATCTGGCCCCCCTCGAGACTCCCTGCCTGATCTGCCAGGGCACCCGCGACGCCCTGGGCAATGCCCAGGAAGTCGCCGCCTATACCCTTTCCCCCGCGATCAGTGTGCACTGGGCGGAAGACGGCGACCATGACCTGAAACCGCGCAAGGCCAGCGGCCGTGACGCCCGCCAGAATTGGGAAGAGGCTGTCGCGGCCTTGGACGGTTTCTTCCACAGCCTGGCCTAACCGACGGCAGGCGTCGCTTTTTAACAAACAACTCAAAATTGTCATCCTACTCCTGACAACATGCTGTCAGGATGTAGTTGCTAGGATGCTTGTCAGGAGGCGGACAGGAGTCGAACGAGATGCGTCGAGCGGACAGGCTATTTCAGATTGTTCAAGAGCTTAGGCGGCGAAAGCTGGTGACCGCCCGCCACCTGGCGACGGTGCTGGAGGTGTCGGAGCGCACGATCTACCGGGACATTCGCGACCTTGCGGCCTCGGGCGTGCCGATCGAGGGCGAGGCCGGGGTCGGCTACGTGCTGCAGCGCGGCTACGACCTGCCGCCGCTGATGTTCACCGAAGAGGAGATCGAGGCCCTGGTGCTGGGTGCCCGGATCATTGAATCCTGGGCCGACCCGGCGCTCGCCAAGGCGGCTGGGGACGTCGTCGCCAAGGTCGAAGCCGTGCTGCCGGAAGAACTGCGCGACCATGTCTCGCGCACGCCGCTGTCGGCACCGGCCGATCACCGCGCCGCGCCCTTGAGCGTCGACGCGGCAGCGATTCGCGCGGCGCTGAGGAGCCGCCACAAATTGCACTTCCACTACTGCAACGCCGAGAGCCTGGCCAGCGAACGCACCGTGCGGCCGCTGGCGCTAGCCTTCTACGGCCCGGTATGGCTGCTGATCGCCTGGTGCGAACTGCGCGGCGACTTCCGCGCCTTCCGCCTGGACCGCATGCGCGAGATGACGGTACTGGAGCAGCGCTTCGCCGAAGAGCGCGGCAAGACGCTGCACGACTTCGTGGTCGCCGACCGCGCCCGCCGCGCCCAGCTGAAAGAAGACGCCGCCGCGCTCGAGCTGGTCGGCGACTGATCCCACGCGCAAACGGCCGCTGGGGCGCGAAGGAGCACCCACCGGCCGCCGCGATAAAGCCCTTAGGGAAGAAAGCCGGCCGCCAGCGTACGATCAGGCCGCGCGCAGGCCGGCGAGGAACTTATCGACCTCGCTGCGCAGCAGTTCCGACTGCCGGGAAAGCTGGCCGGCCGAGTCGAGCACGTCCTTGGCCGCTGCGCCGGTCTGGTCGGTCGCTTCGCGCACGCCCGTGATGTTGCTGGCCACCGCCTCGGTACCGACGGCAGCTTCCTGGACGTTGCGCGAGATTTCCTGGGTCGCGGCATTCTGCTCCTCGACTGCCGCGGCGATGCCGTTGGCGTTCTCGCTGATCCGCTTGATGACCTTCACGATGCCCTCGATCGAGGAGACGGTGCCACCGGTCGCCGACTGCATGCCGGTGACCTGCTGGGCGATCTCCTCGGTCGCCTTGGCGGTCTGCATGGCCAGCGACTTCACTTCGCCGGCAACGACCGCAAAGCCCTTGCCCATCTCGCCGGCGCGCGCCGCCTCGATGGTGGCGTTCAGCGCCAGCAGGTTGGTCTGCTCGGCGATATCCTGGATCAGGCTGACCACGGCGCCGATCTTCTCGGCTGCGTCGGCCAGGCCGGTCACCGAAACATTGGCATGGTCGGCATCGTCGACCGCCTGGCGCGAGACCGTGTTGGTCTCGGCGATCTGGCGTGCGATCTCGGTGATCGACGCGGAGAGTTCCTCGGCCGCCGAAGCGACCGTCTGGACGTTGGTCGAAGCTTCCTCGGAAGCGCTGGCGACCGTGGCCGAGAGTTCGCTGGTCCGCGCCGCCGTGGTCGACATGGACTGGGCCGTCCCCTGCAATTCGGTGGCCGCGGAAGAGACCGTCTGCACCACGCCGCCGACAGCCGCCTCGAAGGCATCGGCCATCTGAAGACGCTGGCGCCGCCGCTCCTGGGTCTGACGGGCTTCCTCCTCGGCGCGCTCGGCTTCCAGGCGCTTCAGCTCCAGGGTCTTGGCCTTGAACACGACGAAGGCTTCCGCGACTTGACCGATCTCGTCGCGGCTCTTCACGTTCACTTCCGCCTCGGTATCGCCGTCGGCCAGGCGGTTCAGCGCGTTCACCACCTGGGAGAGCGGGCGCGCCACTCCGGCCCGGGTGAACCAGATGGCCAGCGCAAAGCCGATGACTGCAGAAACGACGGAGACCAGAGAGATCTGCAGCATCGCTGACTTCTCATGCTCTTCGACCGTGCGCATCGCGCGCAGGGTGAAAGCGTTGATCTGCCCCAGCAGGGCCTCGAACTCATGGTTCAGTTCGGCTTCCTCGGCTTCGATGCCGGAAACCAGCTGGACGGCATCCTCTTGCCGGCCCTCGTGGGTCAGCTTGAAGATTTCAGCGGCATGGTCGTGATAGGCTTGGTGTTCCTGCTCGATACGCTTGAGCGCGGAGAGCACCTCGGCAAACTCCGCCCGCTCTTCTTCCGTGCGGGCGTGGCTCTGGGCCTCCTGGGCCAGGCGCTCGCCTTTCAGAAGCTGCGCTTCAACCTCTTGCGAGAGCGACTCGAAGGCCGCTTCGACCTGCTGGCGTTCCTCTGCGGTGGTCTCGGTCGTGAGTCCGTTCAACCGCATGATACGCTCCAGCAGGATCGCCTGCTCCAGCTGGCTCACCGTGACGCGATTGACCAGTTCGGTCAGCGGCATGTCCTGCTCAGCGACGGCTTCGATTTCGCCGCCGATTCGGGACATCTGCCAGAGGCCGAGGACCGCCACGGTGACCGTCGACAGCAGGCAGATGCCGACGATGCCCAACAGCTTGTACATCACCGAGGAGCCCGGACCGGATCGCTTGCTCACCTGAGAGGCCGATGAATTACCATTGCTGGCCGACATCTTCACTTTCTCCAATCATCCGGCGAAGAGCCGGGTCCCGTTGCCTGAGAAGGCTGCTCTTAGAAGTTCCCCAGAATGAAGCGGCGATGGTGCGGCTGCACAGGACGCGCGTTGGCCGGATAGAGCCGCGCGAACTGGGCGATCTGCCCCGCCGAAACCTCGATCGGATCGCGGAACACGATCCAGTCGACGACCTCCGCGCAGGGCGGCGTCGTCAGCGAGCCGGCATAGCGGTAGCAGGCGCGGTTGTCCGGCAGCATCAGACGGATGTCCACCGCCTCGCTCGACGGCACCTTCTGGCCGGCCTGCGCCGGCATGCGGCGCCATACCTTCATGAGTTCGCCATGCTCGGCTCCGGGAGTAAGAAACACACCCAGGACGGCCAGGTTGCCCTCGGCGCTCTTATGCACGAAATGCACCTCCATCGAGTACGGCCGCCCGTCGACCTGATGCTCGCTGGGGTGATGAAAATGGAACTGTAGAAGTTCGAAGCGCTTGCCGTCGAGGTCGATCCAGCTGCCGGCCGCCGCATTGGCCTGGATCGTGTGGCCGTTGTTGGCCACCTCGAAGGGGGCGGGGGTCCACGAGATCGCCAGATCGTTCAACAGGCTTGGCAGGTGCTGGTCGAGGTTGAGCGGCGACTGCTGCGTGCCGGCGCCGCAGGCGCGATATTCCGGCGAGATGTCTGCCCAACGCTCCGGCCCACCCGGCCCTTCGTAGGACCAATGTCCCGTGCCATGGGTCTCAGGCTTGTCGCCGGCCGGCGGAGCGGCATTGCCGCCGTGAGCCGCCGCGGGCGCCGGCTCGTTGGCCAAGGCCGAAGCGCACATCGGGCAACTGACCACCGCGCCAAGGCTGAGCAGGCGCACAAAATCACGACGCTTCATTTCCAGGTCTTCCTTCGCTTCAACCGGTCTGCAGGGCATGGCCGCCCAGAGGCTGGCGTGAACTTTTCGCCCGGCCAACCGATCTATTATGATTACTAGAAATTAATTTTTTGATTATGAGCCTGGCCGATCGCCGGGAGGTCTACCGGAGCCCCGCCACGCCGGCTTCGGGCTGTCGATCACGTCAGAGCGCGGTTTCCAAGAGTCGTGAACGAGGCCAAAAAGAAGGACCGCCCCACGTTCACACGGGGGCGGTCAAGTCATCGTGGAAAGTCCGTGAGTCGGCACGGCGGCTACATGGTGCGGACCCGCACCAGGAACTCGTCCACCTTCTCTTCCAGCCCGCCGGCCTGGCGCGTCAGCATCTGGGCGTCCTGCAGCACGCTGCTGGACGAGCTGCCGGTTTCCTCGGCGGCCTGGGTCACGCCGGTGATGTTCTGCGACACTTCTCTGGTGGCCGACGACTGCTCCTCGACCGCGCTGGAAATCGAGGTGCTGATTTCGCTCACCTGCGCGATGATGTTGCCGATCTCGCGGATGGATGCGGCGGTGGTTCCACTCGAGTCTTGAATGCCCTTGATCTGGCTTCCGATCTCCTCGGTCGCCTTGGCGGTCTGCATTGCGAGGTTCTTGACCTCGCTGGCGACCACGGCAAAGCCCTTTCCGGCTTCACCGGCGCGGGCCGCCTCGATGGTGGCGTTGAGCGCCAGCAGGTTGGTCTGCTCGGCAATGTCCGTGATGATCTGCGACACTTCGCTGATCTTCTGTGCCGCCGCCAGCAATTCGCTCACCATATGCTCGGACTTTTGCGCCTCGGTGACGGCCGAGTTCACGATGCGGTTCGACTCCGAAATCTGCCGTGCGATCTCGTTCACCGAGGCCGCCAGTTCCTCCGAAGCCGCAGAGACGGTGGCAGATTGCTGATTGGTCTGCTCGGCGGCGGCGGCCAGCGATTGCGCCGTCATCTCCATGTTCTGCGCCGATGACGCGACGGTGCGCACCATGGACTTCACGCCGTTCTCGAACTCGTCAGCCAGCGCCCGGTTCTCTTCCTTGCGCTTGGTCAGATCGGTGGCGAACTTCACGATCTTCCAGGGCCGCCCGTTGAGATCCATGACCGGATTGTAGGAGGCCTCGATCCAGACTTCCTTGCCGCTCTTGGTAATGCGCTTGTACTGCCCCGCCTGGAACTCGCCGCGTCCGAGCTTGGCCCAGAACTCCTTGTATTCGGCACTCTCGCGGTAGGCTGGCTCAACGAACAGTCGATGATGCTTGCCTTTGATTTCCTCGAGCGTGTAGCCCAGCGTCTTCAGGAAGTTCTCGTTGGCTGTGATGATCGTGCCGTCGAGCTGGAATTCGATCACCGCCTGTGAGCGGCCGATGGCCTCCACCTTGCCTTGCAGATCCGCGAACTCAGCCTTCTGCTTGGAGACGTCGGTCGCGTACTTGACCACTTTGAACGGCTTGCCGTTCTTGCCCATCAAGGGATTGTAGGAGGCTTCGATCCATACCTCTTTGCCGCCCTTGCCGATGCGCTTGTACTGCGCCGCTTCGAATTCGCCGCGGTTGAGCTTCGCCCAAAAAGCTTTGTATTCGGCGCTCTCGCGGAAGGCCGGCTCAACGAAGATGCTGTGGTGCTTACCTTTCACCTCATCCAGCGTATAGCCCATGGCGGCGAGGAAGTTCGCGTTGGCCGTGATGATGGTGCCATCCATCGTGAACTCGATGATCGCCTGAGAACGGTCGAGGGCGGCGAGCCTCGCGGTGGTATCGTTACGTAGCATTGAAAACGGCATGATTTCGATTCCCTAAGTGGATCCCCAGGACGCGCCGGCGAAATGTGCCCTTCGGCGGCCGGCGCCCCAGCGCCCGCGATGGCGCCCTAACCCAATCATCGCGAGTCAGTTGTCATCCACGAGTAGATGAGGCGTCCGGGCTCGCTTGAATTGGATTTAATCACTATGAGTATTAAAGGCTCGTAAAATAGATTAAATAATCGATTCTATTTTATCTGAATTTTACAACTAATTTTATTCTAATTTCTGCTTTATATAGTATAAAATTTTAGACAATTTCTATTCTATGACATTTATTTCAATTTTTATTCTAATACTGTCGCGCGATATAGTCGCAGGATCCGCAGCCGCTCATCCGGGCAGCATCCCGGATGCCACCGCTTGGGGCGACATCCGGGATGATCCGCGGACCGCGGCAGGGCTCAGGCGGCGCGCAGCCCCGCCAGGAACTTACCGACTTCGCTGCGCAGCAGTTCCGACTGCTTGGAGAGCTGGCCCGCCGATTCCAGGACTTCGCTGGCCGCCGCTCCCGTTTGCTCCGCGGCCTGGCGGACGCCCACGATGTTGCTGGCGACCTCCTGCGTGCCGGCGGCAGCCTGCTGGACGTTGCGCGAGATCTCCCCGGTGGCGGCGTTCTGCTCCTCCACCGCGGCGGCAATGCCGTGCGCGTTTTCGCTGATCTGCTTGATCACGCTCACGATGCCCTCGATGGCGCCGACAGTGCCACCGGTCGCGTTCTGCATGCCCTCGACCTGCGCGGCGATCTCCTGGGTCGCCTTGGCGGTCTGAGTCGCCAGCGACTTCACCTCGCCGGCGACGACGGCGAAACCTTTGCCCGCCTCGCCGGCACGAGCCGCCTCGATGGTGGCGTTCAGCGCCAGCAGATTGGTCTGCTCGGCGATGTCCTGGATGAGGCTGATCACGGCGCCGATCTTCTGCGCCGCCTCAGCAAGGCCGTTGACCGACTGGTTGGCCCGGTCCGCATCCTCGACCGCCTGCTGGGAGACCTTGTTGGTCTCCGCGATCTGCCGTGAAATCTCGCCGATCGACGCCGAAAGCTCTTCCGAGGCAGTAGCGACCGTCTGCACGTTGGTCGAGGCCTCCTCCGAAGCGCTGGCGACGCTGACCGACTGGGCATTGGTCTGCTCGGCAGTCGAGGACATCGACTGAGCGGTCGCCTGCAACTCGGTGGCCGCGGCGGAAACCGTGTCGACGACGCCGCCGACGGCTGCCTCGAAGGCATCGGCCATCTGCAGGCGCTGCCGGCGCCGCTCTTCGGCCTGGCGGGTCTCCTCTTCCGCGCGCTCCTCTTCCAGCCGCTTCAACTCCAGGGTCTTCTCCTTGAAGACCACGAAAGCTTCGGCCACCTGACCGATTTCATCGCGGCTGCGCACCTTCACTTCGGCGCTGGTGTCGCCTTCGGCCAGACGGTTGAGGGCATTGACGACCTGAGCCAGCGGGCGCGCCACGCCAACGCGGGTGAACCAAACGGCGACGACAAATCCGATGACGGCGGAGACTACCGATACCACCGACATCATCCAGACGGCAGACTTCTCGTGCTCTTCGACAGTGCGGACCGCGCCGAGGGTAAAGGATTCGATGTCCTTCAGCAGCCCCGCCAATTCGTGGTTGAGCTTCTCTTCTTCTTGCTCGATCCCGCCCACCAGCGCCAACGCCTCAGAAAGGCGGCCGGCAGTGCTCAACTGGAATATCTCTACCGCATGTTTGTGATAGGACTTGTGCTCACCTTCAATCTGCTTCAGCGCCGAGAGCACCTTCTCGAACTCGGCCTTCTGCTCGGCGGTGCGGGCGTGGCTCAGCGCCCGCTCGGCAAGCCGCTCGCCGGCGATGATCTCCTCATCGACGGTCGCGGACAGCCGCTCAAACGCCTCCTGGGCGGCCCGCAACTCCTCGGGGGTGGTCTCCGTCACCAGGCCGCTGAGCCGCAGGATGCGCTCCAGCAACACGGCTTGCTCCAGTTGATGCACCGTTACGCGGCTGACCGTCTCGGTCAGCGGCATGTCGTCTTCGGCGATCGACTCGATCTCCAGGCCGATGCGCGACATCTGCCATATACCGATCGTCGCGACGATAACCGTTGCCATCAGGCAGAGGCCCACGATGCCGAGCAACTTGTGCATCACGGTGGAGCCCAGGCGGCCGCCCAGGCCGAACTTCATGCTCTTCATCTCACACTCCTCATCACAGGCGCTTTGACCAACCGGGCCGTCCGCCATCGGACGACGGGCCAAACACACACTCGGGGGTCGCCCCAGCACTCGCTGGCCAAACTCAACGCAAACAAATACGCAAACAAATAGGCGGCAGATCACAAAAATTCTAAATTCTATATTTACTAATATTTAACTATCAAAAGAAGAAACCGGCATTTGATTTGAATTTTATCGAATTTGTTTCACGGTCACGCCGCACCGTTGAGGAGAGGCAATACAGCCTCCGATCGCCGGGCATCACACAGAACAACTCCAATAAAATGATCACGCCAGAAGTAAAAATTCGCAGCGCGTGGGAATTATCTTCGCGCCTCCGATCGCCGACCCCCTGTGTGAATGCCACGCCATACGGTCGATCGCAGGCGTAAAACCGCATAGAATCTCTCACACAGGCTCGCAATCTCCTCACCGAATAAGAATCTGTCTCTTGTGACAGGCTGATGTAATCACCCGCTTGGTTAACCTTCTGTGAATCAAATCGAGTAAATATCTGACTTTATTTCAATCTATTCTTCCGATGAGTGTTTTCTCTCGCAATACAACATACCATTCCGGTTGTAGAAGTGCTTGTTACAGAGAATATTCGAGTAAAAATGTACTTTTACATCGGTTTGTCCATTTTTGGTTGCATTAGTACGAACTTACTTGTCGCTCCCCTACGGAGGGCGGGCTTGGCGCGCTGGGCCGACACTCCTAAACTCCCGCCCGTTCATGCCCCTCGTTCCGGGCACCGCGCGACAACCATTCAGGACCCAAGCGAAGATGTCTCCCGCCCCGACCGCCGCCACCCGCATTGAAACCGATTCCATGGGCGAGATCGCCGTACCCGCCGACCGCTACTGGGGCGCGCAGACCCAGCGGTCGCTGGAGAACTTCAAGATCGGCGGCGAGAAGATGCCGCCGGCGCTGGTAAAGGCGCTGGGCATTCAGAAACTGGCGGCGGCGCGGACCAACAAGGCGCTGGGCGTGCTGGACGCCAAGCTCGCCGAAGCCATCGGCCAGGCGGCCCAGGAAGTCGCCGACGGCAAGCTGATGGACCATTTCCCCCTGGTGGTCTGGCAGACCGGCTCCGGCACCCAGACCAACATGAACGCCAACGAGGTGATCGCCGGGCGCGCCAACGAGATCCTGACCGGCCAGATGGGCGGCAAGGAGCCGGTGCATCCCAACGACCACTGCAACATGGGCCAGTCCTCCAACGATACCTTTCCGACGGTGATGCACATCGCCGCGGTCCAGAAGATCGTCGGCGAGACCATCCCGGCGCTGGGCGCCCTGCATGCCGCTCTGGATGCCAAGGCACAGGCCTTCGACAAGGTCATCAAGATCGGCCGCACTCACCTGATGGATGCGACGCCGCTGACGCTGGGCCAGGAATTCTCCGGCTACGCCACCCAGGTGCTGTACGGCGTCAAGCGCCTGGAGACGTCAACCGAGCGCCTGCTGCAACTGGCCCAGGGCGGCACCGCAGTCGGCACCGGCCTCAATGCAATCGACGGCTTCGCCGAGGCCTTTGCCGCTGAAGTCGCCAAGATCACCCAGCTGCCGTTCAAGACGGCGGAGAATAAATTCGAGGCCCTGGCCGCCCATGACGCCATCGTCGAAGCTTCCGGCTCGCTCAACACCATCGCCTGTTCGCTGATGAAGATCGCCAACGACATCCGCCTCCTGGGCTCCGGGCCGCGTTGCGGCCTGGGCGAGTTGCGGCTGCCGGCCAACGAGCCCGGCTCCTCCATCATGCCGGGCAAGGTGAACCCGACGCAGGCCGAGGCCATGACCATGGTCTGTGCCCAGGTGATGGGCAACCACACCACCTGCACGGTTGCCGGTTCCAACGGCCATTTCGAGCTCAATGTCTTCAAGCCGGTGCTGATCTACTCGCTGCTGCAGTCGGCGCAGCTGATCGGCGATGCCTGCGACAGCTTCCGGACCAACTGCGTCGACGGCATCGAAGCCGACGAGGAGCGGATCGCCACCCTGATGAACCAGTCGCTGATGCTTGTCACCGCGCTGAACCCGCACATCGGCTACGACAACGCCGCCAAGGTGGCGAAGAAGGCCTACACCGACAACTCGACGCTGAAGGACGCGGCGATGGAACTGGGCCTGCTGACCGACGCGCAGTTCGGGCAGTGGGTCCGCCCGGAGGACATGCTCGGGCCGCGAAAGAAGAAGTAAAGGCCGGCCGTAAGAAACCAGCGATGAGCGACGCCCCGCTCTCACAACAAGAGGAAGGGTCCGGCGCGGCTGCCGGCGACCCCGCCCTGGCCTTGCGCAAGCACTCGGTGAAGATCGCCGGGCACAGCACGTCGCTATCGCTGGAAGATGTGTTCTGGGACGCCTTGAAGGAGGTGGCTGCCGAGCGGGGCCTGTCGCTGAACGCCCTGATCGAGGAGATCGACCGTGGGCGCGGAGGCAACCTCTCCAGCGCCGTGCGCGTCTTCCTGCTGAACCACTTTCGCGCTTTGGCCCAGTCGAAAGCGTCGAAAGCCTCCGCAGATCTTAGCCGCCCAACTCCTTCAGCAGATCCTTCACGCCCTTCTTGAGAATCTCTTCCGGCTTCAAGGGCGTGGCTGCAGGCTGCTCGGACGGCGCATCCTGGGTGGCCGGCTGCTCGCTGCGCTGGAAGGGCTGGCCGCCGATCGACACATTGGGTTCGTCGAGCGGCCCCTTCAGCTTGGCGGTCACGTAGGGGTTCTTGGGATCGGCGTCGCGGAACACGTCGGTGCGGCTGTCGATGAGCCAGTCCGGCAGGTCCGCGCTACCCTGGGTCAGCGCCGACGCGTCGCGGCCGCGCACCGTCAGGTCGTCGCTGCGCGCCACCCCCCTGTCGACGATAAAGCTGCCATCGATAGCCGCCGGGGCCCCTGCAAAGGCGGAGAACAGCATGGTGGTGCTGTCGGTGATGCCGCGGATCTCCTTCACCTTCTTGCCGAGGATGCCGAGCATCAGCGCACCGGCCTGCTCCTCCACCTTGGCCGCCGCGGTGACGCTGCCGACAAGAGTGCCCTGGCCGGACATCGCCGATACCAGGGCGGCTTCGCTCACGCCGCTGGTGGTGAACTCGCCTTTCAGCGTGAGCGGCCCCGAGAAACGGTCGGTATCGGCGAGGTCGCCCAGGAGACCCTTCAGCTCGACGTCGCTGGCGGCAATGGCGGTGGTTAGCGCCAGGCCCGGGCCTGTCGTCTCACGCACATCCGCCTGGCCGGTCACCGCGAGCGCGCCGCCGTAGGCCGTGGCAGTGAATTCCGTAAGGTCGAGCAGGCCGCCGGCGAGCGTCGCCTCGATCCGGGCGTCAGTAAAGGTCAGCTTGCCGGCCAGCAGCGTCTCGGCGCTGAGCTTCACCTCGGCGTCGAGGCTACGCAGGACGGCGAGGTCGAGCGGCTGGCGTGACCAACGCGCCTCGCCGGCGGCCGTGCCATTGCTCTTGGCCGCGTTCTTCGAAGTCCCCTTGGTCTGTGCATCGGCACCCTTTGTGCCGCTCGCGGCTGGCGCCGCCACCACGGCCAGCGGCAGCCGCCCGGCGCTGACATCTGCCGTCAGCTTCGGACGCGGCCCGGCGAGCGAGAGGGCGATGTCGCCGGCCAGCAGCTCCGCACCAGCCAGCGTGCCCTCGAGACCACTGAGGCGATAGTCGGGTCCCGCCGCCAGCAGCCTACCCTTCAGCGTCGCCGGACCCAGGCCGCGCGGAATGTCGGCGTCGCGCAGCAATTCGCCCAGCAGGACGCTGAGATCGGGATGGTCGAGCGTCAGAATACTGTCGACCGTCGGTGCCGCGGCCGTCATGTCCAGCTTGCCGGCGGCGCGCAGGCTGCCGTTGAGGGCGGCGAGACGCTGATCGAAGCGCAGCTCCTGGCGGTTGCCGTTCACGGCACCACTGAGGGTGAAGGACTCGAGCGGCAGTGCCCCGCCGGCATTGATGCCCAGCGCCTTCACCAGCCGTGACAAGGTGGAAACCGAAAGATCCAGCGAGCCGTCGATGGAAGCGTCGTGATCGACGTTCGCCAGGCTGCCGGTAAACTGGCCACGGCTGCCGGCCAGGTCCGCCACGGAGAATTCGCGCACCACCAGGCCGCCGCGCTGCAGGGTGGCGTCAAGATGCAGGCCGTCCAGCGGCAGGCCCTGGTAGGTGAGCTGGCCGACCCGCAGGACGAGGTTGGCGTCGAAGCGCCCGAGCAGCGGCAGGCCCAGCAGCTGCGTTGCGGGTGCCGCTCCCGGCACCGACGGCGCAGCCGTCCCGTTGCCGGCCGGTGCGGGCGACGGCTCGGCGTCGCCCCGGGGCGCCGGCAGATAGGCATCGAGATTTATCTTGTCGACCGAGAGAGCGACGCCCAGGCCTGGGCGCTCACGCAGAGCAATGGCGGCGCCGCCGGTCAGCCGGCTGACGTCGAGCGTAACGTTGGTGTTGCGCAGGACCAGCTGGTCCGCGCCGGCTTCGACGCCGGACTTCAGCGCTAGGCGGCGCAGGCGCTCGGCGGGCACGGCGGCCGGATCGACGCCGAGCCAGCGCAACAGACCGCGCAGATTGTCCGATTTCGCCTCCACCGTACCACGGAAGCGGGGCCCCGAAGCATCGGCGCTCAGGGTGCCGCGAAGCAGGGCCTCGGAACTGCCCGGCAGCTGCACAGCCGCGCGGGAGAGGTTCAGGGTGCCGTCCTCCAGCCGTGCTGCCACCTGCAGCTGGCGCACCGTCTGGCCGCGGTAGAGCAGCGCGTCGGCGCCAAGTTCCAGGCTGGCCGTAAACCCGCGCGGCAAGCCGACGCCGGTGGTCGCCGTTGCCAAGCCTGCCTCGGGCGCCGCGGTGGACGGCAGCGGCGCGCCATCGCCATCGCCGGCCTTGCCCGCCGCCGAAGCCGGTTCTTCTTGCTCCGGCAGGGCGAGCAGTTCGTCGAGGTCCACGGTCTTCGCCGAGAGCGTCGCGGTGATGTCCGGCACCGCGCCCAGGGTCGCCGCGAGCCGCCCGTCGAGCGACAGCGTCCCGACGGTGATCCTGACGACCTCGGCGGCGGCATTGGTGTTACTGGCACTGATCTCCGCCGTCGCCGTAAAGGGCTGGGCCAGCAGGGCCGGCGCGTCAAACGTGGTGGCGACCGGCAGCGCGCGCAGCACCCGCGCCAAGTCGCCACCTTGCGACTGCAGGCGACCGCGGAGCGTCCGCAGCTCTGCGTGTCGCGACAGCGCGCCGACGAAGGTGGCTTCTGCCTCTGCCTGCGGCAGCTTCAGAGAAACCGACAATGCCGTCGCACCGGCTTCGACCAGTTGGCCGACGTTGACGTCGAACTCCAGCGGCACGTCATGGTAGACGGCCGCGCCGCTGGCGGCGAAAGGGCCGGTCAGGGAATCGGCGGCAAACTCCGCGTTCAGGCCGCTGATCGTTTCCTCGCTGCCGCCGGGTGCGTCGCGATAGCGCACCGTGCCGTCCTCGATGAGGAAGCTGTCGACGCGGATCGCCTGATCGCCCTGCCGAGGAGCGGCCGCACTCGGTGTTTCACCGCCGCCGGCCGACGGCGTGCCCGCGCCGGTCTTGCTTTCGCCCGTCGCGAACTGCCAATTGGCCCGGCCGTCCGGCAGCACCTCCAGCAGCACCTGCGGCTTCACCAAGGTGACGCTTTCGACCCGCACTTCGCCGCGCAGCAATGGCAAGAGCGCGACGCTGACCCGCAGTTCCTCCAGCGTCATCATCGCCGGCGCGGAGCCGCCTTCCAGGTTGGTCAGCGTGACGTCGCTGGCCGCAAAAGCCGGGGTCGGCAGCAGGCGCAGGCTGACATTGCCGGCGATCTCCAGGTCGCGCCCGGTATGCTCCTTGACCAGGGCGGCCATGCGGCCCTTCTCGGCGTTCCAGTCCCAGAAGCTCGGCAGAACCAGAAGGGCGCCCACCGCCAGGACGACCGACAGGACAAATGCAACAGCGAGCTTCTTCACACGTCTTCCTCGAATACCTTCGTTGCCCAACCGACGGCGTTCCTATGGAGAAACGCCCGAGAGACATTGCAACCCCGATCAATTCCGTTAAGCTACTGTAATCGGGTGAATCCGGCAAAGCGGAAGGATCGTCCCGAAAGCGGCCGGCGCGGTGAACTACCCAATCCTTGCTCTGGCGTTACGAAGTCGTAACCCCCATATAGGGACAATGGTAGGCGCCGGCGCGTTTTCCCACCCCCTGGAAAGATTCCCCAGGGGTCAGGACACGAAACCCGGCGCTGTGCCCCCGAATACGTACCCCGAGCCGACGGGTGACAGTACCCATGGGTAAAATCGTCAATCTGGACGCTTATCGCGCCGCTAAACGGCGGCGTCAAAGTGAAGAGGCCCAACGCCAGGAGCGCAGCAGGGCGCTGGTCGAGCGGAGCGAGACCAGCAATGCCAAGCCCGAGGCGGGGCCGTTGCCGGAAGCGAAGCCTTTGAAAGACGATCCGGCCTGAATAGCCGTGTCGTCTCCTTAGCCGTGCTGCTGCCTGCCGCAGTGCAGGCAGGCACCTAGGGGAAGTATGGCTAGCGTGCCCGCAACCAGGCCTTGCGAACTTCCATAACGATCAACAGAGAAACGGCCAGTCCGGCCACGACCGCCCAGTCTGCGAGACTGACCGGCTGCACCGCCAATACGTCGCTGAGACCCGGCAAGTACATGGCCGCAACGTGGCAGCCCTGGGCGCCCAGGATCGCGAAAATCAGGAATGGGTTCGACCGCAGCGGCACCGCGAAGGCCGAGCGCCGCTCAGATCGCGCGTTCAGCACGTGCACGTTCTCGAACATCACCATGAGCAGCAGCAGGAGGTTGCGCGCACGCTCCTCCGCCATGCCGCTTTCCAGGGCAACGAAGTAGAAGCCGAAAGCGCAGCCCCCCATATAGATGCCGGCAGTCATCACCTGGCCTATCATGCGGCGGTCGAACAGCACCTCCGTCGGGGGGCGCGGCCGACGCTCCAGAATTCCCGGCTCGCCACCTTCCAGCGCCAGGGCAACGTGCTGAATGCCGTTGGTCACCAGGTTGAGCCACAGGAGTTGAACGGCGAACAGCGGCAGGGGCAGGCCGGACAGAATGCCCAAGAAGAACAGCACGATCTCGCCGAGGCCGGTCGCCACCAAGAGGTAGATCAGCTTACGCACATTGTCATAAGCGATGCGCCCTTCCTCGATCCCGGCGACGATGGAAGCAAAGTTGTCGTCGGTGAGGATCAGGTCGGCGGCCCCGCGCGCCACGTCCGTGCCGCTCTTGCCCATGGCGACGCCGATATCGGCCGCAGCCAGCGCCGGGGCGTCGTTGACTCCGTCGCCGGTGACCGCCACCAGATGGCCACTGCGCTGCAGGCAGCGGACGATCTCCAGCTTCTGGGTCGGCTCGACTCGGGCGAAAACGTCGGCATCGTTGACCAGGGCATCGAAGGCAGCGTCCCCGTCCTCATCGGCGGCCCTGGCCAGGTCGCGGCCGCTCACCACGTGCGGCTCACCGCCGTGACGGTCCGCTCCGATGCCCAACTGGCGGGCAATGGTGCGGGCGGTCGCCGGATGGTCGCCGGTCACCATGACGACCCCAACGCCTGCGGTCCGGCAGCGCCCGACGGCCGCGGGCACCTCCGGCCGCACCGGATCCATCAGTCCGACCAGCCCCAGCAGACGCAGGTATCGCAGCGAGTCCGGCGCGGCCTTGCGGGCGGCTTCCTGCGAGACAACGCCACTGGCCACCGCCAGTACGCGGTAACCCTCGGCGGCCATTGCCTCGCCGGCTTCCAGGGCGTGGGTCCAGTCGACGCCGTCACACATCGGCAACAGCGACTCCAGCGCGCCCTTTACGTGGACGGTAACGCGTGGACGCGCGCCGTCGGCGGCTGGCGTCTCGTAAGCAGCGACGAAGGCGGCGCCGTAGCGGCGCTGCGGCTCATAGGGAATGATACTGAGCTGCGGATGCCTGCTCTTCGCCTCCGCCGGATCGATGCCCAGCTTGTGCGCCAGCACCAGGAAGGCGACGTCGACGGTATCTCCGACATGATGAACGTCATCCTCGCGTAGAAGCAGCTCCGCCTCGTTGCACAGAGCGGCACTATGCGCCAGCTCGGCGAAGCCCTTCTGCTCCTGGGAAGTGAGGGCACGGCCGTCGACGGTGATGACACCCTCCGGCCGGTAGCCCTGCCCCGCCACCTCGCCCATTACGGCCGGACCGACATCGTCGAACAACAGCACCAGCTTGGCGGTCAGCTCATTGCAGGTCAGCGTACCGGTCTTGTCGCTGGCCACCAGCGTACAGGCGCCAAGGCCTTCCACGGCCGGCAGCGCACGCACGATAACGTTACGCCGTGCCATGCGCGAGGTCGCGACTGTCAGCGCGACGGTAATCGCAACGGGCAGGCCCTCAGGAATCGCCGCAACCGCCAGCGCGACGGCGACCAGGAAAACGGTAAGCAGCGAAAGCCCCTGGGCCACCTGCACAGCCGCCAGCATGGCGATGGCGATCACCGTCGCGATACCGATCCCGCGGCTGAACTGCTCCAATCGCTTGATCAGGGGGGGCACCGCGTGATCCGGCGCGGCCAGGGCCGAGGCAATGCGGCCAATCTGGGTATCCGGCCCGGTCGTCGTCACCATCGCTTCGGCCCGCCCGGCGAGCACCGCCGAGCCGGCAAACAGCAGGTTGCAGCGCTCGGCCATCGGCGTCGCCTCATTCAGCACCGCTGCCGCATCCTTGGGCACCGGCAGAGACTCACCGGTCAGCAGGGATTCGTCGATCTGCAATTCCTGTTGGCGCAGCAGACGCAGGTCGGCCGGGACCAGGGTACCGGAATCGAGGCGCACCAGGTCCCCGGGCACCAGACGCGTGGTGGCGATGTTCTGCGGGCGCCCATCGCGGACCACAATGGTGACGGTTTGCAGCATGCGGTCCAGGGCTGCGGCACTGTGTTCGGCCTTCCATTCCTGGATGACCCCGATGGCGGCATTCAGTTGCAGTACGGCGAAGATGAAGGCCGCATCGGTCCAGTCGCCGACGACCAGCGACACCACCGTCGCAGCCAGCAGCAGGTAGACCAGGGGACTGGTGAATTGGCGTAGGTACAGCAGCCAGGCCGGAGTGGTTTCCCGGTGCGGCAGGCGGTTCTCGCCATAGCGGGCGAGCCGTGCTTCGGCTTCCGCCGCCGTCAGGCCGGACTGCGCCGTGCCGAGCCCCTGCAGTGACTCCTCCGCCGTCAGCGCGTGCCAGGCCGCGCGCGGCGGTGGTTGCCGGCCCAAGGAAGAAGCATCAGCGGAAGGAATCGTCTCGGCCATCTCGGCGTAAAGCATGCGCGGCGGATCGGCCGCCCGCAAGCCGGAGATGCGCTACGCGAAAGGTGCTGCGGGAAGCCGTCCGTCAGGACGGCAGGATCTTGCCGGGATTGAGGATGTTGTCGGGGTCGAGCGCCTGCTTGATCTGACGCATGACCGCGAGGGCATCGCCGTGCTCGGCCTGCAGGAAGCGCATTTTGCCGGTGCCGACGCCGTGCTCGCCGGTGCAGGTGCCGCCCATGGCCAGTGCGCGCATCACCATGCGGTCATTGACACCCTCGGCACGCGCCATTTCCTCCGGGTCGTCCGGATCGATGAGGAACGTAAGATGGAAATTGCCGTCGCCGACGTGGCCGACGATGGGGGCCATAACGCCGGCGGCATCGATGTCCTTGCGGGTCTCCAGGATGCACTCGGCGAGGCGTGAGATCGGCACGCAGACGTCGGTCGCCCAGCCCTTGGAGCCCGGCTTCAGCGCCAGATTGGCGAAGTAGGCGTCATGGCGGGCCTGCCACAGCCTGGTGCGGTCCTCCTGGCGGGTTTCCCACCGGAAATTGGCGCCGCCGTATTCCTGCGCAATCTCGCCGACCATCTCGGCCTGCTCCTTCACCCCGGCCTCGGTGCCATGGAATTCGAAGAACAGGGTCGGCTTCACCGGGTAGTCGAGCTTGGCGTAGTCGTTGATGGCCCTGACCTGCAACTCGTCGAGCAACTCGATGCGGGCGACCGGGATGCCGGACTGGATGGTCAGGATGACGCTGTCGACGGCCCCGGCCAGGGTCTCGAAGGAACACACCGCCGCGGCCATGGCCTCGGGGATTCCATAGAGGCGCAGCTGCACCTCGGTGATGACACCGAGGGTCCCTTCCGAGCCGACGAAGAGCCGCGTCAGGTCATAGCCGGCGGAAGACTTCCGCGCCCGCCCCCCGGTGCGGATGACGCGTCCATCGGCGAGCACCACGGTGAGGCCCATGACGTTGTTGCGCATGGTGCCGTAGCGCACCGCGTTGGTGCCCGAGGCCGAGGTCGCCGCCATGCCGCCCAGCGAGGCGTCGGCGCCCGGGTCGATGGGGAAGAACAGGCCGGTATCGCGCAGGTGGGTATTCAGCGTCTTGCGGGTAACGCCGGCCTGCACGCGGCAGTCGAGGTCGGCCTCGTTCACCTCCAGGATCCTGTTCATGCCCGAGAGATCGATGCACACGCCGCCGTGGGCGGCCTGCACCTGGCCCTCCAGCGAGGTGCCGGTGCCGAAGGCGATGACCGGGGTCTTGTGTAGGGCGCAGAGTTTGACGATGGCCGAAACCTCTTCGGTGGTCTCGGCGAAGGCCACCGCGTCCGGCATCTCCATGGCGTGGTAGGAGGCGTCCTTGCCGTGGTGTTCGCGCACCGCCCGGGCGATCGACAGGCGGTCGCCCAAGAGGGCGCGCAGTTCCGCCATCAGCGGATCGTCAACCCGAGCGTCAACCTGGGATTTGGTATCGTGCGCGGCTTCTGCCATCGGTCGTCTCCTTGCCTGGGACAGGCACTATAGCAGAGGTCGCCCGCAGGCTTACAAGACCGCAGTCTTCCTGGAAAAGCCTCAGAGAGACCTAGGGTCCCGGCCGCATCTGGGCCGGCAGCCAGGTGGCGATCTCCGGAAAGGCGACCACCAGCACCACCGCCAGCACCATGATGGCGAACATCGGCAGGGCGGCGCGGGCGATGTAGGGGATCTCGTGGTCGGTCATGCCCTGCAGCACGAAGAGATTGAAGCCGACCGGCGGGGTGATCTGCGCCATTTCCACCACGATGACCAGGAAGATCCCGAACCACAGCATGTCGATGCCAGCCTGGCGCACCATCGGCTCGACCACCGCCATGGTGAGCACCACGGCGGAGATGCCGTCGAGGAAGCAACCGAGCACGATATAGAACACGGTCAGCGCGGCGATGAGCGCCAGCGGCGAGAGCTCCAGCGATCCGATCCAAGTGGCGAGGTCGCGCGGCAGGCCGGTGAAACCCATGGTCAGCGTCAGGAACTTGGCGCCGGCCAGGATGAGCGCGATCATGCAGGAGGTGCGCACCGCCCCCATCAGGCTGTCGACGAAACTCGCGCGCGTGAGTTCCCCCTGCAGCAGCGAAAGCAGCAAGGCCCCGGCGACGCCCAGCACCGCCGCCTCCGTCGCCGTGGCGATGCCGGCGTAGATCGATCCGAGCACCGCGAGGATCAGCAGCACCACCGGCAGCAGCGAGAAGGAATCGCGGAACTTCCGCAGAAAACCGCCGGTGGCTTCCCGCGGCGGCATGCTGTCCGGCTGCAGAACGGCGCGCAGCAGGATGTAGCCCATGAACAGCAGCGCCAGCATGACGCCGGGCAGCACACCCGCCATGAAGAGACCGGCGATCGACTCGTTCACGGTGACACCGTAGACGATAAGGATGATCGAGGGCGGGATCAAAAGGCCGAGGGTGCCGGCGCCGGCAAGGGTGCCGATGATCATCTGCTCGGGATAGCCGCGGCGGCGCAGCTCCGGGATCGACATCTTGCCGACGGTGGCGACGGTCGCCGCGGAGGAACCGGAGATCGCCGCGAAGATGGCGCAGCCGGCGACGTTTACGTGCAGCAGGCGGCCCGGCAGGCCGCCGAGCCAAGGCGAAAGCCCTTTGAAGAGATCTTCGGACAGGCGGGTGCGAAACAGGATCTCGCCCATCCAGATGAAGAGCGGCAGCGCGGTCAGGGTCCAGGACGACGAGGCGCTCCAGATCGTCGTCGCCATGGCATCGCCGACCGGGCGGCTGGTGAACAGCTCCATGCCGACCAGGGCGACACCCAGCAGCGAGAGCCCGACCCAGACGCCGCTGCCGAGCAGGAAGAACAGCACGCCGAGGAAGATAACGATGAGAAAGAGCTGATCCATGGTGCCGCCCTACTCTCCCGCGAGGTCCTGCGGCGGCGCGTCTTCCGGCGCCGCCGGGCGGTGCACGTCGGGCCGCGGCACGACCGGCGCGCCGAGCGCCACACAGACCAGGCGATCGGCCAGGGCGACGGCGAAGAGCACGGCACCCAGCGCCATGGCGATCTGCGGAATCCACAGGGGCGTCGCGTCGGCGCTCTCGCTGACATCGCCCAGCTGATAGGAGACCCGCACCATCTTCACCGAAAACCACGCCAGGTAGCCGGCGAGAAAGGTGCCCACCGCGAGGCACCACAGCTCGGCCAGGCGGCGCGGGCGGCCGGCGAATTTGTCGAGGAAGAGGGCGACGCGGATGTGGCCGCCCTTGCCGAAGGTGTAGGCCAGCGCCAGGAAGGAGGCGGCGGCCATGGCGTAGCCGGCATAGGCGGTCAGGCCCGCGACATAGAGCCCCATCAGCCGGGTAATGATGGAGAGCAGCACTAAGACGCCGATGGCGACGAGGAACACGCCGGCCAGCGCGCCGGCGGCGCCATAGAGCCGGTCAAGCGCCGTGCGCATCGCTCTCCCCACCGTTCCGGAAATTCTGGGCCCGAAAGCCGGCGGCCGGTGATCCCGTCACCGGCCGCCGCGCGTTCACCTTACTGCGCCTTGTAAGCGTCGATGACGGACTTGCCGTCGGCTCCGGCCTTTTCCAGCCATTCGGCGGTCATGGTGTCGCCGATCTTCTGGAAGTCGGCCTTCAGGGCATCGCTCGGCCCCTCGACCACCATGCCGTTGGCGGCCAGCTGGTCCTTGTACCAGTCGGACAGCTCCTGCGCCTTGGCCCAGCCGTTCTTCTCGGCCGTGGCAGCGGCGTCGAGCACGACCTTCTGCAGGTTCTCGTCGAGACCGGCCCAGGCATCCTTGTTGACCACCACCATGTTCTTCGGCAGCCAGGCCTGCACGTCGTACCAGTACTTCACGTGCTCCCAGATCTTGCTGTCATAGCCGGTGGAGCCGGAGGAGATCATGGAATCGGCCACGCCGGTCGCGAAGGCCTGGGTCAGTTCGGCCGCCTCGATCTTGGTCGGCACCGCGCCCATCAGCTCTGCCAGGCGCGAGGTCGCCGCGTTGTAGGCGCGGAACTTCACGCCCTGCATGTCGGCGGCCGAGGCCACCTCTTTCTTGTTGTAAAGGCCCTGCGGCGGCCACGGCACGGTGTAGAGCAGCTTCAGGCCGGCCTCGTCGAGCACCTTCTCGAGCTCCGGCTTGGAGGCCTGGTACAGCTTCCAGGAGTCGTCGAAGGAGGTGGCGAGGAACGGCAGGGCGTCGATCTCGAACAGCGCATTCTCGTTGCCCAGCGCCGAAATGAGGCGCTCGCCAATCGGCGCCTGGCCGGTGCGCACCGCACGGTAGATCTCGCCGCCCCCGAAGAGAGAGCCGCCCGGATGGGTGACGATCTCCAGTTCCCCATTCGAGGCCTTGGTGACCTCCTCGGCGAACTTGGCCGCGTTCTCGGAGTGGTAGTTGCTGGCGGGATAGGCCAGCGGCATATCCCACTTCTCGGCCGCCAGCGCGGTCCCAGCGCTGAGGCCCAGCGCGACGGCAGAAACGATCCCAGCAAGGGATTTCGCGTAACTCTTCATTCTGGTGTCTCCCTGTTTGGCCTTCGGCGGCGCGTTGCTGCCCCGCAGAATTGTCCCGGCCAGTGCCTGCCGGCCAGCGGCACGGCTCGTGTTCGGATCAAGTCCCGAACTGTAGTCGTGACGGCCAAGGGCAGGCAACCGACACACGATAATGACTTTTTATCGATAAATTATCAACGTTTTCTTTTTTTGTTTGTGCGCGACTAGCCGATACCCAGCCGTCCGTGCAGCAGCGTTACCAGATCATGAACCGGCAGGCCGAGAGCATCGGAAAGCGCCGCGCGGTAAGGCGGCAGGTTGGTGCACTCCAGGACCACGGCCCCGAGGTCGGGGCAGGCGTTGTGAAGGGCACGGCCGGCCGCCAGCACGTCGGCCTCCGCCGCGCGCTCGTCCAGTTCCGGATGATCGCCGGAGATCACCCGGCGGAGTTCCCCGCCCGCCTCCAGCCCGACCACCGGGGTATCGGCAGGCGCGCCCGCAGCGTCCAGGTGCGGCGCGCCGAGGCGATCGGCATCGAAGGTGATGACCCCGCACCGGCGCCCCGGCGGCAGCGCCGCCTGGATGTCGGGGATCTGCAGCAAGCTTGAAGTGACCACCGGCACCGGCAGCGCTTCCTCCAGGGCACGCTGCACGGTCACCAGAAAGCCGCAGGAAGTCGTGATGTGGGTCGCCCCCTCCTCCACCAGCGCCAGGCCCGCCTCGATGAAGGCGACCAGAAGGGGCAGCGGCAGCGGCCCGCTTTTCACGACGGACGCGACCGAGGCGGGCTCTACTACCTTATAAAGAGTCTTGCAGGACCAGCTCTGCGGGTTGCCGACGTCACCCGGCAGGCGCGGAAAGGCGGTCTTCAGCATGAGAACGCCCAGCACCGGGCGGGGGAAATTGGCCATCGACATCCAGTTTAACCGGGAGTCACTGAAAGCTTCACGGAAAATCCACCGGCGACTAAACTTCTGCGCAAAGAGGACACACGACGGGGCGACTTCAGGTATGAGCGACAAGGCTGCGGCACGGCCAGTTCCCTCGGCGCAGGAGAAGCTGCTGCAGTATTGGCTGCTCGGCAGCACGATCCCCTTCAAGGGCGGCGGCGGGGTGGTGTTTCCCGACGGCTTCCCCGGCGTCGGCTACCAGCTGGAAGAATGGCAGTTCGAGCGCTACCGGGCCCGGCTGAATCGGACCATGCTCGGCGAGGCGGCCAGACAACGGCGGCGCATGATCTATGTGCTATTCATCCTCTTCGCGGTTGCCGTCCTCGCATTCTCGTTCGGGGCTTCCTTCATGAGCAGCCATCCAGCCATAGCACCTGCCCTGGACCGTTGGGGCATCCACCTTGATGGTTGGCAGCCTCTCGGGCTCATCATCATCGCCGCCTTCGTGTTCAGAACAATCAAACGTACCCTGGAACAGCACGATGGAGAGCAGCGGCCGCAGTTCGAGGATCAGCCGAAGGTGAGCCGCTTCGCCTACCTATCCAGGCGCGTCCTGGGCATGATCGCCTCGGGCCAGGTCTCCGTCAAAGCCCAGCATCTTCGGATGATCCTAGGCGGAGCGGTCGGACTGCTGACGCTCGTACTGGGATTCTCGGATGCGACGTTTCGTGGCGAGAATTTTCTCCTGGCTGCAATTCTGCTGATCTATGCCGCCCGCCCGCTGTACTTCTGCTGGACCTACTGGTCCTTCCGGATGAAGCATCGCCACGCGCCGAGCCCGGTCGATCTGCATCCTGTTGATCCGCCCGCCTGAGCGCATAGCTGCCTTGTCGCGATTCGGATATCCCCAGCGGGTGCTTCGTGGCATCTTCCCGGCGCCATGGATGCCCCGCTGCTCGACCCCCTTGCCGGCCTGTCTCAAAATCACGCGCCCGGAGACCGCCCGACCGACTGGGCCAGCGTCACGGCGCTGATCACCTGCATCAGCATCTTCGGTCTCGCCCTCGGCCTGACCTATCCGCTGCTCGCCATCATGATGGTGGCGGCCGGCTTCAGCGATTTCATGATCGGCCTCAACGGCGCCACCACCTGCGTCGGCGTCATCCTGGCGGTGTTCTTCCTGCCGAGCCTGCTGGAACGCTTCGGCGCCTTCGCCGTGCTGGTGCTGGGCCTGGCCGGCGCAGCGGCGAGCCTCGTCGCCATGCCCTTCACCGACCCGCACCTCGCGTGGTTCCCCCTGCGCATCCTGCTCGGCTTCTGCCTCAATGCCATCTTCGTGGTATCGGAGGCCTGGCTGAACGCGGTGACCGCCGAGCGCATCCGCGGCCGCGTCATCGGCGTCTACGCCACGGTGATGGCCGGCGGCTTCGCGCTCGGTCCGCTGCTGCTGGTCGCCCTGGGCGGCGCGGGCCTCACCCCCTTCCTGGTCTGTGCGGGGATCACCGCCGCCGCCATCCTGCTGGTTCTGCCGCTGCGCCGGCGCAGCGCGGCGGAACTCACCGGCATGAACCTTGCCGGTCTCGCCCGCTTCCTCGCCGCCGGCGCGCTGCTGGCCGGCGTGGTCATGGTCTTCGCCTTTTTCGACGCCGCGGTCATGACGCTGATCCCGGTCTATCTGCTGCGCGCCGGCTTCACCGCCGACTTCGGCTCGGCCGCGCTCTCGGCCCTGCTGGCCGGCATGGTGCTGGCGCAGTTTCCGGTCGGCTGGCTGCTGGACCGTTTCTCCCGGCCCGCCGTCATCGCCACCTGCGCACTGGTTGCCGCGGCCTGCTGCGCCCTGCTGCCCTGGTCGCTGCAGACCGCGCCGGTTTTCTGGCCCCTGATGGTGATCCTGGGCGGCGCCTCCTTTGCGCTCTACACCGGCGCGCTCACGGTGCTGGGCGAGCGCTTTCGCGGCACCCTACTGATGGCCGGCAGCGCCTGCTTCGCGCTGGCCTACGGGACCGGCGGCACCCTGGGCCCGCTGGCCGGTGGCGCGGTGCTGCAGTCCTTCGGCCCGCACGCCATGCCGATGCTCTTCGCTGTGGTCTTCCTGGCGCTCGCCCTGCTGGTCGCGCGCCGGCCGCTGACCCGGGCCCAGGTTGAGGCGTCGCCGGGCTGACCGCCGGCGGATCGCGCCATAGGTACTCTCGTATAGGAATCGTGGACCCTCGCCTTCCGCGCGGGTAGATTGCCGCCAGGCGCACCCCAACGGCGCCCCGTGGGGGACGGGATGAAACGGTTGCTACCTGCCGCCCTGCCGGCGATCGGCCTGGTATTCGCCCTGACGGGCGCGGCCCAGGCCCAGGACCCCAATGCTCTGCGCGCCGCCTGCATCAGCGAACTCAGCAGGGAGGCCGATCAGGCCGCCGTTCAGGCGCTGCTCGAGCTCTGCGAGCGCGCGGTCGTCGCCAATCCGAAAAGTGCCGAACTGAAGAGCTGGCTGGCGACGGCGCAGCTGCGCGGCGGCGCGGCAGAGCGCGCCCATGACACCTTCCGCGCAGCGGCGGACGCAGGCGACCTGGAAGCCATGAAGACTCTCGGCCTGCTGTATCTGCGCAGCCCGAACGGCCGAGAGGATCTTGTGCAGGCGGTGGCCTGGCTGCGCGCGGTGGCGGAGGTCGGCGACAGCGAAGCGCAGAACCTGGTCGGCACGCTGTACCTTGACGGCATCGGCACCGCCGCCGATGCCGAAGAGGCCCTGCGCTGGTTTCGCCTTGCCGCCGAGAACGGCAATGCGGAAGCAAAATCGAACCTTGGCTTCATGTATCTGCGCGGCGTCGGCGTCGCGCCTGACCCGCAGGCCGCCGTCGACCTCTTTACACAGGCGGCGGGTGGCGGCAGTCCCGTCGCCCAGGCGGCGCTCGGCGGCCTCTACATGCAGGGCGACGGCGTTACGCGCGATCCCGCGGCAGCCGCGCACTGGTTCCGTCTTTCCGCCGAGCAAGGCTGGCCGCAGGCGCAGAACAACCTTGGCATGCTGTACCTCCAGGGTGTCGGCGTGGATCACGATCCGGCCGAAGCGGCGGCGTGGATCCGCCGCGCCGCCGAAGCCGGCCACCCCCACGGTCAGGACAACCTCGGCATGCTCTACGAAAAGGGGCTCGGCGTGACGCAGGACCGCAGCCTAGCGCTGGAATGGTACCGCCGCGCCGCCGCCCAAGGCCACCCTGGCGCCACCGAGAGCGCACGGCGGCTGGAGAACAATCCTTAGAGGCTGGACGCCGACCTTGCCGCCTGGTCGTAGAGGCCGGAGAGCGCGCGCAAGAGATCGGCGGCCTCGCCGATCTGCTGATTGAGGTCACCCGCCCTGCCCCCTTCGCCTGCAGGGTCACCGCCGAAGGCGCTGAAGGCGGTAATCAAACAATCTTCACGAACCTCGCGGTATTTCACGCAGGCAGCCTGGCCTTCCGCGGTCGTCGCGTAGAAGATTTCCTTACCGCGCTTGTCGCCAGCGACGAGGCCGGCGCGGGTCAGCTTCTTCAGGGCGTAGTTCACCGTGTGGCTGTCCTCGATGTTGAGGACGAAGCAGATGTCGGCCAGCTTCTTGTCCCGGGCGCGATGGTTCACCGTGTGCAGCACCATGACATCCAGCGCACTCATGTCCGGATAGCCGGCCGCCGCCATGCAGCGGGTGATCCAGCGGTTGAAAGCGTTGGTGGCGATGTAGAGACCGTATTCGAAAGCGCTGGTCTCTGCCGCGCGCTCCGAAACCAAATGCGCCGAGGAGACGATGGCGCGCTTGCCGCCCTCTTTTCCCCCGTCTTTCTGGGTCGTGCTCATTCCGCCGCCTCCCGCCGCTCCGCCGTCTTACCGAAGCCGCCGCCCCCCGGCGTTTCGATGACGAAAACGTCGCCGGCCGCCATTTCGATCTCGTCGCTGCCTTTCAGATCGACCGTGGAGCCGTCGGCGCGAATCACCGTGTTGCGGCCGCGCTGGCCTGGCTCGCCGCCGGCCAGGCCGTAAGGATCGGTCTTGCGGTGCAGCGACAGGATGGTCGCCGTCATGGGCTCCAGGAAGCGCATGCGCCGGACGACACCATCGCCGCCGCGATACTTGCCGGCGCCGCCCGAGCCATGGCGGATGCGGAAGGCCTCCAACCGGACGGGGAAACGCCATTCCAGCACCTCCGGATCGGTCATGCGGGTATTGGTCATATGCGAGTGCACGGCGGAGGTGCCGTCATGGTCCAGCCCTGCGCCGGTGCCGCCGCAGATGGTCTCGTAGTTCTGGTAGCGGTCGTTGCCGTAGACGAAGTTGTTCATGGTGCCCTGGGCCGAAGCCAGCACGCCCAGCGCCCCGTAGAGTGCATCGGTGATGCACTGGGAGACCTCGGTATTGCCGGAGATGACCGCCGCCGGATACTCCGGGCTGATCATCGAACGCGCGGGGATCTTCAGCTTCAGGGGCTTCAGGCAGCCCTCGTTCAGCGGGATCTCGTCCTCCACCAGGGTGCGGAAGACATAGAGCACCGCCGCTTTGCAGACGGCGGTCGGCGCATTGTAGTTGCCCCTGTCCTGCGGCGAGGTGCCGGTGAAGTCGATGAGGGCCTCGCGCGCCTGCTTGTCGACGGTGATCTTCACTTCGATCTTCGAGCCGTTGTCCAGCGGATAGGTGAACTGGCCATCTTTCAGCACGTCGAGCACGCGGCGCACCGACTCCTCGGCGTTGTCCTGCACGTGGCGCATGTAGGCCTGCACCACCTCGAGGCCGAAGTGGGCGAGCATCTTGCGCACTTCCTGCACGCCAGTCTCGTTGGCGGCGATCTGCGCGGCAAGATCCGCCATGTTCTGCTGCGGGTTGCGGCACGGATACCGCCCGGAGCTGAGCAGATCGCGCGTCTCCTTCTCGCGGAAGCGGCCTTCTTCAACCAGCAAGAAGTTGTCGATGAGGACGCCTTCCTCCTCGATGTGTGTCGAGTCCGGCGGCGCCGAGCCTGGCGTACGCCCGCCGATGTCGGCGTGGTGGCCGCGCGAGCCGACATAGAACAGCAGTTCCTTGCCGGCATCGTCGAACACCGGCGTGATGACCGTGACGTCGGGCAGGTGCGTACCGCCGTTGTAGGGTGCGTTCAGGGCATAGACGTTGCCCGGCTTCATCGTCCCTTTGTTCTCGCGAATCACCGTCTTGATCGACTCGCCCATGGAGCCGAGGTGGACCGGCATGTGCGGCGCATTGGCGACGAGGTTGCCGTCGGGATCGAAGATGGCGCAGGAAAAGTCCAGACGTTCCTTGATGTTCACCGAATAGGCGGTATTTGCGAGCGTGGCGCCCATCTGCTCGGCGATCGACATATAGAGGTTGTTGAAGACCTCCAGCATCACCGGATCGGCCTCGGTGCCCACGGCCTCGGACTTCGGACGCGGCACCACGCGGCTCAGCACCAGGTGACCACGCCGCGTCAGCTCCGCCTGCCAGCCGGGTTCCACCACGGTTGTGGCGGTCGCCTCGCGGATGATCGCGGGACCGTCGACCTTCTGGCCCGGCAGCAATTCGTCGCGGTCGTAGAGCGGCGTGTCGCGGCGCGCCCCGCCGGTATACATCTCGACGCGGGTCAACGGCTGCGCTTCCGCAGCGTGCGGATCGACGTCGCGCTCGGGATCGGCGACCTCCTCGGTGTGGCCGATCACTTCGACGGCGACGGCCTCGACCACCAGCTTGCGCTCGGCGGCAATGAAACCGAAGCGCTGCTTGTGCGCCGCTTCGAAGGCTTCCTGCATCTGCTCCGGCGTGCCGAAGTCGACCGGCAGCGGGCTGTCGGTGCCCTCGTAGCGCAGCTGCGCTTTCTTCACCGTCTCGATGCGCGCCCGGTCGACGCCCTGGGCCAGTACCTCCTTGCGCGCGTCCTCCGCCAGTTCGGCGTAAGCCGCCTCCATGGCGGCCAGCGCGCCTTCACCGAAAGCCACCTCGACTTGGCGCTCCCGCAGCGCCCGCACGTCGGCGAGGCCCATGCCGTAGGCCGAGAGCACGCCGGCGAAAGGATGGAGGAAGACCTTGGTCATGCCCAGCGCGTCGGCCACCAGACAGGCGTGCTGGCCGCCGGCGCCGCCAAAGCAGTTGAGGGTGTACTCGGTGACGTCGTAGCCGCGCTGCACGGAGATCTTCTTGATGGCGTTGGCCATGTTCTCGACCGCGATGCGCAGGAAGCCTTCGGCGACCTCCTCCGGGCTCTGCAGCGGCTTGGCCGTAGCGTCCGCGATCTCCTTTGCCAGCGCCGCAAACTTTTCACGGACGATCTCGGCATCGAGCGGCTGGTCGGCATTGGGCCCGAAGACCTGCGGAAACTGCTCGGGCTGGATCTTGCCCAGCATGACGTTGCAGTCGGTGACGGCCAGCGGACCGCCGCGCCGATAGCACGCAGGCCCCGGAACGGCGCCGGCGGAATCGGGGCCGACGCGGAACCGCGCGCCGTCGAAATGCAGAATCGAGCCGCCGCCGGCCGCGACCGTGTGGATGTGCATCATCGGCGCGCGCATGCGCACGCCGGCCACCAGCGTGTCGAAGGTGCGCTCGTACTCGCCGTCGTAGTGCGACACGTCGGTGGAGGTGCCGCCCATGTCGAAGCCGATGAGCCGCTTGAAGCCGCCCATGGCCGCGGTGCGCACCATGCCGACCACGCCGCCGGCGGGGCCGGAGAGGATGGCGTCCTTGCCCTGGAAGAGGCGCGCGTCGGTGAGGCCGCCGTTGGACTGCATGAACATGAGGCGCGGGCCGGTCTTGTCGTCTGCGTCGAGCTGCCCGGCCACCTGATCGACGTAGCGCCGGAGGATCGGCGAGAGGTAGGCGTCGACGACGGTGGTGTCGCCGCGGCTGACCAGCTTCATCAGCGGGCTGACCTCGTGGCTCACCGAGACCTGGGTGAAGCCGATCTCCCGCGCCACGGCCGCCACTTTCTTCTCGTGGTCCGGAAAGCGGTAGCCGTGCATGAAGGCGATGGCGACGGCACGGATGCCGTCGTCGTAGGCGGCCTTCAGCGCCGCGCGGGCACCCTCCAAGTCGAGCGGCGTGACGATCTCGCCCTCAGGGCCGACCCGTTCCGCCACTTCAACGGCGCGCTCGTAGAGCATTTCCGGCAGCACGATGTGGCGGTCGAAGAGGCGCGGGCGATTCTGGTAGCCGATGCGCAGAACGTCACCGAAACCCTCCGTCGTCACGAACAGGGTGCGGTCGCCCTTGCGCTCCAAGAGGGCATTGGTCGCCACGGTCGTGCCCATCTTCACGGCGTCGACGGTGCCCGGCGGCAGGGGCTCGTCCTTCTTCAGGCCCAGCAGCGCGCGGATGCCGTGGACGGCGGCGTCCTGGTACTGCTCCGCATTCTCCGACAGCAGCTTGTGGGTCACCAGTTCGCCGTCCGGCTTCCGCGCCACCACGTCGGTGAAGGTGCCGCCGCGGTCGATCCAGAACTGCCAGCCGGCCGCCTGCTTGTCGTGGTCCATCGAGTTTCCGCCTGTTTCGGGTTCCAAAGCGCAGCCAAACGATCACATTTTATCGATAAATTGTCAACGTTAACTCGGGGTCGACCCGTTACCTGCTTCGGTTCGGGTCTTAGGAGCCGCCGTCTCCCGCGTCGGCACCATCCAGCCCAAAATCACAGGCATCCTCGAGAACTTCTTCCCAGCCGCCTTCTCCGCGACCCGGATGCCCCACCCAGGCATCGTCTGCGGCGTAGCGTGCACGGCCGCTCCCGCGCTCAAGGCGGCGCACCAGCCAAGGAATGAAGTAGAGCAAGAACCCCACGGCGAGCAGGAAGAACCCGATGATCAGCAGGCGCAGGCCGATGTCGTCCGGCAGGCTGAAGGTGCGCAAGGCGCCATCAATACCGAAGAGGGGCGCCACTTCCGGCCAGAAGGTGAAGCCCGCTGCAGTCAGCACGAAGCACAGGGAACAGCCGCCGTTCGGCCGCCGCCCCAGAAGCGTCGAGATGAGGCAGCGCAGCAGCCAGAGCGCCGGCAGCGCCAGGGGCAGCACGTAGGGCAGATACTGCAGGACAACAAGATCGCTCGGCACGGAGGCCCCTCCCTTGCCGCACCAACCTGGGCAAGAAAGTTTAGCGCCGGATTAACGCTTGCCGGGCCCCGTCACCGCTGCTCCTAAGCCGGATCGGTCTCGCGCATAGAGGGACGGGCGTTGAATTCCTCGAACCAGGCGGCAAGCTCGTCGCGGCCCTTGCGCCACTCCAGCGCGCCATGGCGCAGGTCGAGGTAGCCGAGCGCCGTCGCACAGGCGATATGGCCCATGGTGAGGTCGCCGGGCAGGCCTTTGAGGTGGTCCCACATCTGATCGAGGCCGCGCAGGATGGCGGCGCGCCAGCGGGCGACCACCTCCGGCGACTGCTGCGCCGCCGGGCGGCGCCCTTCCATGGTTGTGTTGAAAGCGGCGTCGGTCATGCCCTGGGCCAGCGCCGCGGCGACCAGCACTTTGAATCGGGCGGAGCCTGCTGCCGGAATCAGCGCCGGCGCGTTGCCGAGGCCGTCGAGGTATTCGGCGATCACCGGGCTGTCGAAGACCGCCATGCCGTCATCGAGCACCAGGCAGGGCACCTTGCCCAGCGGATTTGCGACGTGCAGCTCTGCCGGATCCTCCATCGGGTTGCAGGCGACTTCGTCGAGGTCCCCCATCAGCCCACGCTCGCGCGCGACGACGCGGCACTTGCGGGCGTAAGGGGACGTAGGGGAATAGAACAGCTGCATACCTGCCTCCGTGAACGGCGATCGACCAGCCCGGACGACATTCTGCAGCACGCAGAGCGAATCGGCGCTGCCCGGACGGCGGAGACATTAGGCGATTGTTCGTAGGGGGTCGATAGGCAACCAAGGCGCGGGTTGCCGGATCCTGCTCAGGTATTCAACAACGTAATCCTGAGTCAGACCTTGTAGGCAAGACGCACGCCGCCCCAGTGCTTGCCGCGCACGACGATAGGCGCCGAGACGTCCTTCATCATTGCAAACTTGCCGCCGCCCATGTCGCGGCGATAGGTCTGCAGCAGAAAGGGCTCGGTATTCTGGCCGGCGGCCAGACCGACTCGGTCGTTGAAGATGCGCCGGTTGCGGCAGTTGGCGGCGTTCCACACCGCGTCGCTCCCCTGCGGCTGAGCAAACTTCAGATTGTGGGTCGGCAGGAAACCATTCACATCGACGGCGGCGCAGAACACCACGCGTTCGTCGAACGCCAGCACGGGCTCCTGGATCGCCGGCAGCACCGCGTCGGTCAACGGCACGCAGCCGGCCATCAGCTGCTCCGGATCGGTGCCGGCAATCGGCTTGTAGTCGCGGTCGAACAGCTGGGCCTCGGTGATACGGCCCTCGTTGAGGGCAGCCTCGAAGGCGGCGGTGACCTCGCCGGCAAGCGCGCGCACCTTCTTGATGAAGGGACCGTCGACGGAGTTGAGGGAGCTTTGCGAGGTCAGGCGGATAACACGCTCGCTGACATCGATGAGGCGGTTTACCCGGTCGCGTGCCTCGCCCAGCGTCCTGGAGGAACTGGCGACCTCTCCATCCATGACTTCCAATGTCGTCACGAAGGTGCCGCATTGCTGGTCGATGCGCTGGGCGCTCTCGGCAATGGCGGCGGTATCTTCCTCGATGCCGCCGACAGCCTGGCCGACGACACTCATTACATCGCCGATGGCCTGGGTCCCCGTGCGTACGGACTCGGCGCGGCCGGTGGTCTCGTTGCCCTGGGCAATCAGCTGCTCAGCCTGCTGGGTCAGCTTCTTCAGGGTCTCGTCGATCTGTGCGGTGGCGCTGGAGGTCTGTGTCGCCAGCGCCTTCACCTCGCCGGCCACCACGGCAAAACCTTTGCCCGCTTCGCCGGCCCGCGCAGCCTCAATGGTGGCATTCAGCGCCAGCAGGTTGGTCTGCTTGGCGATGGCGTCGATGCCCTTGGCAACCTGGGCGACCTGGGAGAGCGCTTCCTGCAGGCCGGTGAGCTGGCCTTCGATCACCGAGACCGCTTCCACCAGCGCATGGATGTCGTCGACGGCGGTGCGCACCGTCTCTTCCGAGCCACGCACACTGGTCGCGGTCTGCGAGGCCTTCTCCCGGGCATGGGCGGCGGCGGTGGCGATGCGGCTGTTGCTGTCGTTCACTGCGCCGGCATTGGCGACCAGCTCCTTGAAGGAGCGCGCCTGCTGCTCGACCCGGGCGGAGACTTCCTGGATATTGCCGGCAACATCGACAATCTCGACCCCTAGGCCGGCAGCTTCGCGCGCCAGTCCTTCGATGATGCCTGCCTCGGCAGCTGCGTCACCCGACATTTACTTCCCTTGGATTTCTTAGTCCCCCGGACCTGCATTCGCGCAAGTCCATTTAATGAGAAAGATGCAAGAACAGCGTTAAAAAAGCCTTATGTACGCCATACCGCTAGTGGAATTCGCCATAACTCCGCCATAATAAGTACTTAGCGTCACTAGTCCGATCTGATCCACATGTCACGGTTGAGTCTCTTGGCAACTATCGCGATAAACCTGCGGCGTCTCATCGTCATTCTCGGCATTCTGCTGGCCGGGCCGGCGCTGGCGCTGGTCAGCGGCGCGGTTTCGCTGGAACGCAGCTGGCATACCGCCAGCCGCGAGAGCGCCGGACTGATGCCGCCCGCCGCTGCGACGCCGGAAGCGGTCGTCCAGGTCTATGGCGCCCGCACCTTCGGCTGGCGCGGAGCCTTTGCGGTGCATACCTGGATCGCGGCAAAGCCCGCGGGGGCCGACAGCTACACCACCTATGAGGTCATCGGCTGGCGCGCCTGGCGCGACGGCAACGCCCTGGTCCGGCGCGAGGGCCCGCCCGACCGCCACTGGTTCGGCGCCAAGCCGGAGATTTACGCCGAACTGCGCGGGTCTGAGGCAGCTGCGGCGATACCCGAGATCGAAGCCGCGATAGCCGCCTATCCCTACACCACCCAGTACCGCACCTGGCCGGGCCCCAACTCCAACACCTTCACCGCCAGCATCGCGCGCCAGGTGCCGGCGCTCAGGCTTGATCTGCCGCCCACCGCCGTCGGCAAGGACTACCTCGCCGCCGACCGCTTCTTCGCCGAGGCCCCCAGCGGCACCGGTTACCAGGTCTCGCTGCTCGGTGCCCTCGGCCTCCTGGCCGCCCGCGAGGAGGGACTGGAAATCAACCTGCTAGGCATGACCTTCGGTATCGATCCGGGCGATCTCGCGGTGAAAGTGCCCGGCCTCGGGCGGCTCGGCGCGCGCTAGCCGCTTCGAGCGCTCTGCTGAACAGCCCGTCAGCGCAAGGCAGCCCTGCAACACGAGGGCAGCCGCGTGACTTGACGCAACCGGGGCTGCGCCGTCATGCTGCGGCCCTCAACCCTTCCCACTCTCCTTCCAACACAGCGACGACATGAGCGTTTGGGGCAAGATTCTCGGAGGCGCCGCAGGTTTTGCGCTGGGCGGGCCCATTGGTGCCTTGATCGGCGCCTTGGCCGGGCATGCCGTCGACAAGCTTAAGGACAGCACCGGTCCGGAGGCTTCCGACGCCACCAAGCAGATCGCCTTCACCATCGGCGTCATCGTCCTGGGCGCCAAGCTGGCCAAGGCGGATGGTACGGTGACCCGCGACGAGGTGGACGCCTTCAAGCAGGTGTTCCACATCCCCGCCGATGAAATGAAAAACGTCGGCAAGGTATTCGACCAGGCGCGCAAGGACTCGCGCGGTTTCGAACCCTATGCCAAGCAGCTCGCCCGCATGTTCGAAGACAATCCCGCGGTGCTCGAGGAACTGCTGCACGGCCTCTTTCACATCGCCCGCGCCGACGGGCGGGTGAGCGAGGAGGAGGTTGCCTACCTCGGCCAGCTCGCCGTGATCTTCGGCTTCGACGCCCAGTGCTGGGATCGCATCCGCGCCGCCAATACCGCGGCCGACCAGAGCGATCCCTTCCGCATCCTGGGCGTCTCCCGCGAGGCGGGCGACCAGGAAATCCGCGCCGCCCACCGCAAGCTGGTTGTCGAGAACCACCCCGACCGCCTGGTGGCGCAAGGCATGCCGCAGGAGTTCGTCACCATCGCCAACGAGAAGCTGGCCACGATCAACGCCGCCTACGACGACATCAAAAAGCTGCGCGGCATTAAATAGGCATGGCCACGACCCCGCCCCTCATCGCGCTGAACGACGCGCGCCTTTCCTTCGGCACGTCCACTCTGTTCAGCGGGTTGTCACTGACCCTGGCGGCCGGCGAACGCGCATGCCTGGTGGGCCGCAACGGCGCCGGCAAGTCGACCCTGCTGAAGGTCATCGCCGGCCAGCAGGACCTCGACGGCGGTGAGCGCTTTCTGCAGCCGGGCACCAGGGTCGCCTACCTACCGCAGGATCCGCGGTTCGACGGTGAGGAAACCATCGCCGACTACGTGGCGCACGACCCGGCGGGCAGAGACGACGCGCCCCGCCATCGGGTCGACGCGGTCCTTGCGCGCCTGGAGTTGGACGGCGCGCGCAAGCTGGAGGGTCTCTCCGGCGGCGAAGGTCGCCGCGTGGCCCTGGCGCGCTGCCTGGTCGGGGAACCCGAGGTTCTGCTGCTGGACGAGCCGACCAACCACCTCGACCTGCCGACCATCGACTGGCTGGAGGGCGAACTGAAGCGTTTCCGCGGCGCCCTGCTGGTGATCAGCCACGATCGCACCTTCCTCAACAATCTGTCCAACTCCACGCTGTGGCTCGACCGCGGCAAGGTGCTGCGGCTCGACAAGTCTTTCGCCGCCTTCGACGAATGGGCCGAGGAACTGCGCCAGCAGGAAGCCGACGCGCAGCACAAGCTGGAGCGCCAGATCGTGCGCGAGGAACGCTGGCTGCACCGTGGCGTCACCGCGCGGCGCAAGCGCAATGTGGGCCGCCTCGCCCGCCTGCAGGGTCTGCGCCAGGAGCGCCGCGAATGGCTGCAGCAGGCCGGCACCGCCAAGCTGGAGACCGCCAGCAGCGGGCGCAGCGGCGACATGGTCGTCGAGGCGGAGCACCTGGAGAAGACCTTTGGCGACCTCCCCATCCTCAAGGACTTCTCGACGCGCATCCGGCGCGGCGACCGGCTGGGCATCATCGGGCCGAACGGCGCCGGCAAGTCTACGCTGGTGAAGATCCTGATGGGCAGCCTGGCGCCCGAAGCGGGGAAAGTGCGCATCGGCAGCAACGTCGAGCCGCTCTATTTCGACCAGCGGCGCGAAAGCCTGGACCCTGAGGCGACGCTCTGGCAAGTGCTGGCGCCCGAGGGCGGCGACACGATCATCGTGCGCGGCCGCCAGCGCCACGTGGTCTCCTACCTGAAGGACTTCCTGTTCGATGAAGGCCAGGCGCGCCAGCCGGTGAAAGCCCTGTCCGGCGGCGAGAAGGCACGCCTGCTGCTGGCCCGGCTGTTCGCCAGGCCCAGCAATCTGCTGGTGCTCGACGAGCCGACCAACGACCTCGACATGGAGACCCTCGATCTCCTGGAAGAGGTGCTCGACGACTATGAGGGCACGCTGATCCTGGTCAGCCACGACCGCGACTTCCTCGACCGCCTGGTGACGGCGGTGATCGCCATGGAAAGCGGCGGCCGAACGGTAGAGATCGCCGGCGGCTACAGCGATTACCTGCGCTACAAGCAGCGCCGAGAAGAAGCCAGTGGACCCGGCAAGTCCCGCGCCAATCCGCGCGACGCGGCTGAACCCGCCAAGCCGAAAAAGGCGGCCAAGCTCTCCTACAAAGACCAACGCGAACTGGATGGCCTGCCGGCGCGCATCGATGCACTGGGCGCCGAAGCGGCTGCCTTGGAAAAGAAGCTGGCCGACCCGGCGCTCTACCAGAAGGATCCCGCCGGCTTCGCCGAGATCACCCGCGCGCTCGGCACCAAGCGCGACGAAGTAGCGGCGGCGGAGGAACGCTGGTTGGAGCTGGAAACCGAACGAGAGGCGCTGGAGGGCGGCAAGGCCGACAACGGGGAACTGACGTCGTGAGCAGCACGACACCGACGGCGGAAAACCCCATCGCGCCGCTGCACATGCTGCTCATCCTCGGCGTGATGCTGCTGTGGGGCATCAACTTCGCGGTCGCCAAGATCGGCCTGCAGCAGTTGCCGCCCATCTTTCTCATTGCCTGCCGCTTCCTGCTGGTCGCCCTGCTGCTGCTGCCCTTCGCCAAGCGTCCGACCGGCCAGTGGGGCGCCATCTTCGCCATCGCCGTCACCCTCGGCCTGTTGCACTTCTCCTTCATGTTCAACGGACTGAAGACCATCGACGCGGCGACCGCGGCCATCGCCATCCAGCTTCAGGTGCCATTCGCCTCGCTGCTCGCCGCCATCTTCTTTCAGGACAAGCTGGGCTGGAAACGCGCGCTGGGCATGGCCATCGCCTTTCTGGGCGTCGCCCTCATCGCCGGCGAGCCGCGTCTCAACGGGCAGTACCTGGCACTCGGCTTTGTCATCGGCGCCTCCTTCATCTGGTCAATCGCCAATGTGCAGATTAAGCGGCTCGACCACATCGATGGCTTCTCGCTGAATGCCTGGGTCGCGCTCTTCGCCACACCGTTGCTGTTCGGCGCCTCGGCGCTGCTGGAGGACGGCCAGATCGAGGCGCTGCGCCAGGCCGACTTCTGGGCCTATTTCGCGGTGGTCTACCAGGCCGTCGTCGTGGTGGTGATCGGCTACGGCTACTGGTACTGGCTGATGCGACGCTATCAGATCAACCAGATCATGCCCGCCACTCTGCTGGTGCCGCCCTTCGGTGTGCTGTCGGGCGTCATCTTCCTTGGCGAGAACCTCACCGTGAACCTCATCATCGGCGGCCTGATGACCATCGTCGGCGTCGCCATCATCATCATCCGGCGCCCGCGTACCACGGCGCCCGAGGCCGAACGGCTCTGACACCGGTGCCCGCCGTTACCCAATCATGTCGCTAAGCGATCGCACGGAATTGCGTTAGACTCGCCTCCGTCATGCTCGATCTCGAGATCATCGACCACCCTTCGCCCAACCACGATGCCCGCCCGGAGGGTGCGGCGGTGGAAATTCTGCTGCTGCACTATACCGGCATGGAAAGCGGTGCAGCCGCGCTGGCGCGGCTCTGCGACCCCGACGCCAAGGTCAGCGCGCACTACGTGGTGGAAGAGGACGGCCGCATCTTTCAACTGGTGCCCGAATCGCGCCGCGCCTGGCACGCCGGCATCGCCGAATGGCAGGGCGCCGGCGACATCAACGCGCGCTCCGTCGGCATCGAGATCGTCAATCCCGGCCACGAGTTCGGCTACCGCACCTTCCCGGCTGACCAGATGACTGCGGTGAAGCTGTTGTGTCTCGACGTCCTGACCCGGCACCCCATCCCGGCGGTCGGGGTACTGGGTCATTCCGACGTCGCCCCGCTGCGCAAGCTGGACCCGGGCGAACTGTTCGACTGGCGCGGCCTGGCCGCCGCCGGCATCGGCCTGTGGCCGGAGAGCGGTGCCGCCGCGGTGCTGGAAAGCGCCGTCGCCAAGGCGCTGCAGCGCATCGGCTACGGCTACACCGGGGAGGACCTGCCCGCCGTCATCCGCGCCTTCCAGCGCCATTTCCGGCCCAACGCGATCACCGGGACCGCCGACGCCGAGACCCGCCGGCGCCTCGCCGCGCTGCTCGCCGTCATTGACTGAATCCCCCACGAGGGAAGTCGCGATTGACTGAACTCCGCGAAAACCCTACCTAAACGGGGCCAGACGGCCGGATGGCTGCCTTCGCTGCTTTATGGCGGCGGGGGAGGAAAGTCCGGGCTCCACGGAAACAGGGTGCCGGGTAACGCCCGGCGGGGGCGACCCCAGGGAAAGTGCCACAGAAAGCAAACCGCCCGCCGAAGCGGCCGCAAGGCTGGCGAAGGCAGGTAAGGGTGAAAGGGTGCGGTAAGAGCGCACCGCGCGCCCGGCAACGGGGGCGGCACGGCAAACCCCACCCGGAGCAAGATCAAGTAGGGACGGCCGGCGGGCCTCAAAGGGCCGCGCCACGCGGGTTTCCGCGCCGCTGTCCGGGTCGATCGCGCGAGGCGTCCGGTAACGGGCGTCCCAGATGAATGGCCATCTCCATGGGACACCATGGGACAGAACCCGGCTTACAGGCCGTCTGGCGTTTTACTTCCCCCTCCGCCGCCTCGTGACGGCCCCGCTTTTTCCGCCGCAGCCCTGAGCCGCCGCCCGAAAACGGCTGCGAACGGTCGATTTTTTGCCTTTCTTGGAACAAAGAACGAACAAATTACGGCGCTCGATTCGATTGGGCGTTAATTGTGGTTCTTCTGATCTCAGCCACAAGCAGTGCCATCAGTACTGCCTCAGGCCCCGAAATGAACACTTTAAGCTCTTGTTAACCCGCAATAATTACTTGTAGCGGCATTGACACCCATACAGTCCCATGATATCCCAAATTGTCCCAATGTGCGCTAGGCTCAGACCAGCCTTGCCAGAACGTGGTTAGCGCCGGGGGACGTAAGGAGTGGACGTGGGGTGGCTCCGTCGAAACGACGGCGCCGTTACTGAGCGGGGAAGGAGCCGCAGGGGACCCAGGTGGCGATCTTTATTGGCACCTTCGAGAACAAGGTGGACGCGAAGGGGCGGGTTTCCGTCCCGGCGACGTTCCGCCAGGCACTCGCCGGCCAGCCGTACAACGGCATTGCCGCTTTCCGTTCGCATCGCGCCGATGCGATCGAAGGCTGCGGCATGGATTTCATGGAGCAGATGATCTCCCGCATCGCCGGCCTCGACCTCTTCTCTCCTGACTCCAATGATCTGGCCACGACCATCTTCTCGGATTCCCAGCAGCTCTCCTTCGACAGCACCGGACGCATCCAGCTGCCGGAGAACTTCCGCAAGCACGCCGGCATCACCGACAAGGCCGCCTTCGTCGGCATGGGCCAGCTGTTCCAGATCTGGCAGCCCGCCAAGCTGGAGGCCCACAAGGCCGCAGCGCGCCAGCGCGCCAGTGCGCAGGGCCTGACGATCCCCGCCGCCCAAAGCGCTTCGGGTTCTGCGGGAGGCGGACGATGAGCCGGCGGCCCGAGACACAAGCGCAGCCCGGTGGCAGCCACCGGCCGGTCCTTCTGAAGGAAGTATTGGATGCCCTGGCGCCGCGCGACGGCGCCATTTACGTTGACGGCACCTTCGGTGCCGGCGGCTACAGCCGCGCCATCCTGGACGCCGCCGACTGCACCGTCTGGGGCATCGACCGCGACAAGGCCGCCGTCGCCCGCGGCCATAAGCTGGCCGAGCAGTATGCCGGCCGCCTCCACATGGTCGAAGGCTGCTTCGGCGACATGGTCGACCTGCTGGCCGACAGGCTGACGGCGCCGCTGGCCGGCATCGCCCTCGATCTCGGCGTCTCCTCCATGCAGCTCGACGAGGCCGAGCGCGGTTTTTCCTTCCGCGCCGACGGGCCGCTCGACATGCGCATGGAAGGTCCCACTGCCGAGGGCCGGCCGAGTGCCGCCGAGGTGGTGAACACCCTGCCCGAGTCCGAGCTGGCCGACATTATCTATACCTACGGCGAGGAGCGCCGCGCCCGTCAAGTGGCACGCGCCATCGTCGCCGCCCGCGCGGAGAGGCCCCTGGCCCGCACCGGCGAGCTGGCCGAACTGGTGCGCGCCGTGGTCAAAGCGCCGCCGGGAAAGAGGGGGGGACCGAAAGCCATCGACCCCGCGACCCGCACCTTCCAGGCGCTGCGCATCCACGTGAACGACGAACTGGGCGAGTTGCAGCGCGGTCTGGAGGCCGCCGAGGCGTTGCTCGGCCCCGGCGGACGCCTCGCCGTGGTCTCCTTCCACTCCCTGGAAGACCGTATCGTGAAGCAGTTCCTGCGCGAGCGCAGCGGTCAGGACGCCGCCGGCTCGCGCCACGCACCGCCGGCTTCGGGCGACACCAAAGCCGCCACCTTCACCCTGCTGTTCCGCGGCACCCGGCGCCCGGGCGAGGACGAGAGCCGCGGCAACCCGCGCGCCCGCTCCGCCCAGCTGCGCGCGGCCGAACGCACCGAGGCCCCGGCCCATGGGTCCTATGGGAGGAAGGTGGCATGAAGCGCTTCGTCATTCTCTGCTGGCTCGCCGCCGGCTCGGTCACCGCCCTCATCCTGTTTCAGATCAAGCAGGAGGTGCGGGTGTTGGAAGATGAGATTGCCGGTACCCAGCGGCAGATCCTGCACGACCAGCAAGCCGTGCACATCCTCGAGGCCGAGTGGAGCTATTTGAACAGCCCGGCGCGCATCGCCGCGCTGGCCGAGCGCCACCTGGAGATGGCGCCGATCCCGGCCGAGCGTGTCATTGGCTTTGCCGATCTGCCCATACCCGGCGAACCGGAAGAGGCTCCGGACGACGGCGAGGTGGAGCGGCAGTCGCCGGCCACCCTCGTCAACGCTCCGGGGATGAAGGCGCTGCGCCCATGATCCGACGCTTCATCAGCAAGACGCTGCGCCAGCCGCTGCCCCCCGCCACTCCGGCGGGCGAGATATACCTGCGCGACCTGCCCAGTCGCGACCTGCCCAGTCGCGACCTGCCCCGTCGCGATCCCCCCCGCCGCGACCTGATGGGCGGGCGGCCCGCGGCCCTGGGGCTGGCAACCGTACGGCTGGAAGGTACCCTGAAGCAGGCGCTCGATACCGGGCGCACGCGCCTCCTCGTCGCCGCGATGAGCTTCACCCTCGCCTTCTCGCTGATCGGCTGGCGTCTCGTGGATCTCGGCCTCATGTCGGCCGGCCAGCATGAGCCGTCGCTGGCGCGCAGCCTCTCCTCCGACGCCTTGGAAACCGGACGCGCCGACATCATCGACCGCAACGGCATCGTGCTGGCGACCACCATGCCGACCGCCTCGCTCTACGCCAATCCGCAGCAGGTACGCGATCCGGAAACCACAGCCGAGCAACTCGCCGCGGTGCTGCCGGGGCTCAGCCCGGCACATCTGCGCGCGCGACTGGCCAACGGGCGCGGCTGGGTCAGGCTGGAGCGTAATCTGACGCCGCGCCAGCAGTACGAAGTCAATCGTCTGGGCATTCCCGGCATCTATTTCCAGCGCGACCAGCGCCGCTTCTACCCGCAGGGCGCATTGACGCCGCACGTGGTCGGCTTCACCGACGTCGACAACCAGGGCCTGGGCGGCATCGAGCAGTCTTTTGACGACGTCCTGCGCGGCTCGGCGCAGCCGCTGCGCCTCAGCCTCGACCTGCGCGTCCAGCACCTGCTGGCCAGCGAACTGGCCGACACCATGCAGACCTTCAGTGCGGTGGGCGCCGCCGGCGTTGTGATGGACGCCAGAAGCGGCGAGGTGCTGGCCATGGTCTCGCTGCCCAGCTACGACCCGGAACAGGTCGGCACCGCCAGCGAGGATGCGCGCTTCAACCGCGCCACCCTGGGCACCTATGAAATGGGCTCGGTATTCAAGATCTTCACCACTGCCATGGCGCTCGACAACGGTGTGGTGACGCTGAACGACGGCTACGATGTGCGCGAGCCGATCCGCGTTTCGCGCTTCACCATCCGCGACTTCCACCCCAAGAACCGGTGGCTGTCGGTGCCGGAAATCTTCATGTATTCCAGCAACATCGGCACCGTGCACATGGTCATGGACGCGGGCACCCCGGCACAGCAGGCCTTTCTGAAGAACCTCGGCCTGTTGCAGCCCGCCGGCGTCGAACTGCGCGAGGTGGCGCAGCCCCAGCTGCCGGCACCGTGGCGCGAGATCAACACCATGACGATCTCCTACGGCCACGGACTCGCGGTCTCGCCGCTGCAGGTCGCCTCGGCAGTCGCCACCATCGTCAACGGCGGCACCGCCGTACGTCCCACCCTGTTGCGGCAGGATCCCTCGACGCTGCCCGCGGGCGCGCAGGTGATCTCCGCCAAGACCTCCGACGAGATGCGCCAGCTCATGCGCCTGGTGGTCGCCAAGGGAACCGGCCGCAAGGCCGACGCGGAGGGCTTCCTGGTCGGCGGCAAGACCGGCACGGCCGACAAGCCCAAGGGCCGCGGCTATGCACGCAACTCCCGCATCGCCTCCTTCGCCGGCGCCTTTCCCATGGACGATCCGCGCTACGTGGTCTTCGCCATGGTCGATGAGCCGAAGCCGACGAAGGAGACCTACGGCTACGCCACCGGCGGCTGGGTCGCAGCGCCGCTTGTCGGGCGCCTGGTGGAACGCATCGGCCCGCTGCTGGGTGTCGCGCCGCGCCAAGACGGCGACGTCATGATCGAGCAGATGCTGGTGGACGTGGAGTCGAGAGCGGAAGGGCGCCAACTTGCGTCTAACTGACCTGCTGGAAGGGGAAGAAGTGCACATGCAGCCGAGCGCGGCATTGTCGGAGGTGGAGATCAGCGGCCTGACGGCGGACAGCCGTCGGGTGACCGCGGGTAGCCTCTTTGCCGCCCTGCCCGGCAGCCGCGCCGACGGGCGCAGCTTCATCCCGCAGGCCATCGAACAGGGCGCCGCCGCCGTGCTGGCGCCGGAAGGCACCGTGCTGCCGGAAACGGCGCGCCCCGTTGCCCTCATCACCGATCGTAATCCGCGGCGCCGGCTGGCTCTTCTGGCCGCCCGCTTTTTCGGACGCCAACCGGCGACGGCCGCCGCCGTCACCGGCACCAATGGCAAAACCTCTGTTGCAAGTTTCACCCGGCAGATCTGGCAGACGCTGGGTCACGAGGCCGCGAGCCTCGGCACCCTCGGCCTGCAGCCGCCGCGTCCCGATGCGCCGGCGGCGCTGACGACGCCGGATCCGGTGGAACTGCAACGCTGCCTTGCGTCGCTGGCCCGTGATTCCGTTAATCATGTTGTGCTGGAAGCCTCAAGCCACGGCTTAGACCAGTATCGACTCGATGGAGTCCGGGCCAGTGCCGCAGCCTTCACCAACCTGACGCGCGATCATCTCGACTACCACGGCACCATGGAGGCTTACCTCCAGGCCAAGCTGCGGCTGTTCACCGAACTGCTGCAGCCCGAAGGCGCAGCCGTGGTCAACATCGACGATCCGGCCGGCGCCGACGTGGTCGCTGCCTGCCGCGTGCGGGGGGTGCAGCTGATCACCTACGGCAAGGGCGAGTCGGACCTGCGCCTGCTCGACCAGCAGCCGACTGCCACCGGACAGGACCTCATGCTCCGCGTCTTCGGCAAGGAGTATAAGGTGGCGCTGCCGGTTGCCGGCGCCTTCCAGGCCGGCAATGCGCTCTGCGCCCTGGGTCTCGTGCTGGCCGGCGGCGCCGACCAGGACAAGGCCGTCGGCGCACTGGAAAGCCTTTCCGGCGTGCCCGGCCGCGTCGAGTTGGTGGGCGAGACGCCGGCGGGCGCTCACGTCTATGTCGACTACGCCCACACGCCCGATGCGCTTGAGACCGTGCTGAAGGCGCTGCGCCCGCATACGGCGAACAAGCTCTTCGTCATCATCGGCTGCGGCGGCGACCGCGATCCCGGCAAGCGCCCCATGATGGGCCGCATTGCGGTGACGCTCGCCGACCACGCCATCATCACCGACGACAACCCGCGCAGCGAGGACCCCGCTTCGATCCGCCGGCAGATGCTGGCCGAGGCGCCGGGCGCGGCGGAGATCGGCGATCGGGGGGCGGCTATCGCCCACGCGGTGGCCGCTATGGGTCCGGGCGACGTACTGGTCATTGCCGGCAAAGGCCACGAAACGGGCCAGATTGTCGGGGGACAAATCTTGCCGTTCGATGATCGGGAAGTCGCCCGGACCGCCATTTCCAGGCTGGGCGGAGGTGCCGCATGAACGCTGCAGCCGCCAGCAAAGAAGTGCTGTGGAGCGCCGAGGAAGCTGTGCAGGCGACCGGCGGGCGCACCACCTGCGACTGGCAGGCCACCGGCGTCTCCATCGACTCGCGCAGCGTCGAAGCCGGCGACCTCTTCGTCGCCCTGAAGGGCCCGAGCTTCGACGGCCACGACTTCGCCGGCAAAGCGGTCAAGGCTGGCGCCGCCGCCTCCATGGTCCACCGCCGCGCCGACGGTGTCGACGAGTCGATGCCGCTGCTGATCGTCGACGATACTTTCGCCGCGCTGTGGCGCCTCGGCACCGCGGCGCGCGAGCGCAGCCAGGCACGCCTCATCGCCGTTACCGGTTCGGTCGGCAAGACCGGCACCAAGGAGGCGCTGCGCCTCTGTCTTGCACCGCAGGGTCTTACCTCGGCCAGCATCGGAAGCTTCAACAATCACTGGGGCGTGCCGCTGAGCCTCGCGCGCATGGCCCGCAAGGCGGTCTATGGCATCTTCGAGCTGGGCATGAACCATCCCGGCGAGATCCGCGAGTTGAGCGCTCTCGTCCGCCCGCATGTGGCGATCATCACGAATATCGAGCCGGCGCATATCGGCAACTTCTCCTCGATCGCGGAGATCGCCGATGCCAAGGCGGAAATCTTCGAGGGCATGGACCCTAACGGCACCGCCGTGCTGAACCGCGACAATGCCCTCTTCCACCACCTCTGCACCAAGGCGGAGGATGCCGGCATCACGCGCATCGTCTCCTTCGGCCGCCACAAGGAGGCCGACGCGCGGCTGGTCGACTGCTCGCTGCATGCCACCTGCAGCGCGGTCACTGCCTCGATCCGCGGCCAACAGATCGACTATTGCCTCGCCATGCCCGGCTCGCACTGGGTGATGAACTCGCTGGCCGTGCTGGCCGCCATCGGCGCCGCCGGTGCCGACGTGGTGAAGGCCGCCGCACAGTTCGCCGGCCTGAAACCGCTTAAGGGCCGCGGCGAGCGCCACACGGTGGAGACCGGCACCGGCGCTTTCAGGCTGATCGACGACAGCTACAACGCCAATCCGACCTCCATGCGCGCTGCCTTCGAGGTGCTGGGCCGCGCCAGCACCGGCGACGGCGGCCGCCGCATCGCGGTGCTGGGCGACATGCTGGAGATGGGCGAGCACTCCGAGGAAATGCACGCTCATCTGGCCGAGCCGCTGGAAGCCGCCGGCATCGACCTGGTGTTCTGTTGCGGCCCTGCCATGGCGGCGTTGCACAGGGCGCTGCCGGCGAAGCGGCGCGGCGCCCATACCGAAGACTCCAAGGCGCTGGCAACGGCGGTCACCGCCGCCGTGCGCCCCGGCGATGCCCTGCTGGTGAAGGGATCGCTTGGCAGCCGCATGGCCGTCGTCGTCGAAGCGTTGCTCGCCCTCGGCGGCAACACCGCGCAAGACAGCAACAACGGACGGTAGGACAGAAAACCGGAATGCTCTACAACCTGCTGGTCCCCTTCGCCGAAGACATCACGCTCTTCAACCTGTTCCGCTACCTCACCTTCCGCAGTGGCGGCGCGGTGATCACGGCGCTGGTGATCTGCTTCGTCTGCGGCCCGCGCGTCATCGACTGGCTGCGCTCCAAGCAGGGCGAAGGTCAGCCGATCCGTGAAGACGGACCCGAAGGCCACCTGCTGACCAAGAAAGGCACGCCGACCATGGGCGGCGTGCTGATCCTCATCTCGTTGACCATTTCCACCCTGCTGTGGGCCGACCTGACCAACCGCTACGTCTGGTGCGTGCTGGCGGTTACCGTCGGCTTCGGCGGCGTCGGCTTCATCGACGACTATCTGAAGCTCACCAAGCGCTCCAGCGACGGCCTGCCCGGCCGCCTGAAGCTGCTGATCCAGGTGCTGATCTGCACCGCCGTGGCGCTGTGGATCTCCAACATCGCGCCGCCGGAGATGGACACCCACCTGGCGGTACCCTTCTTCAAGAGTCTGCTGCTCAATCTGGGCATCTTCTTCGTACCCTTTGCCGTCTTCGTCATGGTCGGCGCCTCCAACGCGGTGAATCTGACCGACGGCCTTGACGGTCTCGCCATCGTGCCGGTGATGATCGCGGCCAGCTGCTTCGCCCTGATCGCCTACCTGGTCGGCAACTCCTTCTTCGCCGACTACCTGCAGGTCCACTACGTGCCCGGCACCGGCGAATTGGCGGTGTTCTGCGGCGCGCTGGTCGGCGCCAGCCTCGGCTTCCTGTGGTTCAACGCACCGCCGGCCATGGTCTTCATGGGCGACACCGGTTCACTCTCCTGCGGCGGCGCGCTCGGCTCCATCGCGGTGGTCACCAAGCACGAGCTGGTGCTGGGCATTATCGGCGGCCTCTTCGTACTGGAAACGGTCTCCGTCATCGTCCAGGTCGCCTCCTTCAAGCTGACCGGCAAGCGCGTCTTCCGTATGGCACCGCTGCACCACCACTTCGAGAAGAAGGGCTGGGCCGAACCGACCATCGTGATCCGCTTCTGGATCATCGCCTCCATCCTGGCCCTCGCCGGCCTCGCCACCCTCAAGCTGAGATAAGGAGCCGCGCGTCCCCGTGCCCACTCCCCGGATCGATCTCGGCTTCTTCGCCGGCCTGCCCGTCGCCGTCCTTGGCCTCGGCAAGTCGGGGCTCGCCGCCGCCAAGGCGCTGCACGCCGCCGGCGCGGAGGTCTGGGCCTGGGACGATAACGAGGACGCCCGCGCCAAGGCGCGCGCCGACGACATTCCTCTGGTCGATCTGAACAGCGTGAACTGGCAGGAGGTCACCAGCCTGATCCTCTCGCCGGGCATCCCGCACAGCTTCCCGCGGCCGCACCCCATCGCCGCGGCGGCAAAGCAGCACAACGTCGAGATCATCGGCGACATCGAACTCCTGGCGCGCGCACAGCGCAACGCCATCTACACCGGGATCACCGGCACCAACGGCAAGTCCACCACCACGGCGCTGATCGGGCACATCCTGAAGCTCTCCGCCCGTCAGGTCGAGGTGGGCGGCAATCTCGGCACGCCGGCGCTGACCCTGGAGCCGCTGGATAGCGGCGGCATCTATGTGCTGGAAATGTCGTCCTATCAGCTGGAGTTGACCCTCTCGATCACCTTCGACGTGGCGGTGCTGCTGAACATCACGCCCGATCACCTGGATCGCCACGGTGGTATCGAGGGCTACATCAAGGCCAAGCGGCTGATCTTCCACCGCCAGACGCGGCCGCGCAGCGCCATTATCGGCGTCGATGACGCGACCTGCCGCGGCATCTACGAGGAACTGAAGCAGCGCGACGAGCAGACCGTGATCGGCATCTCCGGTGAGCGCGCGACGCCCGGCGGCGTCTATGTCGAAAACGGCATTCTGATCGACGACACCGAGGGCAAGCGCGTATCCGCCATCGACTTGGCGGAATGCCCGAGCCTGCCGGGCAGCCACAACGGCCAGAACGCCGCGGCGGCCTATGCCGCCTGCAAGGCACTGGGCGTCGACCCGGCGGTCATCTGCGCCTGCCTGCGCAGCTTCCCCGGCCTCGCTCATCGCCAGCAGATCGTCGCGGTGATCGAGGACGTACCCTACGTCAACGATTCAAAGGCGACCAACGCCGATGCCGCCGCCAAGGCGCTGGCTTGCTACGACCGCATCCTATGGATCGCCGGCGGGCGCGCCAAGGACGGCGGACTCGCGGGTCTGGAACCCTTCTACGGCCGCATCGCCCACGCCTTTCTGATCGGCGAGGCGGCCAACGACTTCGCCAGGACTCTTGAAGGACACGTGCCGGTTTCCCTGTCCGGCACCATTGCGCAGGCCGTGACGGCGGCGGCGGATGCCGCTTCGCGCCTCCCGGGCAGTGTCGTGCTGCTGTCGCCGGCCTGCGCTTCTTTCGACCAGTTCTCGAACTTCGAGAAGCGCGGTGAGGCCTTCGTCGCCGCTGTCGAGGCATTGCCCGGCAGGCGCGGTGAACTCGCCGGCGCCAAAGCGCTGAGACCCGCCTCCTTGGAAAAGGGGGGCGCGGCATGACCAGCTTCGCGCGTACCGATACCTCCCTCATGGGCCGCTGGTGGTGGACCGTCGACCGCTGGACCCTGTTGTCGCTGATCGCCCTCATGGGCTTCGGCGCGGTGCTGATGCTGGCCGCCTCCCCCGCCGCCGCCGAGCGCATCGGGCTCAAGTCCTTCCAGCTGGCCAGCCGCCAGATCATGCTGCTGCCGCTGGCCGCCGCGCTGCTCATTGGCATGTCGCTGGCAACGCCGCGCTGGGTACGCCGCATCGCCTGCTTCGGTCTCATCGGCTCGCTGCTGCTGCTGGCCCTGACGCTGGCGGTCGGCGCCGAGACCAAGGGCGCCACCCGCTGGATCAACCTCGCCGGCCTCTCGCTGCAGCCCTCGGAATTCGTGAAGCCCTGCTTCGCGGTGGTCACCGCCTGGATGTTCTCCCTGCAGCGCGAGGAGAACGGCATCCCCGGCACCAAGATCGCCATCGGCTTGTGGCTGCTGGTCATTGCCCTGCTGCTGCTGCAGCCCGACCTCGGCCAGGCGGTTCTGGTAAGCACGATCTGGGGTGCCCAGCTGTTCCTCGCCGGTCTCCCGCTGGCGTGGATCGCCGGTCTCGCCGTGCTCGGCGCCGGGGGCCTGGTCGCCGCCTACTTCGCGCTGCCGCACGTGACCGAGCGCATCGACTCCTTCCTCGATCCGGCCTCCGGCGACCGCTACCAGATCAACCGCTCGCTGGAAGCCTTCGTGAACGGCGGACCTTTCGGCCGCGGCCCCGGCGAAGGGACGGTGAAGGCGCAACTGCCGGACGCCCACTCCGATTTCATCTTCGCCGTCGCCGGCGAGGAGCTCGGCACCATTGCCTGCCTCATCATCCTCGGCCTTTTCGCCTTCGTGGTGCTGCGCGGCTTCGCGCGCCTGATGGGCGAAAATTCACTGTTCGTCCTGCTGGCTGCCAGCGGCCTGCTGGTACAGTTCGGTCTGCAGGCCTTCATCAACATGGCCTCCACCCTGCACCTGATGCCGACCAAGGGCATGACCCTGCCGTTCCTCAGCTATGGCGGCTCCTCCCTGATGGCGCTGGCACTCGGCATGGGCATGCTGCTGGCGCTTACACGCCGCCGCGTCGGCGGGGAGGCGCAGTGATGGCTTCCGCTGCAATGGCTTCCATGAAGCATCCCCGCAAGGTTGTGCTCGCCGCCGGCGGCACCGGCGGCCACATGTTCCCGGCCCAGGCCCTGGCGCGTGAGCTGCTGTCGCGCGGGATCGGCGTGGCGCTGATCACTGACGCGCGCGGCGGCGGTTTTGGCCCAGACCTGCCGCAGGTCGAGACCTTTCGCATTCCGGCGGGTGCCATGGCCGGTGCCGGCATCGTGAAGAAGCTGCGCTCCGTCGGCCAGCTCGGCCTCGGCTACCTGCAGGCGCGTGGCCACCTGAAACGCTGCGGCGCCGAGGTGGCGGTCGGCTTCGGAGGCTATCCATCAGTACCTACAGTCATGGCTGCCGCTCACCGCCGCCTGCGCGTGGTGTTGCATGAGCAAAACGCCGTGCTGGGCCGTGCCAACCGTCTCCTGGCAGCGCGTGCACAGATCATCGCCACCTGCTTCGAAAAGGTCGAAGGCGTCGCACCGAGCGACCAAAACAAGCTGCGCCTGACTGGCAACCCGGTGCGCGCAGCCGTCGCCACCGTCGGCAGCCGGCCCTACGCGGTAGTCGGCGAGGGCGATCCGCTAACCCTTCTGGTGGTCGGCGGCAGCCAGGGCGCACGCGTGTTCAACGAAGTGGTGCCCGCCGCTGTCGCCCTGCTGCCGGAGGGCCTGCGCCGGCGCCTCACCGTGCACCAGCAGGTGCCGGGCCCCACCACGGCCGAGGTCGCCGCACTCTACGACCGCTGCGGCGTGACGCACCAGCTGGCGCCGTTCTTCAACGATGTGCCGCAGCGCCTCGCCGCAGCGCATCTGGTGATCAGCCGCGCCGGCGCCTCCACGGTGGCCGAACTGGCGGCCGCCGGGCGGCCCGCGGTCATGGTGCCCTATCCCTCGGCGACCGACGACCATCAGACCGCCAATGCCCAGGCCCTGGTCGAAGCCGGCGGCGGCTGGCTGATGCCGCAGGCGAACCTTGATGCCGCCGGCCTGGCCGAGCGCCTCGCCGCGCTGCTCGGCAATCCCGCCACGCTCGCCCGCGCCGCTGGCTGCGCGCGCGCCGCCGCCCATCTCAATGCGGCCCGCGAGCTCGCCGACCTGGTGTGCGGCGCCAGCAACGGCAACGGCCAGACCCTGGCCGGCAACGACAAGAACAAGGAGGCCGCGGCATGAGGGGACTGCCACTCGATCTCGGCATGATTCATTTCGTCGGCATCGGCGGTATCGGTATGAGCGGCATCGCCGAGGTGCTGGCCAACCTGGGCTACCAGGTGCAAGGCAGCGACATGTCGGAGAACGCCAACGTGCAGCGCCTGCGCAAGCTGGGCGTCCAGGTGACGGTCGGCCATAAGGCCGAGAATCTGGGCGAAGCGAAGGTCGTCGTCGTCTCTTCGGCGATCAAGTCCGGCAATCCGGAAGTCGACGCTGCGCGGCAGCGCTTCATTCCCATCGTGCGCCGCGCCGAGATGCTGGGCGAGTTGATGCGGCTGAAGTGGTCGATCGCCGTCGGCGGCACCCACGGCAAAACCACCACCACCTCCATGGTCGCCACCCTGCTGGACGGCGCCGGGCTGGACCCGACGGTGATCAACGGCGGCATCATCAATGCTTACGGCACCAACGCGCGCCTTGGCGCCGGCGACTGGATGGTCGTCGAGGCCGACGAGAGCGACGGCAGCTTCATGAAGCTGCCGTCCACCATTGCCGTGGTCACGAACATCGACCCGGAACACATGGAGTTCTACGGCAGCGAGGAAGCGCTGCACCACGGCTTCGAGGTCTTTGTCGAGAACATTCCCTTCTATGGATTCGCCGTGCTCTGCATCGACCACCCGGCGGTGCAGAACCTGATCGGCCGCATCGAGGATCGACGCATCGTGACCTATGGCCTCAGCCCGCAGGCCGACTACCGCCTCGACAACATCCGCGTCGAAAACGGTGGGCTCGCCTTCGAGGTCGAGGTAACCGACCGCAGCGGCGAGATCGAGGCGCGGCTGGAGAGCATGCACCTGCCGATGCTGGGCCGCCATAACGCGCTGAACGCCACGGCGGCAATCGCCGTTGCGCGGGAAATGGGCCTGGAAGAGGACGGCATCCGCAAGGCGCTGGCCGGTTTCGGCGGCGTGAAGCGCCGCTTCACCCGCACCGGCGAAGCCGGCGGCATCACGGTGATCGACGACTACGGCCACCATCCGGTGGAGATCGCCGCCGTGCTGGCCGCCGCGCGCCAGGCCTGCAGCGGAAGGGTGATCGCCGTCGTGCAGCCGCACCGCTACACCCGCCTGCACGACCTCTTCGAGCAGTTCTGCACCTGCTTCAACGACGCCGACACGGTGCTTGTCGCCGACGTCTACGCCGCCGGCGAGCAGCCGATCGAGGGTGCCGACCGCGACCACCTGGTCGATGGCCTGCGCGCCCGCGGCCACCGCCAGGCTCTGGCACTACCGGCAGCGGAAGATCTCGCCGGCATGATTCTTGACCTCGCCGCGCCAGGCGATCTGGTGGTCTGCCTCGGCGCCGGCAACATCACCGCCTGGGCCAACGCGCTGCCCGGCGAGCTGCAGAGCCTGAAAGATGCTGGAGGGGGTCGATGAGCGCCATGGCGGCCCGCGAGACGACTCCCCTCATCGACCGCCTGCCCGCCGTGCGCGGGCGGCTGACCGCGAACGCCCCCCTGGCCGGCATCACCTGGTTCCGCGTCGGCGGTCCGGCAGAGGTCATGTTCCGCCCGGCCGACCGCGACGATCTGCTGGACTTCCTTGCCGCCAAGCCCGCCGACGTGCCGGTGACGGTGCTGGGCGTCGCCTCCAACGTGCTGATCCGAGATGGCGGCCTGCCCGGCGTCACCCTGCGCCTCGGCCGCGGCTTCGCCGACATCGTGGCGGACGGCAGCGACATCCTCTGCGGCGCCGCGGCCCTGGATCTCAACGTCGCAACGGCGGCAAAGCTCGCCGGTATCGCGGGCCTCGAGTTCCTCTCCGGCGTGCCCGGCACCATCGGGGGCGCCGTGCGCATGAACGCCGGCGCCTACGGCAAGGAGACTAAGGACGTGCTGGTCTGGGCCGAGGCCGCCGACACTGAGGGCAAGGTCCACCGCTTGAGCAATGCCGCGCTGGAATTCGACTATCGCCGCTCGGCGCTGCCCGAAGACTGGATCTGCCTCGGCGCGCGTCTTGCCGGTCAACCCGGAGACCCGGCGGAAATCGAGGTCCGCATGAAGGAAATCCAGGGCCAGCGCGCCGAGAGCCAGCCGATCCGCAGCCGTACCGGCGGCAGCACCTTCAAGAATCCGCCGGGCCAAAAGGCCTGGCAGTTGATCGATGCCGCCGGCTGCCGCGGGCTGAAGCTCGGCGGCGCCATGGTGTCGGATAAACATTGCAACTTCCTGATCAACACCGGCGAGGCGACCGCAGCCGATCTGGAGAACCTGGGCGAAGAAGTGCGCCGGCGGGTGAAAGAAACCTCGGGCGCCGAACTGGAATGGGAGATCAAGCGCCTCGGCGTGCCGCTGCAGAAGGGAGGTCGTGCATGACGCGCATCGTCCTTCTGAAAGGTGGCCTCTCCGCCGAGCGGCCGGTGTCGCTGAACTCCGGCAAGGCCTGCGCCTCGGCCCTGCGCGAGAAGGGCTACGACGTCACCGAGTTCGACGTCAGCCGCGATCTCGCCCAGTTGGTGGCGGTGCTGAGCCCGAAGCCCGATGCCGTGTTCAACGCGCTGCACGGCCGCTGGGGCGAAGACGGCTGCGTCCAGGGCCTGCTGGAATTGATGCAGATTCCCTACACGCATTCCGGCGTGCTGGCGTCCGCTCTCGCCATGGACAAGCAGATGGCCAAGACCGTAGTTGCCACCGCCGGGGTCACCAGCCCCGAAGGCATCGTCATCAAGGCGAAGGACCTCGGTGATACCGATCCGCTGCCGCGCCCCTATGTGGTGAAGCCGGTGCGTGAAGGCTCCAGCGTCGGCGTGCGCATCGTGCGAGAAGGCGACAACCAGCCGCCGATCGCCGTGCATGGTTGGGAGCCGGAGACCGATCTGCTGGTCGAGCCCTTCATCGCCGGGCGCGAACTGACGGTCGGCGTGATGGGCGACAAACCGCTGGCGGTGACGGAAATCCGGCCGCTCGGCGCAGGTTTCTACGACTACGACGCCAAGTATTCCGAAGATGCGAAGGTCGCCGCAGTGCATGTGGTGCCCGCCGAAGTGCCGGAGGCAATCTACGCTCAGGCGATGGATGCCGCCCTGGCCGCGCACGATGCACTGGGCTGCCGTGGCGTCAGCCGCTCCGACTTCCGCTACGACGATACCCGGGGCGACACCGGGCATCTCTACTACCTGGAGACCAACACGCAGCCAGGCATGACCTCGACCAGTCTGGTTCCCGAGCAGGCCCGATATCTGGGCATTTCATTTCCCGATCTTTGTGCCTGGATGGTGGAGAACGCCGCATGCGATTCCTGAACCCCTTTAGCCGATCGACCAACAAGCGCGCTGCTCGCGGCGGCAGCAAGCGCAAGGTCAAGAAGTCGACCCGGCGGCGCAGCCGTTCGGTCATCGATTGGCGTCTCGTGCGCCGGATCGTCCCAGTGGGCGGCGCGGTGCTTCTGGTCGGCAGCCTCTATTGGCTCTACCAGGACGGCTGGTTCGGCCGCCAGGCTGAGGCGCTGCAGCAGGCCGCGCTAGACGGCACCGCCAGCCTGGGCCTGCGCATCGAGGAAGTGCTGGTCGAGGGCCGCGCGCGCACCGACGGCGCAGAGATTCTCACCCGCCTCGGCCTGGTGGTCGGCCGCCCGATCCTCGCCGTCGACCCGGACGTCGCACGCGCCGAACTGGAGGCCCTGCCCTGGGTGCAGACCGCCAGCGTCGAGCGTCAACTGCCGGGCACCATCTACATCCGCCTGACCGAGCGCGAGCCGCTGGCGCTTTGGCAGGAGAACGGCGTGATCCGCGTCATCGATCGCGACGGCGGCATCATTCCCGGCGTCGAACCGCGCCGCTTCGCCCACCTGCCGCTGGTGGTCGGCCCCGACGCGCCGGCCCACGCCGCCAAGCTGATCGCCGTGATGAACAGTGAGCCCGATCTGCGCCAGCGCGTCACTGCCGCCGTGCGGGTCGGCGGACGACGCTGGAACGTGCAGATCGAGGGCCGCATAGACGTGCGCCTGCCGGAGGCCGACACCGCCGCCGCCTGGTCGCAGTTGGCTCGCATCGAGCGTCAGCAGGGCCTCCTGTCGCGCGACGTCATCATCATCGATCTGCGCCTGCCCGACCGGCTGGTGGTGCGCACCGATCCGGACAAGGGCCCGCTGGGCCACGAGGAAGTGAAAGGGGAAAGCACGTGAGTCGCACCTACGCGCCACGCAACGCCGGGGGAGTCAACCGCGCCACATGAGGAAAGGTCTCGTGAAAGGCGGCATTGCCGCTGCGCTTGATATCGGCAGCAGCAAGATCTGCTGCTTCATCGCGCGTGTCGATGACGGCGGGACGCCGCGCGTCGTCGGTATCGGCCAACAGGCCAGCCGCGGCATCAAAGGCGGCGCCATTGTCGACATGGAGCAGGCGGAAGCCTCCGTGATCAATGCCGTGCACGCTGCCGAGCAGATGGCTGGCGAAACCATCCACCGCGTGGTGGTGAACCTTTCGGGCGGCTACCCCGCCTCCTCCACCGTCGGGGTCGAGGTCTCTCTCAATGGCCACGAGGTCGGCGAAGCCGATCTGCGCCGTGCCCTTACCTACGGGCACCAGACGCAGCTGCAGCGTCAGGACGAAGATCACGGCCGGCAGATGATCCATTCGATCCCGACCGGCTACTCGATCGACGGTAACCGCGGCATCCGCGATCCGCGCGGCATGTTCGGCGACCAGCTGGGCGTGCACATGCACATCATCACGGCCTCGGCGGGTGCCGTGCGCAACGTCAGCACCTGCATCCAGCGCTGCCACCTGGAGCCGGCCGCCTTCGTGGTATCGCCCTATGCTTCGGGCCTCGCCTCGCTGGTCGAGGACGAGCTGGAGCTCGGCGCCACCGTCATCGACATGGGCGGCGGCACCACCACCATCGCCGTATTCTACGAGCACAACGTGATCTTCACCGACGTCATTCCGGTCGGCGGCAATCACGTCACCAGCGACATCGCTCGCGGCCTGTCAACGCCACTCGCCCATGCCGAGCGCATGAAGACTCTTTACGGACACGTCATCGCCGCCCCCACCGACGAGCGCGAACTGATCGACGTGCCGCAGGTGGGCGAGGACGACTCTTCCGAATCGCAGCAGATCCCGCGTTCCCTCCTGGTCGGCATCATCCAGCCGCGCGTGGAGGAAACGCTGGAGCTGGTGCGCTCGCGCCTCGAGCTCAGCGGCTTCGACAAGGTCGCCGGGCGCCGGGTGGTGCTGACGGGCGGCGCCTGTCAGCTGCCGGGCACGCGCGAACTGGCCTCGACCGTGCTGGACAAGCAGGTGCGCGTCGGGCGCCCCTCGCACGTCCAGGGATTGGCCGAGGCGACCGCCGGGCCCGCCTATGCGACCTGCGCGGGCCTGTTGAACTACGCCGTTACGGCGGAGGTGCCGATGCCCGGCGAGGCATCGCCCGAACCCAAGGAGCTGGGTGGCCTGGTCGGCCGCCTCGGGCATTGGCTCCGTGAGCATTTTTGAGAGAGCACTTAACGGACGTTCCGGCCGCACCGGGACAAACGAACCGGCAGAGCCGGCTAGGGATTTTCTTAGAGTCTTAGACGACTGGAGGCAGACATGACTCTCAACTTGAATGTACCTTCGACGACACCGGACCTGTCTCCGCGGATCACCGTGATCGGCGTGGGCGGTGCCGGCGGCAATGCCGTCAACAACATGATCCAGACCAACCTGGATGGTGTTGAATTCCTCATCACCAATACCGACGCCCAGGCGCTGACCCAGTCGCTCTGCGATCGTCGTATCCAGCTGGGCCGCAATATCACGCAGGGGCTCGGCGCCGGGTCGCGGCCCGACATCGGCCGTGCCGCAGCGGAGGAAGCACTCGACGAGATCCTCACCGACATCGAGGGCCAGCACATGGTCTTCATCACCGCCGGCATGGGCGGCGGCACCGGCACCGGCGCAGCACCGGTGATCGCCCGGGCGGCGCGCGAGGCCGGCATTCTGACCGTCGGCGTGGTAACCAAGCCGTTCCACTTCGAGGGCGTGCACCGCATGCGTCTCGCCGAGACCGGCATCAACGAGCTGACCCAGTACGTCGACACGCTGATCATCATCCCGAACCAGAACCTGTTCCGCGTGGCCAACGAGAAGACAACCTTCGCGGACGCCTTCAAGATGGCCGACGACGTGCTGAACTCCGGCGTGCGCGGGGTCACCGACCTGATGGTCAACCCCGGCATGATCAACCTGGATTTCGCTGACATCCGCGCGGTGATGTCGGAAATGGGCAAGGCCATGATGGGTACCGGCGAGGCGGAGGGCGAAGGTCGTGCCATCGCCGCTGCCGAGGCCGCGATCTCCAACCCGCTGCTGGATGATGTCTCGATGAAGGGCGCCCGCGGCGTGCTGATCAACATCACCGGCGGCATGGACCTCACCCTCTTCGAGGTCGACGAGGCCGCCAATCGCATCCGCGACGAGGTCGATCCGGAAGCCAACATCATCTTCGGCTCCACCTTCGACCAGTCGCTGGAAGGCCGCATGCGGGTCTCCGTGGTCGCCACCGGCATCGACGTCGATGCCGAGACGCGGCCGAAGCCGATCACTCTCAGCGTGGTCGGCGGCCAGAAGGCCCGCAGCGTCGAGCACAGCACGCCCGCCGGCACGGGCGCCGGCGCGATGACCGCCTCGACCGCCGGGAACGGCGGCCTGTTCGGCCAACCCTCCGCCAGCTTTCCGGCCAGCAAGTATCCGGTGACCGGCGGCTCGGCCACCATGAGCGGCGAGCCCTACGCCCCCGCTACCGGCCATGGTGCCGGATCGGCGGCGATCGCCATGGCCCGCCCGGACGTCGAGCCGGAGATGGACCTGGTGCCGGAGACCAAGGCCCCCGAAGCCCGGACCAGCGAAGACAGCTTCTTCGCCCCGCAGCCGGCCGAGGCGGACATCGAGGGCGGACGCAATGCCGAAGCGTACCATGCCGAACCGGACCCCTTCGCCGAGGCCGCCCTGGCCAACGCAGCCCGGCCGGAATCCCGCAGCCAAACCCGGCCCGCAGCGCCGGTCGAGCGTTCCGCGGCGGCCCGCCCGGCACCGCAGCCGAACCGCACCGCAATGGAGCGGCACCCCGAGCCGCAGGCTTCCACCCCGGCACCCAAGCGGACCGGTCAGAGCCTCTTCGCCAAAGTGACGGGCGCCGCGCGCGCCCTGGCGGCGACCCAGAGCGGAGAATCCGGCCGCGCAGCGGAAGCGGATCCGGCGGAACGCCCGGCCCCGGTGGCCAAGCCGATGCCGCCGCGTAGCACGGCCGGCAGCCAGCCGGTCAGCCGTCAGGCCCAGGGCGCCGCCCAGTCTCCGGCCCCGGCGGCCGGCGGCAGCGCCGCTCAGCCGAGGCTTTCCGGCTTGGATCCGGCCGAGCGGATCGGTCACAGCCAGGCGGAAGAGGACCTGCTGGACATTCCAGCGTTCCTCCGCCGCCAGGCGAACTGATGCGACCGCGGTGCAACGGACACGAGGGTGCCGTTGCACCGCGGTAACATATTGTAACAAAGAGTGATTTGAGTGCTTGAGGGGGACTTCTTATAGTCCCCCTACTTGTTATTGGGTTTCGATTGGGGGTTCCCAACAAGACCATCGCCGGCGGCGGACACTGAACTTTCTTCAGTGTCATAACGTTAAAGATGCGGCGGCTTGTGGGGGCCTGTGGCTTAAGTTCGTGACCTTTATTACTGGCTTTTTTGGTCGATCAACTTGGATTGAGACGGATACCATGGCAGCAAACAGCGCTTCGGCGGGAGCCGTCGTTCGCCAGCAGACCCTGAAGAATTCGATTCACTGTTCCGGTGTGGCGCTGCACAGCGGTGCCAAGGTGAATATGGTTCTGCACCCGGCCGAGGCTGACACCGGCATCGTGTTCCGCCGTACCGACGCGGCCGGCGGCAGCGAAGTCCAGGCGCTGTGGCGCAACGCCGTCGAGACGCCGCTTTGCACCACCCTGGTGGACGGCAAGGGCAACCAGGTGGCGACCATCGAGCACTTGATGTCGGCCTTGAACGCCTGCGGCATCGACAACGCGGTGATCGAGCTGAATGGCGCCGAAGTGCCGATCATGGACGGCAGTGCCGCCCCCTTCGTTTTCCTGATCGAGTGTGCCGGCGTCGAAACGCAGGCCAGTCCGCGCCGGGCTCTGCGCGTGCTCAGCGAGGTTTCCGTCGCCGAGCCGCACCGCAGTGCCTCGCTGGCGCCGGGCAACGGCTTCACCGTCGGATTTGAGATTGAGTTCCCCAATACTCTGATCGGCCGCCAGGAGTGGTTCACCGAGGTGAACGAGAGCGCCTTCAAGCGCGACATTGCACGCGCCCGTACTTTCGGTTTGGCCCAGGATATCGAGAAGATGCGCGCCATGGGCCTTGCCCGCGGCGGCTCGCTGGAGAATGCCGTCGTGGTCAACGGCCACGAGGTGGTAAATCCTGAAGGCCTGCGCTTTTCCAACGAATTCGTGCGCCACAAAGTGTTGGATTCGATCGGCGATCTCTACTTGGTCGGCACCCCGATCATCGGTCACTTCCAGGGTGAGCGGGCGGGCCACGCGCTGACGCTGCGCCTGCTGCACGCCCTCTTCGCCGAGGAAGACGCCTGGGAATGGACCGAACTGACGGTCCCCGCCGTGGCGCCTGCCGCCGGCGCGCAAACCCAGCCGGCCCGGGCCGTCGCGGCCCGCGCCTGAGGGGCCGCTCTTTCCCTTTCCGGGATTCCCGCTTTTCATCGCCGGCAGGCGGCCAAAGCCCCTGCCGGCGAAGTCTTTTCGGGGTCGGTCTGAGGTCGGGAGGAGAGCCCTCTTGCGCGCCATGAGGCCGCTTGAGGCCTCCGGCGCTTGGACCTATAGTCGCCCCACGACAGACACCCTTCAGGGCTGAGATTCGGTCTGGGGCGCGCCCGTCCGGCGCCGGCCTCCGGGGGGCCGGGTCCGGGAAACGGAATGAGTATGAGCGAGCCGAAATCGAACCATCGCGGGCTGGGCCGTCTCGGCGCGGTCGCCGCCGCGGCCTTGATCGGCCTCGCCCTGACCGCCTGCAGTTCCGACGATCCGCCGGCCTATGTGGAAAAGCCGGTCGAGGAACTCTATAACGGCGCCCTCGACGCCATGCAGGTCGGCGACTACGAGGAGGCCGCGCGCCTGTTTGACGAGGTCGAGCGCCAGCATCCCTATTCCGAGTGGGCCTCCAAGGCCCAGCTCATGGCCGCCTATGCCTTCTACCAGGAAAACGCCTACGACGAAGCGATCAACGCCCTCGACCGCTTCATCGAATTGCACCCGGGCAGCCCGGACGTCGCCTATGCCTATTACCTGAAGGCGATCAGCTACTACGAGCAGATCTCGGACGTGCGCCGCGACCAGAAGGCGACCTCCGAGGCGCTGAACGCCCTGGAAGAAGTGGTTCGCCGCTTTCCGGAGAGCAAGTATTCGCGCGATTCTCAGCTGAAGATTGACCTCGCGCTTGATCACCTCGCCGGCAAACACATGGATATCGGCCGCTTCTACCAGAGCCGCAGCGAATATCTGGCAGCGATCAACCGGTTTCGCACGGTGATTGAGCGCTATCAGACGACCACGCACGTGCCTGAAGCGCTGCACCGCCTGGTCGAGTGTTACCTGGCCATGGGCATCGTGGACGAGGCCAAGGCGACCGCCGCGGTGCTGGGCCACAATTTTCCGGGCAGCGAGTGGTACATCGACAGCTATGCCCTGCTGACCGGCGAGAACCTCTATCCGGAAGAGAGCGATAGCTCCTGGATTTCCGGAATATTCTAGTATCGATCCGAGATCGGTGAATGCTGGTCAGCCTGTCGATCCGCAACGTCGTCATTATCGAGAAACTCGACCTTTCCTTCGATCGCGGCCTCGGCGTGCTAACCGGGGAAACCGGTGCGGGCAAGTCGATCCTTCTCGACTCGCTCGGTTTTGCCCTGGGCAACCGCACAGACGCGCGCCTGCTGCGCCCCGGCACCGAGCAGGCCAGTGTCACCGCCGCCTTCGACATCGGCCCCTCCGGCGAAAGCGGTGACCATCCCGCCCGCAAGGTCCTCGCCGAACAGGGCATCGAGGTGGAGGACCTGCTGCTGCTGCGCCGCGTGCTGACCGCCGATGGACGCAGCCGCGCCTTCGTGAACGACCAGGCAGCCTCCGCCGGGCTGCTGCGCCAACTCGCCGACACTCTCATCGAGATCCAGGGCCAGTTCGACCAGCGCGGCCTGATGGATCCGGCGACCCACCGTGAACTGCTGGATGCCTACGGCCGGCTGAAGGACGAGGCGCGCGGCTTGCGCACCCTCTGGCGCGCCTGGCAGGACGCCCTGGCCGAACGCGAGGAAGCCGCCCGGCGCCTCGCCGAGGCACAGCGCGACGAGGCCTTCCTGCGCCATGCGGTGGAGGAACTCGACGCTCTCGATCCGCGCCCCGGCGAAGAAGCTGAACTGGCCGACAAGCGCAACCGCCTGATGCACCGGGAAAAGCTGGTGGAAGGCGTCAACGCGGCATTGGGCGAGATCGACGGCAAGGCCGAACCGGCGCTGGGGCGCGCCCTGCGCGCGCTGGAGCGCATCGCGACGACCGCCGGCGATGCCCTGAAGCCGGCGCTCGACGCGCTGCAGCGCGCCACGGCGGAAGCAGAAGAAGCACTGGCGCAGATCAATTCCTTCGCGAGCGATATGGACATCGACGCCGATAACCTGGAGTCGGTTGAGGAGCGCTACTTCGCCCTGCAGGACATGGCGCGCAAGCACCACAGCGCGGTTGAAGCCCTGCCCGCGTTGCGCGGAGAACTGGCGGCAAGGCTCGCCTCCATCGACGGCGGCGAGGCGGAACTCACCAAGCTGGCCAAGGCCACCGCCGAGGCGCGGCGCAAGTACGTGGATGCCGCCGAAGCCCTCTCCAAGAAGCGCGCCAAGGCGGCCGCTTCTCTCGACAAGGCGATCATGGCCGAGCTGCCGCCTCTGAAGCTGGAGCGCGCCCTCTTTCGGACCGCGCTGGAGCGCCTGCCGGAGGACGACTGGTCGGCCCAAGGGCTCGACCGCATCGCCTTCGAGGTCGCGACCAACCCGGGCAGCGCGCCGGGGCCGCTGGGGCGCATCGCCTCAGGCGGCGAGCTGGCGCGCTTCCTGCTCGCCGCCAAGGTGGTGCTGGCGAGCGTGAACCCCGAACGCAGCCTGGTGTTCGACGAGGTCGACAGCGGCGTCGGCGGCGCCACCGCCCATGCGGTGGGCGAGCGCCTGGAACGCCTCGCCCGCGACCGCCAGGTGCTGGTCATCACCCACAGCCCGCAGGTCGCCGCGCGCGGCGCCCACCATTGGCAGGTGCAGAAGCGCAGCAGCGGCAAGCAGGTGGCCACCGAAGTCAGCCAGCTGAGCGCCGGGGACCGCCGCGAGGAGATCGCGCGCATGCTCTCAGGCGCCGAGATCACCGAGGAAGCGCGCGCCGCCGCCGAACGCCTGATCGGCACCGGCTGAGCCTACCCTTTCGCTACAGGAACACTCGCCGCCGATGCCGAAGAAGCCTGCGCTTAAAAAGCCCGCCGTTGATGAGTCCTATACCGGCGTCGCGGTCGAAGACCTGACGGCCGAGCAGGCGACGGCGGAACTGGAACGCCTCGCGAAGCTGATCTCCTATCATGACCGGCGCTATCACGAGAAAGACGATCCGGAGATCAGCGACGCCGACTACGATGCGCTGCGCCGCCGCAATGAGGCGATCGAAGCACGTAATCCCGAGCTGATGCGCGCCGACAGCCCGTCTCAGAAGGTGGGCGCCGAGCCCGCCGCGGGCTTCGGCAAGGTGAAGCACAAGGTGCCGATGCTCTCCCTAGGCAATGCTTTCGAGGAACAGGAGGTGGAGGAGTTCCTTGCCCGCATCGCGCGCTTCCTCGGCCTCGCCAAGGAGGACGCGGTTGAGATCATGGCGGAGCCGAAGATCGACGGCCTCTCCTGCGCCCTGCGCTACGAGAAAGGCAAGCTGGTGCAGGGCGCGACGCGCGGTGACGGCAGCACCGGTGAGGATATCACCGCCAACGTGCGCACCATCAGGGATCTGCCCAACGCACTGAAGGGCAAAGACTGGCCGGAGGTGCTGGAGGTGCGTGGCGAGGTCTACATGTCCCGCCAGGCCTTCATGGACATGAACAAGCGCCAGGAGGAGGCCGGCGAGAAAATCTTCGCCAATCCGCGCAACGCTGCCGCCGGCTCACTGCGCCAGCTGAACCCGGAGATCACGGCGTCGCGTCCGCTGCACTTCTTTGCCTATTCCTGGGGCGAGGTGGCCGGCGACCCGGCCGAGGCGCTGGGCGGCACCATGAAAGCGGTGCGCGACAGCTTCCACAAATGGGGCTTCCAGCTGAACGAGCCAGCGCGGCTGTGCCAGGGCCTCGACGCGCTGCTGGACTACTACCGCCATATCATGGCCGAGCGCCCGGATCTGCCCTTCGACATCGACGGCGTGGTCTACAAGGTCAACCGCCTGGACCTGCAGAACCGCCTCGGCTTCGTCAGCCGTGCGCCGCGCTGGGCCATCGCCCACAAGTTCCCCGCCGAACAGGCGCAGACCGTCCTGCACGAGATCACCATCCAGGTCGGCCGCACCGGTGCGTTGACGCCGGTCGCCAACCTGGAGCCGATCTCGGTCGGCGGCGTCGTCGTTTCCCGCGCTACCCTGCACAACGAGGACGAGATCGCCCGCAAGGACATCCGCGAGGGCGACCACGTCATCATCCAGCGCGCCGGCGACGTCATTCCGCAGGTCGTCGAGGTGATAAAGGACAAGCGCCCCAAAAGCAGCAAGCCCTATCATTTCCCCGACCACTGCCCGGTATGCGGCAGCCTGGCCCTGCGCGAGGAAGGCGAGGCGGTGCGTCGCTGCACCGGCGGCCTGATCTGCAAGGCGCAGAACTACGAGCGCCTGCGCCACTTCGTTTCGCGCGACGCCTTCGATATCGAAGGGCTGGGCGGCAAGCACATCCAGGCCTTCCTCGACGACGACACGATCAGAACACCGGCCCACATCTTTTCTCGCCTGCCGAAGCTGGAACCGGAGATCAGCGAACGCGAGGGCTGGGGCAAGCAGTCGGCGGCCAACCTGGTGAAAGCCATCGAGGCGCGCCGCACCATCGGCCTCGACCGCTTCATCTACGCCCTCGGCATCCGCCAGGTCGGCCAGGCGACGGCAAAGCTCCTGGCGCGCAGCTACCACACGCTGGAGCATTGGCGCGACGCCATGACCCATGCCTACCGGGAGCGCAAGCAGCAGCCGGAGGCGCGAAAGGCGGAAGACGTCGGCGAGCATTACGCCGATCTCTGCAACATCGAAGGCATCGGCATGAGCGTCGCCGATGACCTGGTGTTCTTCTTCGGCGAGGACCACAACCTGAAAGTCCTGAAAGACCTGGAAGACGAATTGACCATCGAAGAGGTGGCAGCACCGGCAACCACCGGCTCGCCGGTGGCCGGCAAGACCGTGGTCTTCACCGGCACCCTGGAGACCATGACCCGCAGCGAAGCCAAGGCGCGCGCCGAGACCCTCGGCGCCAAGGTGGCCGGCTCGGTCTCCAAGAAAACCGACTATGTCGTCGTCGGCGCCGACGCGGGCTCAAAGGCCAAGAAAGCGCAAGAACTGGGCGTCGAAATCCTCAGCGAACAGGCATGGCGCGACCTGATCGGGGGATGAACGCCGCCGCCCCCTACTCCGGGTCCTTGTCGTAGGTCCGGGTTCCCGGCGGCAGCTGCACCCAGGGATGGCGGCGGCAGTCGTAGACGGAGGCCCGCGGCGGCGGAAAATCCGGATCGGCGAAGGCGCCGACGGCGACCGCAACCGAGCGGTCCTCGTAACCTTCCTCTGTGTGGAACACCGTGGTGCCGCAGACCGGGCAGAAGCGGAATCTGAACTGAGCACCCTGGTCGCCTGTGCGCAGGTACTCGGTCGCCTGGCCGAAGACCTTGTAGGGCGCGGCAAAGGCCGCCAGGGCGGCGAAGACGCTGCCGGTGCGGCGCTGACAGGCAAGACAGTGGCAAAGGCCGACGCCCCGGGGCTTGCCCTCGACTTCGATCCGCAATTGGCCGCAGGAGCAGGAGGCTGTCCGGGATTCCATAATGCACCTCAAGCGGTGATAACCGTTCCGCAATTGAGAGCGAGGAGACGCGGAGCGTCAAGGTCGTCCCAGCGCAGCGGTAGAAGGTCTGCCCAGATTCTTATCTCATATTGCGAATCCACGGCGCCGATGCCGGCAGGAAGCCGTAGAGACGCTTGACCGCCGGATGCCGTAGCGGGATCAATTGTCCGTTGAATGGCGACACCCGACCTCTAAACCAGTAAAGGGTCACGATGCCGGCGGTGCGAATGGTGACAGCCGTTTGGGCACGCCAAGTGGCGGAGCTGCTGGCCGCGCGCGGCCGGGCGGCAGAACAGATCCTCCAGGAGGTCGGACTGACGCCAGCGGATCTCGAAGCTCCGGATGCGCAGATCCCCTTTGCCAAGTACGTGGCCCTGCTGCAGCAGAGCGCCGACCACCTGAACGACCCCTGCTTCGGCCTGCACCATGGCGCCGGCCTCGATCCACTCGATGCCGGTGCGATCGGCTACCTCGCCGCGAACTCACCAACGCTCAAGGCCGCACTCGATAACTACCTGAACTACCTGTGGATCAGCACGCAAGGAATCCGCGTCGAGCTCGCCCATGAAGAGTCGGAAGCCGAGCTGAGATTCGAACTTCAGGATTCAGACGTGGAGCGCAGCGAACAGTGGTATGAATCCGTCCTCGCTGCGGCGATCAACATCTGCCGCTTTGTCGTTGGGCGCCGGATCACACCGAAAGCCGTCACGATGAAGCACCGACGTGAGACACATCTGGACGCGTTCAGGAAGTACTTCGGCGTTCCGGTTGTCTTTGGTGCGTCACGGTACACGATCACCCTGAGCCGCGACCTTCTCTCCCTTCCCTGCCCGTCGGCGGATGCGCGGCTGTTTCGCATCGTGAGGGCCCACTGCGAGGATTTGCTGAAACGGAGCCGGCAGGCGGAGAGCTTTCGCGAGGAAGTCGAACTGCTGGTTGGCAGCCTGCTGCCGACAGGAACGGCGACCGCGGCGAACGTGGCTGCCACCCTCGGCATGAGCGAGCGCACGCTCTCGCGGCGCCTCGCCGACGAGGGCAAGAACTTCCGCCAGGTGGTCGAGGAACAGAGGCGAAAATCGGCGTTTCGCTACCTCGACGAATCAGCTTTCCGGCCGGCACAGATCGCCTATCTGCTGGGTTATTCCGAGCCCAGCGCCTTCACCCACGCCTTCCGCCGCTGGACCGGCCAGTCGCCCAGCGATTACCGCGGCGCAGGTGCCGCACCATCCAGGCACGCTGGCGAGTCAAATCAATAGATTGACCGGATTTCCCAAGCGGCAACGCTCGCATTCACGCAGGGAAATCAGTAGCTATTTCTCCATCAGCAAGCGTCGTCTTCGGTGGCGCAGCCGATGAGGCGGTCGGTGCCGGCCAAGCCATATTCGCGCCTGGCTCGGCCGGCCGAGCAGCGACAATCTCGCGGTCGCGCGGCACGAACTTCAACGAGCAGCTTGAAAACAAGTGCTGGTGCTTCGGGGGGAGATGGGCCTGAGGCGATGGGGTCAACCCGCGTCGTTCCCCAAGTCAGGGTGCCTCAACACAAGCCTCGGGCCCATCTTGCTTAAGACGTCACGTACTCGATAACGCGAAACCGAACCGTACCAGTACAGCCTTCTCAGCACTGCCCGGCCGGATTGTCCCCCCACAAACCGGCCGGTTCTTCTTCAACCGGATGAACAGGGCGCTGCCAAGCGCGGCGCCAAATGAAATCATTGCGGACCGAATTGCGGAATACCGTCAAAAATGTCTTTCCCCGCCTATGCCAGAACGGGCGCCAGTGTGTCCACGCCACGGCGCGGCGCCTGTTCACGAGCGCGTGCGACACCGGCGCTCCGTATCGCAATGCCCGACACGACTGAGATCTCCAACTCCCCGCCACAGCAACCGTCGCACGCCCGTATCCTGGTGGTCGGCGAGTCCGCGGCTCCCGGCTCCGTGCTTCGGCATATTCTGCTGACGGAGGGCTACAGCGAAACTCAATGCGTCCCCAGCGCGCGCGAGGCGTTCGGCATGCTGGCCGAAACCACACCCGACCTCGTTATCGTCGACGTTGCAGGACACGATGCCGACGGTTTTGATCTGCTAAGGACTCTCAGCAGGCGGGCGCAGGAGCAGATCCTGCCGGTGCTTGTTGCCTGCGATGGCGCAGAATTGATGACCCGGCTGCAGGCCTTGGAAGCCAGTACACTGGAAATCATCGGCAAGCCGCTGGAGCGGTTCGAGGTAGCGTTTAAAGTGCGCAATCTCCTGCACACGCGGCGGCTCTTCGAGGAACTCAGGCAATCCAAGCTTGCCGTCGAGCGACAGTTCCTGGAACGCACGACGAAGCTGAACCATGCCCTCGATCTGCTGACGAAAGCGGAAAGGGAACTGGCAAAGCGACTTGCAGAATCGCAGAACGAAAGCCGCGGGAAGTCGGCGTTCGTGGCGGATATCGGCCACGAGCTGCGCACGCCCCTGAATGCCATCCTCGGCTTCTCCGAGGTGATTCGCGACCAGCGGTTCGGGTCCGTCGGGAACCCGAAGTACGTGCAGTATGCGCTCGATATGCACGAAGCCGGCACCCATCTGCTGCGAATCGTCGAGGACCTGCTGGAGCTCAGCAAGGCTGAAGCGGGCAAGCTCAACATCCGCCTGGAAAAGGTGGTGGCGCGCGAGGTCGCGGCGTCGAGCCTGCGCATGCTTTCCGGCCTGGCAGAACAGGCCGGCGTCGATCTGAAAGTTGATTTCGCCGCGGATTTCCCCACCCTGCACACGGACAGGCAGCGCCTCAGCCAAGCCCTGATCAACATCGTCACCAACGCTGTAAAGTTCACGCCTGCGGGCGGCTCGGTCACTGTAAAGGGGCGGCGCGAACCCGACAGTGGTGCAGCCGTCGTGATCGTCAGCGATACGGGGATCGGTATCGCAAAGCGCGACATCCCCACAGCGCTCAGTCCCTATGGTCAGGTGCGATCCGCGCAGCGGAGAAACACCAAGGGCACCGGCTTGGGTTTGCCGCTGACCAAGCGCATTGTGGAAGCCCTCGGGGCAACCTTCGAGCTGGTCAGTAAGCCCGGAGAGGGCACGGTGGTGACCTTCCGCTTTCCTCCCGAGCTCGTGGGCTGACGCCTCCTGCTGTATTCAGAGCAGGCCGCCTGCTCCACGGATACCGTCGCGCAAGGGGCCGGGGGAACGATTCGGCGGCTGAGGAGTCTTCCTCCTGAGCGGCGCCCTGTCTGCGAGTGGGCGCATCGAGAGCATTCAGCGCTGGAGGAGTGATGTCCGACGCAAGCGGCTCCCCGACAACCCATACCGAAGCCGTCGCCGTGTTCAACGACGTCAACCGGTTGCAGGCCGCGATCGACGACCTGCTGAACCACGACTTCGATCAGGCGGAAATCAGCCTGCTGGCCAGCGACAAGGCGGTCGACTCGAAGCTCGGCCATCTCTACGAGCGCGTGCAGCAGTTGGAGGACGCGCCGGATGCACCTCGGGCGGCGTACGTCTCAACCGCGGACCGCGGCGATGCCCAGGGCGGCCTCATCGGCGGTCTGATGTACATCGGCGCCCTGGCCGCTGCCGGTGCTGTCTTCGCCTCCGGCGGCACTTTGGGCGTGGCCTTGGCCGGTGCCGCTGCGGCGGGTGGCGCCGGCGGCGCTGTGGGCGCGGGTCTGGCGAAGTTCATTGGCGACAAGCACGCCACTGAACTGCAAGACCAGCTTGCCCGCGGCGGCCTGTTGCTGTGGGTGCGGACCCGGGATGCAGAGATGGAAGACCGCGCCCAAGCGATACTGCGCAAGCACGCCGGCCAGGACGTCCACCTCCACCAGATGAGCGACCCGCAGGAACCATAACCGGGGTCGACAAAAAAGAACCCCACCCCGGCTGCACGCCGGGGTGGGGTTTCGCTGCAGCTTAGGCTCGGGGGGAGAGACCTAAGCCGCGCTGAGGCCATGCAGAGCGAAGGGCAGCGCGCGGATCCGCCGCCCGGTCGCCTTGTAGACCGCGTTGGCCACTGCCGGACCAATCGGCGGTACGCCCGGCTCGCCGACGCCGGTCGGCGCCTCGCCCGAAGACACGATGTGAACTTCCACCTGCGGCATCTCGTCGATGCGCAGCGGTAGGTAGTCGTGGAAATTCGACTGGTCGACACGGCCGTCGGTCAAGGTCACCGCGTTGTGCAGCACGGCGCCCAGGCCATAGCCGATGCCGCCCTCCATCTGCGCCTGCACCTGATCGGGCGTCACCGCCAGGCCGCAATCAACGGCGCAGACCACCTTCTCCACCGTGATGGTACCATCCTCGGCGACGGAGATCTCCGCCACCTCGGCCACAAAGGTGTTGAAGGACTCGTGCACGGCGATGCCGCGCGCGCGGCCTGCCTGCGGCTCCGTACCCCAGCCGGCCTTCTCCGCCGCCAGCTTCAGGACGCCCGCATGGCGCGGATGGTCCTGCAGCATCGCGAGGCGGAATTCCACGGGGTCCTTGCCCGCGGCCTCAGCCAGTTCGTCGATGAAGGCCTCGGTCGAATAGGCGGTGTGGGTACTGCCCACGGCACGCCACCACAGCACCGGCACTTTCACGTCGGTGGTATGCAGGTCCACCGTCATGTTCGGCACGTGGTAGGGCAGCGTATTTGCCCCCTCCACCGAGGTCTGGTCGATGCCGTTTTTAATGAGACCTTCAAAGGGCGTGCCGCTGACGATCGACTGGCCGACGATGCGGTGCTGCCAGGCGACCAGCTTGCCCTCGGCGTCGAGCCCGGCCTTCAGGCGGTGGAAGTACATCGGACGGTAGCGGCCGCCCTGGATGTCGTCCTCCCGCGTCCACACCAGCCTTACCGGCGCCCGGCCGCCGATCGCCTTGGCGACGGAGACGGCCTCGGAGACCATGTCGGCCTGCGGCGTGGCCCGGCGGCCGAAGCTGCCGCCGGCGAGCATCGTGTGGATGCGCACCTGTTGCGGCTGGAGGCCGAGGATCGCCGCAGCGGCACCCTGGTCGACCGTCTGGATCTGCGAGCCGGCCCAAATGTCGCAGGTGCCATCGCCCAACTGCACGACGCAGTCGAGCGGCTCCATCGGCGCGTGAGCGAGGTAGGGGAACTCGTAATCCGCCTCCAGGACTTTCGCGGCGCCTGCCATGGCGGAAGCCGCGTCGCCATCCTGCCGCGCGATGTCGCCCGGCTGTTCGGCCAGCTTCTTGTACTCGGCCATGATCTGATCGGAGCCGCGGGTCTCGCCGGTCGACTCGTCCCACTCGATCTTCAGAACATCGCGGCCCTGCTTGGCGGCCCAGAAGCCTTTGGCGACCACCGCGACGCCCGCCGGCACGGCAACGACATCGGTCACGCCCTTGACCGCCAGAGCTTCGCTGTCGTCGAAGGACTTCAGCGTCGCCCCGAAGAGAGGCGGACGCGCGATCAGCACCGTCAGCATGCCGGGCAGGGTCATATCCAGCGTGTAGCGCGCTTGGCCGCGTGCCTTGGCCGGCGAGTCGAGGCGCGGCAGCCTGGTCCCAACGAGAGTGAAGTCCTTGGGATCCTTCAACGTCACTTCGGCAGGAGGCTGCAGCGTCGCGGCCTTCTCCGCGAGCTCGCCGAAGCTGGCCTGCCTGCCGCTCGCGGCATGGCTGACCAAGCCCTTCTCGACGGTGACTTCACCGGCCGGCACGCCCCAGGTTTCCGCTGCCGCCTGGACCAGCAAAGCGCGCGACATTGCCCCCGCCCGCCGCAGCTGCTCGTACGAATTGGCGACGGAGGAAGAACCGCCGGTGCCCTGCACCGGACCCCAGGAGAGATTGTTGTAGAGGCTGGCGTCGGCGGGTGCGTGCTCGGCACGCATCTGCGCCCAGTCGGCATCCAGTTCCTCGGCCACCAGGGCAGCGAGCCCGGTGAACGTTCCCTGACCCATCTCGAGGTGCTTCATGAGCACCGTCACGGTGTTGTCAGGGGCGACCCGTACAAAGGCGTTGGGGACGAAGACGGCATCGTCAGCCGCCGGGGTGGCGGCCGCCGCCATTTTGTTGCCGCCGGCAAAGGTGAAACCGATGACCAAGCCGGCGCCGGCCGCGGCCGAGGCCTTGAGGAACAGCCGCCGGCTCGCCGTGAGCGGCACTGCGGCAGCGGGCCGCAGCATCTGTGGATTCTTGCTGTCGAGAATGTGTGCCAGCATAGGCTCAGGCCTCCATCAGCTTGGCCGCCTCGTGAATGGCGGCGCGGATACGGACATAGGTGGCACAGCGGCAGACGTTACCGCTCATCGCGGCGTCGATGTCATCGTCACTGGGCTTCGGGTTCTCGCTGAGAAGGGCGACGGCGGACATCACCTGGCCGGACTGGCAATAACCGCACTGGACCACGTCCAGCTTGTCCCAGGCGGTCTGCACCGCCTTGGCGGCCTTACCGTCTATCGCCTCGATGGTGGTGACCTGGCTGCCTTCCACATCGCTGACCGCGGTCACGCAGGACCGTGTCGCGACGCCGTCGACGTGAACCGTGCAGGCGCCGCAGAGCGACATGCCGCAGCCGAACTTGGTGCCGGTCAGGCCCAGCTCATCGCGGACGACCCAAAGCAGCGGGGTATCGGCGGCAACGTCCAGTTCACGTTCCTCGCCATTGATTTGAAGCTTCACCATGTGAACGGCTCCCCTGAATATCAGATGGTGTTTGGGAGTCCTGGAGGGCCTCCGGCCCCCGAGAACGCAGGTAGGTGTGCAGGCCCAGCGGGCCTGATGACTGACTGAGACTATGGGGCCGGTCTGCGCCGGCTTGCTGAAAGGAAAGAGGGGAGCTTGGAATGCTCCCCTCATTAAATATTTGGAACGCGACGGCTTCCCGACAAGGGCAGATTGCAAAAATTCAACCAGTTAGCGACCGAAACCGGGGATATACACCGCTATCGGTAGAAAAAATGGCCGCATACCAGCAGATTCGCGCAGAGCTAAACAAACTTTTTACCGGCTTTCACTTAGCTTTGCGCCAGCCCCCCAGTTCAGACGAGACAGGCAGGATTATGCTGACGGCAAACGAAAGCCTCGAATTCATTCTCGACCAGGTCCAGGATCTGGGCCGCGGGAACAAGTCCCACGAGAAGGCGGCCTATCGGGCTCTGATTCACATGACGCAGCGCTGGGCGGAGCCGACCGACCTCTTCATCAGCGAAGACCTGCAGATGGCAGAGCGCATCGGCCAGGATCTGGCCGACATCGCGCGCCACATCCAGGATATACAGCACGCCTACATGAAGGCGCTGTTCGACCTGCACTCCGACAAGATGGCCTAGGGCCGCCCTCTCTCCCGGATACCCATCAGCTTCCCAGAGGCGCCGTCGCCGCCTCCAGCCAGACCCGTGCCGCCGCGTCCAACTGCGGGGCGATCTCCGCGCGCACGCGGGCGTGATAAGCATCCAGCCATTCGGCCTCTTCCCGGTTCAGCAGGTCTAGCTCGACAAGACGCCGGTCGATCGGCGCCAGGGTCAGGGTTTCGAAAGCGAGCATGTCGCGCTCTTCGCCCTCCCGCTTCGGGCTTTCCGTCACGGCCACCAGGTTCTCGATGCGGATGCCGTAGCCGCCGGTCTTGTAGTATCCCGGCTCGTTGGAAACGATCATACCGGGCTGCAGCGCTACCGTATTCGGCAGCTTGGAAATGCGCTGCGGTCCTTCATGGACATTCAGGTAGCTGCCGACGCCGTGACCCGTCCCGTGGTCGTAGTCGAGCCCTTCCTGCCACAGCGCGTAGCGCGCCAGGGCGTCAAGCTGGCTGCCCGTGGTGCCCTTGGGAAAGCGTGCACGGGCCAAGGCGATGTGCCCTTTCAGCACCAGGGTGAAGCGTCGACACATCTCCGCCGAAGGCCTGCCGATCGCCATCGTGCGCGTCACATCGGTGGTGCCGTCGCGATACTGGCCCCCTGAATCGCAGAGAAAGAGTTCACCGTCACCGAGAGGCCGGTTGGTCTCTTCGCTTACCCGATAGTGGACGATGGCGCCATTCGGCCCCGCCCCCGCGATGGTGTCGAAGGAAAGGTCGCGCAGCTCGCCGGTCGCGCCGCGAAAGGCGGCAAGGCGCTCGGCGGCCTCCAACTCGCTCACAGGGTCCGTCCCCGCCCGCGGCTCGGCCTCGGCGTTCAACCAGTGCAGGAAGCGGCTGAGCGCCGCGCCGTCGCGCCGATGGGCGCGGCGCATGCCGTCCAGCTCGGCGGCATTCTTGCAGGCCTTGGGCAGCAGGCAGGGATCGGCGCCGGCCACCACCTCCGCCTGGGCCGCGCGCAGACGCTCGAAGGTCCAGCGCGCCGCCGTGCTCGGGTCGACCATCACCTTGGCGCCCGCTTTGCCGAGACGTCCGAGGCTGTCGGCGAGGCGCTCCGGCGTCTCAACCGCGACCGCATTGCCAAGGCCGGCGGTGACCTCCGGCGTCAACTTGTCGGGGTCGACGAACCATTCGACGCCGCCGTCAGCGTGCAGCACAGCAAAAGACAACGGCAACGGCGAGTGCGCCACATCGCCGCCGCGCACGTTGAGCAGCCAGGCGATAGAGTCCGGCAGCGTGATGACCGCCGCCGCGATTCCGGCCTTGGCGAGCTGGGCGCCCAGTTCCTCGCGCTTCTCGGCGCTGCTGCGACCGGCCAGCGCCAGGTCGTGCGGGCGGATCTTGGCTTTGGGCGGCGCCGGGCGATCGCCCCAGACGGCGTCGATTGGATTGCCGTCGAGCGCGACCAGGCTGGCGCCCAGGGCGGTCGTGGTCTTTTCCAAGCGGCGCACCTGCTCCTCGGTGTGGAGCCAGGGGTCGTAGGCGAGGCGCTGGCCTGGCTTCAGGCGGCCGTCCAGCCAGTCGGCGAGCGGCTCATCGCTCACATGACGCGGCGCAAAGACGCTCTCCGGCACCTCATGGCGCACCTGCAGGGTGTAGCGGCCATCGACGAAAATTGCCGCTTCTTCCTGCAGCACGCAGGCGAAGCCCGCCGAGCCCTTGAAGCCGGTCAGCCAGGCCAGGCGCTCGGCCGAGGGAGCGACGTACTCGCCCTGGTGCTCGTCGCCGCGCGGCACCAGGAAACCCTCGACCCCGCGCCGCGCCAACTCCTGGCGCAGGGCGTCCAGTTTGCCCTCGGTGGAGAGGCTTGCGGCGGCGGTGGAGGCGCTCGCGGACGTCAGGTCAGCCATCGGCCAAGGCCCTTTTGTTTCAGTTGTTTCACTCATGCAGGGGCTGCAATGCTGCAGTGCGGAAATGCCACTTTCAACCGGCGCTTGGGCCCCTCATTTCTCTTGCTGAAAGTCATGGCTCTGGGCCGGCTTGGCAAGGCTCTTGTTGGAAGGGCCCTTCCTGGCGGGCCATGAAAGCCTCAAACCTAATTCATTCCTGGAGTTTTATTGTCATGATCCGCCTAACTGACCTTCACGGCGACCGCGCCGGAAGTGCCGCGGTGCGGTGGGATCAGCGATCCGTTGACGTTCTTTCTGTCGTCCAGACGGCCCGGACCCTAAGGGCCGAGTTTATCGCCGATCACCTGCACAGCGGACTTGAGACCTTCGGCCGCTGGTCCGGGCTTAGCGCCCTCTTTGCCACTCTGCGCCGCCGCTTCCAGCACCGCCGCACCCTGAAGGCGCTGGGCCAGCTCGATGACCGCCTGCTGAGCGACATTGGCATCAGCCGCGCCGAAATTGCCGCGGCTGCAGCCCTTTGCTGCAAAGAAGAGGCTGTCGCCAAGCCATCGGCCTGGAACAAGCTTGCTAGCCGGCTGCGCCGCGAGGCGGCCCGCCGCCGCACGGTGAGCGAACTCTCGGCCATGTCCGACGAGATGCTGGCCGACATCGGCATCGACCGTGCCGACATTCCCGCCGTGGCTGCAGCCCTGGCCGCCGACCAGGGGATCGTGGCCCGCGATGAGACCGCCGTCGCGCAGGCCGAGGCACCGGCGAGCGCGCCGGTCACCGCGCAGGTGCTGGCCTTTATCGAGGTGCGCCGCAGTGCGCAGCAGGCCGTCGGCGATGCGGCCAACCGAAACGTCAATCGGCCGGCCGCCTGATCGGCGCTGGTCTGCTGCCACTCTGTTACCAAGAGTTCGTTGCTATAAGTCGGTTTCAGTGGACCTCTAACGGCAAAAGCTCGTCTAAACCGGTGTAGCCACGGGACGAGCCTACGGCAGACCCGGACCGCCGCCGACCAAAGGTCGGACCGGCGGTCCGGGAAAGCTGGCCGCCTGAAATGTCCCCTTCCCTTTTTTGAGAACGGAGCCGGTCCCGCGACCGGGCGGCCCCCCAACGCGGTTCCGTTCCACGACCGGATCTCCGGCTGCCAGGACGGCGGCAAGAGCGGCGGCGCTTCCAAGCAGGAGGCGTCGCCGTTTGCTTTTCCACCGCCGTCAGAGACGGCGCAGCGGAATCGACCAGGCGAGAACCAAGGCCAGAGCGGCAAAGCCGGTGATGGCGAGGAAAGCGGCACGGAAGGCGTCGGCGATCTCACCCTGGACGACCGCACGGCCCGCCGCGGGCAAGGCGGCGAGACTGTCGGCATCCCCCTGCAACAGGTCGGCGAAAAAGGTCGCCGCCGCCGGGTCACGGGACGCCAGGACGGCGAAGAGGACCGCGCCGACGACAGCGGTGCCGACCGCGGCGCCCAGCGCGCGCGAGAACTGGACGGTGGCCGCCGCCGCGCCCAGCTTGTCGCGCCCGGCGGCGCTCTGGATGGTCACCTGCACCACCCCCATGACGGTGCCCATGAACAGCGTGGTGGCGCCGAGGAACCATGCGAGGTGCACCGGTGTGACATAGCGCGACCACATCGCCACGGCAAAGAGCCCCAGCACCACGACGATGAGCCCGATGGAGGGAAAGATCGCCGTGCGGCCGCTGCGGCTCATGGCGCGTCCGGTGATCATCGAACCGATGCCGATGCCGGCGGTCATCGGCAGCAGCAGCAGACCCGTCTCGGCCGGTGAGGTGCCGCCGACCACGCGGAAATAGATGGGCAGGAAGGTGATCAGCGAAACCAGCATGGCGCCATGGCAGGCGGCGAGCGCGTCACTGCGCCAGATGGTCGGGTTCCGCATCAGGGCGATGGGCAGCAGCGGATCCGCCGCCGTCTTCTCGCGCCAAATCAATAGAATCAGAGAGACCACGGCCAGCAAGCCAAGGCCGAGCAGCGGCAGCAGCAGCGCGGCATCGAATCCCCTGACCTGCTCCAGCAGCACCATGGCCGAGGCGATGAAGAGGGCGAACAGCAGCACGCCGGGCATGTCGATGCGCAACGGCCCGCCGGTGCCGGCCCGCTGTGGCAGGCGAAGGGCGAGCAGGATTGCCAGCACGCCGATCGGCAGGTTCACCAGGAAGACCGACTGCCAGCCCAGGTGTTCGGTCAGATAGCCCCCGACGACCGGACCGAAGGTGCTGGAAGTCACCATCACGGCGGCGAGGTAGCCCTGGTAGTGCGCCCGCTCGCGTGGCGGCACGGCCTCCCCGATCAGGGCCTGCGACAGCGTCATCAACCCGCCGCCGCCCAACCCCTGAAGCACGCGCATGGCGGTCAACATCTCGATGCTGCTCGACACGGCGCAAAGCAGCGAGGCGACCATGAAGAAGATCAGCGCAACAACCAGCAGCCGGCGGCGCCCCAAGAGGTCGCCCAGCTTGCCGTAAACCGGCGCGGCTATGGTGGTGGCCACAAGATAGCCGACCACGATCCAGGAGATGCGCTCAACCCCGCCCATGGTGCCGGCGATGGCCGGCAGCGCCGTGGCGACAATGGTTTGGTCCACCACCGCCAGGAACATCGGCAGCATGATCGAAAAGAAGATGCGGAAGAACGATTTGCCGCCCGGCGGACCGGCGAGGGGCACAGCGGCGGCAGTTTCAGAAAAAGGCCGGCCAGCGGCGGGGTCGGCTTCGCTCGGCATGCGGGGCTTCGCCAAGTGGTCGCAAACGTATGGGTGGAAGGGCTTTCCTCCGCCTGCGATGATAGACAGAATGAAAGCCCATGACGAGCGGGGATACCGAGAATGAAGACGATCCTCCTGCCGGTCGACAACGATCTCACCGCCGCATCGACCATCGATACGGCCGCTCAACTCGCGCTGGCGTTCGGGAGTTACGTCGAGGGCTTCCACCTGAGCCTCGATCCGCCGCTGATCGCCCCAGCCGACCCTTTCACCGGCGCGATGATCGCGACGCCCCTGGACCCGCATGTCCAGGATGAGCGCCGAGAGGCCAGCCGGACGCTGTTTACGGAGCGCCTCGCCGCGCGCGGCCTGGCAAGCGCCAACAACGATGCGGAAAGCCGGGAAACGGCGTGCTTCGGCTGGTACGAGAGCGAAGACGCCACGGGCCGCGATTTTCTTGCCGCCTATGCGCGCGTCTTCGACATCACCGTGCTGACCCGCCCCGAATCGGTCGGCGACGGTCCGCGCATGAGCGAATTGGAAACCGCGCTCTTCGAAAGCGGCCGGCCGGCCCTGCTCGTGCCGAAAGAGGGCAGCGACAAGTTGGGTGAGAACATCCTAATTGCGTGGAACGGCACGCCGGAAGCCGCGCGCACGGTGGCCTTCGCCAAGCCGCTGCTGCGCCGCGCGCGCCACGTGGCCGTCGTCACCCTGTCGGGCAGCACGCCGCCGGAACCCAGCGGCGCACAGTTGGTGCGCTACCTGCGGCTAAACGGCATCCCCAGCGAAGCGCACGAGGTGACCGTGGAGTCGGACGCCGCCGCCCGAGGCGCCGCCTTCCTCGCCGAGGCCCAGCGTCTCGGCAGCGATCTCGTCATCAAGGGCGCCTATACCCAGAGCCGCCTCAGGCAAATGATCTTTGGTGGCGCCACGCGCAGCATCATCACCGAGGCCACCGTTCCCGTGCTGCTCGCGCACTGAGCGACGCGCGCATTACCCTCGTTTCAGCACCAGCGTCGACCACTCGGCCAGGCGGTAGCGCGTGACCAGCACCAAGCCGGCGGCACGGTAGCGCGCGGTGACCTGGCGTTCCTGCGTGGTCAGCAGGCCGGAGAGAATGACGAGGCCGCCGGGCGCCAGGTGGCGCTTTACATCCTCGGCCATGCGGCAGAGCGGTTCGGCCAGGATGTTGGCGAGGATGAGGTCGTAGGGACCGGCCTGGCGCACGCGGGCATCACGGAAGCCGTCACCGCACAAGAGCGTCACCGCATCGACGACACCGTTAGCCTTCAGGTTCTCCGCAGCGACGCGGATCGAGGGCGCGTCGTTGTCGACGCCCAGCACCCGGCAAGGCCATAGCTTGGCCGCCGCCATGGCCAGCACGCCGGAGCCGCAGCCCATGTCGAGGATGAGCGAAACCGGCCGCCGTTTGGCGATATCCTGAAGCGCCAGCAGGCAGCCGCGCGTGGTCTCGTGACGGCCGGTGCCGAAGGCGGCATTGGCATCGATCAGCAGGTCGACGGCGCCCGGCGGCGCCGGCTCGGTGACGTGCGATCCCCTGATCCTGAATCGCCCGGCGAGGATCGGCGGCAGCGCCTTCTGGCTCTCCGCCACCCAGTCGACCTCCGGCAGCTTGTCGAGGCTGTAGGCCGGCGGCGTCGCGATGTCGGCGATTTCGCAGGCGATGGCGAGGAGACGCTCGATCTCCTCGGCGGCCGGCGGTTCGGCAAGGTAGAGCTGCCAGGGCACCATCCCCTGGGGATCGCGCCCGCCGGTGACGATGGCGCCGTCCAGCGGCTCGAAGATCGCCTCGAAGGCATGAACGGCGGCGCTGGGCAGACTCAGGGAAAGGCAGTAGGTCGCGCTCACGGGGGGATATATCTCTGTCGGATGGAGGGGTCTAAGGTCAGCCGGCCTGGTCGGCAGGTACCACGAAGCTGGCGATCACCTTCTTGTCGCCGGCCGCGTCGAAGCGGATGTTCAGGCGCTCGCCCTCCACCGAGGTGATCTTGCCGTAGCCGAACTTCTGGTGGAACACCCGGTCGCCGCGCTGAAAGGCACCGCTCTCGATGCTTTCGACGCGCGTCGGCGTCACGTCGATGTAGGGTGAGACGCCCTGGCCGCGCCGCTCACGCGCGCGCTGCAGCCCGGGGCTGACGCGGGCCTCGCTCCAGGAACTGCGGCCCCAGCCATCGCCCATGCCCCCGAAGTTGCCGCCGAAGGCCGCGGCCGCGGCGCCGTAGACGCCCTGGTCGCTCTCCACCTCAACCTGCTCCTTGGGCAATTCGTCCACGAAGCGCGAAGGGATCGCCGCCGCCCAGGAGCCGTGCATGCGCCGGTTGGCGGCAAACGAGATGATGACCCGCTTCCTCGCGCGCGTCAGGCCAACGTAGGCGAGCCGCCGTTCCTCCTCCAGGCCGCGTCGTCCGGTCTCGTCGAGGGCGCGCTGGTTGGGGAACAGCCCCTCCTCCCAGCCCGGCAGGAACACCGTGTCGAACTCCAGACCCTTGGCCGCGTGCAGGGTCATGATCGTGACCATGTCCTGGTCATCACGCGTGATCGCCTCCATCACCAGCGAAACGTGCTCCAGGAAGCCGGCGAGATTCTCGAACTCGCCGAGGGCATTCACGAACTCCTTCAGGTTCTCCAGCCGGCCCGGGGCCTCGAGGGACTTGTCGTTCTGCCACATCTCCACGTAACCGGATTCTTCCAGCACGATCTCGGCCAGTTCGGGATGCGGAGTCACCTCGATCATGCCGCGCCAACGGTCGAGATCGTCCAGCAGGCTCGTGAGGCTGCGGCGCGCCGCCGGGCGCAGCTCGTCGGTCTCCACCAGTCGCCGGGCTGCCAGCGTCAGCGGCACGTTGCCGGCGCGCGCGGCCTGATAGAGCTGCTGCAGCGTCGCATCGCCGAGGCCGCGCTTGGGCTTGTTCATGATGCGCTCGAAGGCGAGATCGTCGGCCGGCTGCTGCAAGATTCGCAGATAGGCGAGCGCGTCGCGAATCTCCAGGCGCTCGTAGAAGCGCGGGCCGCCGACCACGCGGTAGGGCAGGCCCAGGGTGATGAAACGCTCTTCGAACTCGCGGGTCATGGCGCCGGTGCGCACCAGGATGGCGACCTGCTTCAAGTCGTGGTTCTTGTCGCGGGCAATGAGCGCCTCGATCTCCTCGCCGACGAAGCGTGCCTCCGCTTCGCCGTCCCACAGGCCGCGCAGGCGGATCTTCTCGCCCTCCTCGTCCTCAGTCCACAAAGTCTTGCCGAGACGACCTTCGTTGTGCGCGATGAGGCCGGAGGCGGCGGCGAGGATGCGCCCGGTCGAGCGGTAATTGCGTTCCAGCCGCACAATCTTGGCGCCGGGAAAGTCATCCTCGAAGCGCAGGATGTTGCCGACCTCGGCGCCGCGCCAGCCGTAGATCGACTGGTCGTCGTCGCCGACACAGCAGACGTTCTTGTGGCCCTGCGCCAGGAGGCGCAGCCAGAGATACTGCGCCACGTTGGTGTCCTGGTACTCGTCGACCAGGATGTAGCGGAAGCGCCGATGGTAATCGGCCAGCACTTCCGGCTGACTCTGGAAGAGTGACAGGTTGTGCAGCAGGAGGTCGCCGAAGTCGCAGGCATTCAGCGTGCGCAGGCGTTGCTGGTAGGCCTTGTAGAGTTCCACCGCGCGGCCGCGCGCGAAATCGCCGGCATCGCCCGCCGAGACGCGCTCCGGCGTCAGACCGCGGTCCTTCCAGCGCTCGATGATCGCCAGCATGGCGCGCGCCGGCCACTTCTTCTCATCGACGCTCTCAGCCTGCAACACCTGCTTCAGCAGGCGGATCTGGTCGTCGGTGTCGAGGATGGTGAAGTTGCTCTTCAGGCCGACCGCCTCGGCATGGCGGCGCAGGATGCGCACGGCCACCGAGTGGAAGGTGCCGAGCCACCAGCCCTCCACCGAGGGGCGGTTGAGGAGGGCCGCGACGCGGTCCTTCATCTCGCGCGCCGCCTTGTTGGTGAAGGTGACGGCCAGGATCTCGCCGGGCGAGCGCGCCTTACCCATGATCAGCAGGTGGGCGAGGCGGGTGGTCAGCACGCGGGTCTTGCCGGTGCCGGCGCCGGCCAGCACCAGCACCGGCCCGTCGAGCGCCTCGACCGCGGCACGCTGGCCCTCGTTGAGGGCGTTCAGATAGGGATAGGCCCCAGCAGCCCCGGAAACCGTTGCCGGGGCGCCCTGGGAGGCCGCGAAAAGATCGGACATGCCCCCTATATAGCGCAGCCGGGCGGCAGGCTCACGCCTTAAGCGGTGCTTTTTTCGGGTCTGCTGCCGCCCTCCAGCCAAGCTTGAGGGGGGCTTGACCGGGACGGGCCGGCGGCCTTTCATGCCGCCCTCGCCTCCTTTGCGATAGGATTTCCTCCATGCCCGCCCGCAGCGACCGCCTGCCCCTCCTGACCGTCAGCCCGGGAACCGCCCGGCACCTCACCGTGCACCGCTTCGGGGCCGAGGGGGCGCGACCCAAGGTCTATCTGCAGGCCGCTCTGCACGCCGACGAGACCCCGGGCCTCCTGGTCCAGCACCACCTCTACCGGCTGCTGGAGGAAGCCGAGCGCGAGGGCCGCATCGCCGGCGAGGTCATCCTGGTGCCCTACGCCAACCCGATCGGGCTTTCCCAGTTCACCAACGGCGAGAACATGGGCCGCTACGAGCAGGGCGGCGGCGGTAATTTCAACCGCAACTGGCCGGACCTGGCCGAGGGTATCGCCGAGGCGGTGAAGGACAAGCTGACCGACGACGAGGCGGGCAACATCGCCGTCATCCGGGGCGCCATGCGGGCGCACCTGGAAGACCAGAAGCCGGCCAGCGAGTTGCACTCCCTGCGCCTGGCGCTGGCCTCCCTGGCCTGCGACGCCGACCTGGTGCTGGACCTGCACTGCGACGACCAGGCTCTGATGCACCTCTTCCTCATCCCGGCGAACTGGCCGGACGGGGCCGAACTGGCCGCCGATCTCGGCTGCCGCGCCGTGCTGCTGGCAGAGGATTCCGGCGGCAGTTCCTTCGACGAGACCTTCTCGACGCCCTGGACACGGCTGGCCGATCGCTTCCCGCAGTATCCCATTCCGGCGGCCTGCGTCTCCGGCACGGTGGAACTGCGCGGCCGGTCCGACGTCGACGACGCGACCGCCGAGGCCGACGCCGAAGCCCTGTTCAACAGCCTGATGCGCTACGGCGCCATCGCCGGCAACCCGCCGCCGCTGCCGGAGGCGCTCTGCGAGGCGACCCGCCTGGACGCCACCGACACCGTGCGCAGCCCGGTCGCCGGTGTGGTCGCCTACGCCGTCGATCTCGGCCAACGGGTGAGCAAGGGTGACACGATCGCCTGGGTCGTCGACCCCACGCAGCCGCCGGAAAAGGCGCGCACCGCGGTCACCACCGCAGCCGACGGCCTGATCCTGTCGCGCCGCTCCCAGCGCTACGTGCGCCCGGGCATGGTGCTGGCCAAGGTGGTCGGCAAAGAGCCGCTGCCCCATCGCCAAGGCAGCTACCTGCTGGAAGATTAGAATCCGCCGGGCCTGCCTTCACATTCGTGGGGATGGAACCAAAGGCCCACTGGACGCGTCCAACAAAAGTGCTACATCGATTAAAGGCAGATTTCTAAGCATCAAGTGGGGGAGACGCCGCAACAACCAGGAGAGCGGCATGGCGATCAAGGTTTTAGCCCCTGCGGGGGTGTGTAGTCCGATCCGGTATCCCGTAGCGAAGTTTCTCGGTTTCGTTGCCGGCGCAGTTGCGCTGCTGCTCACTCCGGTGATACCGGCGGCGGCACAGTCGGTCGCGCCCAATCCCCTGAACGCCGTGGTCGGAGTGCGGGCGGTGGTGCCGGCCTCGGCGCGCTCGGCTCAGACCCTGGGCCAGGAGCGCCAAGGCGGCGGCGTGGTGATCGGCAAGGACGGACTCGTCCTCACCATCGGCTACCTGATCATGGAAGCGGTCGAGACGGAGATCGTGGAGCAGGACGGCAGTGTGGTGCCCGCCGACGTCGTCGCCTACGACTACGAAACCGGCTTCGGTCTGCTGCGCCCGCTGGGCAAGTTGGATGCCAATCCTATCGAACTCGGCGATTCCACGCAGCTGCCGAAAGATACCCGGGTGCTGGTCGCCGGCCCCGACGGGCCGAGCCCGGCGCTGGTGGTCTCGCGCCGCGAATTCGCCGGCTACTGGGAGTACCTGCTGCCCGACGCCATCTTCACCTCGCCGCCCTACCGCAGCTTCGGCGGCGCGGCCCTGATCGGGTCCGACGGCCGGCTGCTCGGCATCGGTTCGCTGATCGTCGGGGATGCCGGGGCGCCCGGCGAGCAGTTGCCGGGCAACATGTTCGTGCCGATCTCCGCCCTCACCCCGATCATGGAAGACCTGCTGCGCGACGGCCGCTCGACCAAGTCGGCGCGGCCCTGGCTCGGGCTTTACACACAGGAACTGCGCGGCCATGTCTTCATCAGCCGGGTAGCGCCGGGCGGTCCGGCGGAACAGGCGGGCGTGCCGTCCAACACCATCGTCATGGCGGTCGGCAACCACAAGGTCTCAAGCCTATCGGAGTTCTACAAGGCGATCTGGGCATTGGGCCAACCGGGCGTCGCCGTGCCGCTGACCCTGCTGGACAGCGGAGCCGGCTACCGCGAAGTCGTCGTCACCTCCGGCGACCGCTACGACTACCTGAACCTCGACCCGACCTACTAAGTCAGGATCCCCGCCGCAGCGAGCGTGACGAGGCTTCGCCGCGCTCCTCGGCGCGGGCCTGATTCAGGGCGCGCTGGTAGGCCAGCATCACCTGGTGCTCATGCACCAGGCCGCGCATTACCATGGTTTTCTTGTCGGCGACCACGGGAATGTGCGGCTCGCCGGTCACCGTGAAGGCTTTCACCGCGGTTTCCAGGTGGTCGCCCACCAGCAGCAGCGCCGGTTCGCGGCGTGCCACGTTGGCGGCGATCAGCTCGGAATCGTGGCTGGTGTCGAAGGCGGCCTCGCTCAAGTCTGCGTAGGTGATGACGCCGCACAGCGCACCGTCCTCGTCGACTACGAAAAGCTCACCCCAAGGCGCTGCCTGCAGCTTCATGCGCACCTCCGCGATCGGCGTCTGCGGCGCCACCGCGGAATAGCGGTGGTCCATCACGGAGGCCACCTTGACCCGCCGCATCAGGCCGGTCTGATGGCCACCGCGCAGCGAGACACCGCGGCGCTCCAGCTGCCAGTAGAAGAAGGAGTGCTTGTGTACCTGCTGGGTCACCACCGATGCGATCACCGTGGCCAGCATGACGGCGATGGTGAGTTCGTAGTCGTTGGTCATCTCGAAAATCATCAGGATGGTCGAGATCGGCGCGCCCAGCACCGCGCCGGCGACCGCGCCCATGCCGATGATTGTATAGGCGCCATGGCCCGAGGAGAGTTCCGGAAAGGCCTGGGTGGCGAGGATGCCGTAGGCACCGCCCACCATGGCGCCGATGAACAGCGAAGGTGAAAACACGCCGCCGGAAAAGCCGCCCCCCAGTGAGATCGCCGTCGCCGCGGTCTTCGTGACGATAAGCGCCAGCAACAGCCACAGCGGATAACTGTCGGAGAGCGCCGCGTCGGTCGCCTCGTAACCGACGCCCAGCACCTGCGGAAAGGCCAGCGCAATGAGGCCGACCAGCAGACCCGCCACCGCCGGACGTGCCCAGGATGGCAGCGGCAGCCTGCGCACGGTGTCCTCGGTGAACATGATTGACCACATGAAGAGAATGGCCGCCACGGCGGAGACCAGACCGAGAATCGCAAAGGCCGGAAATTCCCAGAACGATACGATGGTCCAGTTTTCCGGCAGCACGAATGCCGGGTAGTCGCCGTAGCGCGCGCGGCTGATCAGGGTGCCGGTGACCGAGGCGATGACGATGGGCGCAAAAGCTGAGAGGGCATAGTGGCCGACCACCACCTCCAGGGCGAAGAACGAACCGGCGATGGGGGCGTTGAACGAGGCGGCGATGGCGGCGGCCACGCCGCAGCCCAGCAGGGTCCGTGCCAGCACACGACCGAGGTGCAGCCGCTTGGCGACCCAGGATCCGAGCGAGGCGCCGAGGTGGACCACGGGTCCCTCACGGCCGACCGAGGCGCCAACGCCGATCGAGGCGGCGCTGGCGAGCGCGGCGCGCAGGCCCACGGTCAGCGACATGCGCCCGTCATGCAGGGCCGATGCCTCGATCACGTGGGCGACCGCCTGCGGCCGCCCGTCCGGCATCAGATAGCGGATGAAGAGGCCGATCAGCAGGCCGCCGGCGGTCGGCACCACGACCAGATGCCACCAAGGCAGCGCGGCCGCGAGGGAGGCGACTTTCTCGCTGGTGAAACCATAGGCGAGCCATTGGATGCCGCCGATGGCATCGCGGAAGGCAATGGCCGCACCGCCTGCCGCCGCGCCGATCACCACCGCCAGGATCGACAGCACCACTTGGTCGTTACGCCCGAACCGCAGCAGCGAGACCCGCACCCGCCGCTTGATCTTGTGGGCCCGCGTCATGCCATCACCAGAACGCGCCTGTCGCGGGCGTTGTCCGCATCAGCGGCGCGATCTTTCGGAGCAGTATCAGCGGGCGACAACATTAGAAACAGGTCATGCAAAGCCATGGGCAGCGGCCACGCCACCGCGCGAGTCGCCGAGCTAGTCAGCGCACTATAGACGGTATTCCCGCCGCAAGTCCCTAACCTCTGCAGCGGGCCCGGCGAAGGCCTCAATTGCAGCGGCCGATCGAGTCCTCGTTGCAGACCTTCTTGCCGTCGGTCCAGGTCGCGCCAGAGAGGTTGGCACCGGTCAGATCGGCGCCCTCCAGCTTGGCCCCGGTCAGGTCGGCGCCGCGCAGATCAGCGTCGAAGAGACGGGCCCGCCGCAGATCGGCGGTGGCAAGGTCGGCATCCTGCAGGTGAGCCTTGCTCATATCGGCCTCGCGCAGGTCCGCCTCGGGGAAGCGCGCGCCGGTCATCACCGCGTTGAAGAATTTCGCCCGGAAGGCCTTCACGCCCTCGAAGTTGCTGCCGCTGAGGTCGGCACGAAAAAAGCTCGCGTCGCGCAGCTCGGCTCCGGTCAGATCGACCTCCTTGAACTCCAGGCGGTCGAAGACGCAGCGCCGCCAGTTGACGCCCGGCTCGGGGGGGTCGGTGCAGTCGGCCAGGGCGTCGGGGATCGGGGCGAGAACCACCAATAGCAGGGCAAAGAGCAACCGTGTGGCCAGTCGGGAACGCGCGGATTTCATGCCCTTAGCATCCTCATCGGGGCCGCCATGGCAATGGAAAAAGGGCAAGGGGAAACCGGCGGAGGCGGCGCTCAGGGTCCGGTTCACGTTACGTCCAGGGCTCGGGAAGCGGCGGCTTGGCGATCACCCGGCCGGCCTCCGGCGGCAGCGGCAGGCTGCGGTGAGCATCGAAGACCGCGGCGAGACGCCGGCAGATATCGTCAGGAAAGGCGGTCACCCGGCGGCGGTTGAGGTCGACGTAGAGGCTAAGGCTCTCCATGGTCGCCGCCAAGTAACCCTCCTCGGCGTGATACATCTGCTGGATAAAGCGCAGGCGTTTGTCATCGTAACCCAGCAGCTGGCTGGAGATGCGCAGCGGATCGGCTTGCTTCACCTCGCGCTGGTACGTCAGGTGGATGTCGCCGGCGAAGGTTGTGCCGCCGGTGGCCTCGCGGTGCGCCGCATCGAGTCCGAGGTAGTCGAAAAAAGTATCGGTGGCATGATCGAAGGCCAGCAGGTAGTAGGCCACGTTCATGTGGCCGTTGTAATCGATCCACTCCGGCAGTACCACGGCACGGTGCCGGTCGAACGGCGCTTCGATCATAAAGAGCTGCCCTTCCTGTCCTCCACGCGCTGCACGATAGAGCATTGGCCGCAGCGGTCAAAGTCGCTAGCGTCGCGGGCCTGGATCCTGCAAACCACGGAAATCCATGAGCCGTCTGCTCGCCTTCCTCGGCGGCCACGCCACCTGGGTGCTGTTCGTCGGGGTGTTCCTCGGGCTGGCGCTGCCGCAGCTCTCCAGTCTCGCCCGTCCACTGCTGGCACCCTGTGTCGCGGTGCTGCTGACGGCGACCCTGGTGCGAATCGACTGGCGGCTCATGCTCGGCTACCTGCGCCGACCCGGCACGGCCTGCGTCATCGTCGCCTGGCTGCTGCTCGGCGCGCCGCTGCTCACCGCCGGCCTGCTCATCCTGCTGCCTCTTCCGGGCCCGCTGACCACCGCGCTGGTGCTGATGGCCGCAGCGCCGCCGATCCTCAGCGCGGCGCCAATCGCCATGATCCTCGGCCTCGACGGGGCGCTCGCCCTTGTCACCGCCCTGATCGCCACCTTGTTGACACCGCTCACCGTGCCACCGCTGGCGCTGGCCCTGCTCGGACTCGAACTCGATCTCGGCGTTGGCGAACTCATGGGCCGGCTGGCGGTCGTCATCGCAGTCGCCTGCGCCGCTGCCCTGGTGATCCGTCGCCTGATCGGGCGCGAGCGGCTGCCCAGGGTGGCCACCCACCTGGATGGCCTGGTGGTCGCGGTGATGCTGATTTTCGCGGTCGCGATCATGGATGGCGTCACCGATACGCTGTTGGCGCGACCGTTGACGGTGGGGCTTTGGCTGCTGGCCGCCTTTATCGCCAATCCCGTCCTGCAGTTGGCCGGCGCCGCCGCCTTCGCCTGGCTGGGCCGGCGCCGCGCACTGACCGTCGGCCTGGTCTCCGGCAACTGCAACATGGGCCTGCTGCTGGCCGCCTTCCCCCCCGGCACCGACACCGACGTGGTGCTCTACTTCGCTGTGGCACAGTTGCCGATGTACACCCTGCCGGCGATCATGTTGCCGCTCTATCGGCGCCTGGTCGCGCCGGAGCCGGGCCCGAACCCTGGCTCCAAAGGTCCAACGATCCGAATGGGTTAGATTGTCGCAGCGGCAAGTTGCGACGGCCCCCGACAGCGCATCCGTGCGTACCCACTAATTGGTGCAGATTTGCAACAGTGGTGCAAAGCGATAACAGGCCGGCCTCCTAGGTCACTAGTCTTTGAATGCGCGCTATGATAGGGGAAACACGGTTAGCATGACTGGCATCTCTTCAGGGCCAAAGGGATCGTTAAGGGAATTTCGCTAGCTTTTGAGTAGCAGCTAAATGCGGTTTGCGCGGACCTCCCCCGTCCGGATCCCGTGCCTTCGAAAGGGAAGGCCAATCCGCTACGGAACGGAAGAGACTGCCAGTTCCGCCCATATATGCGGATTTGTGCCTTTATCGGGGGTAAGGAATTGTTGAGCGGTTTGGTGAATTCGTCGGCTCCGCGGCATCTGCGGACTCTGGTTGGCGTCATCGTTGTCTCCGGTTTTCTCGGCGCCTGTGCGGCTAACCCGGAGACGGCCGGCCGGCAACCTGGCGATCCGGCATTCACACAGGTCGCCCAGACCTCCTCCGACGGCTCGGACGCCTGGGCTGAGACCGAGTCCGGCGAATTCGGCGCCGAGCCGGGCGACAATGACCCGCTGGAAATTCCCAACCGCATGTTCTTCGCCTTCAACGAGGCGCTGGACTTCATGATCATCCGGCCGGTGGCAGTGACCTACCGCTACATTGTGCCGACCGGCGTGCGCAATTCCGTGCGCAACTTCCTGCGCAACCTGCGCAGCCCGGTGATCCTGGCCAACGACCTGCTGCAGGGCGACCTGGAACGCGCGGAGGTCACCTTCACCCGCTTCTTCATCAATTCAACCATCGGCATGCTGGGCGTCTTCGACATCGCCGCCGAGTCCGGCTTCGCCTACCACGAGGAGGATTTCGGCCAGACCTTGGGTACCTACGGTGCCGGCGAAGGCTTCTACCTCGTGCTGCCGGTGCTCGGCCCGTCGTCGCTGCGCGACGGCAGTGGTCGCATCGTCGACATCTTCCTCGATCCCCTGACCTACCTCGCGCCGCAGGAGTTCAACCTGGGACGCGCGGTGGCCACCGGCATCGACTATCGTTCGCGCTCCATCGACGAGTTGGACAGCCTCAGGGCCGACTCACTCGACTTCTATGCGCGTATCCGTTCCCTCTACCGCCAGCACCGGGAAAACGAGATCAGTAACGGCGCGCCCAGCGGCGAGACGCCGAATTTCAGCGCGATCCCCGGGCAGAGCTCTTCGTCCCTGGAGTAATTTTATGCGGTTCCGCGTTTCGCGATCTCTCCTCGTCCCCGTCGTCCTGGCGCTGGTGGCCGTCTGCCTGCTGCCTACCGTAGCGCCTGCCCTTGACACCAAGCAGGCTGCGACCTTCCTTGCCGCGCTGCAGGAAAAAGCCGCCTCACGCCTGGGTGACGATTCGATCAGCGAGAAGGAAAAGGAAGAGAACTTCCGTAAGCTGTTCAACGAGAACTTCGACGTGCCGGCGATCGGTCAATTCGTCATCGGACGCTACTGGCGCAACGCCTCGGAGGCGGATCGCAAGGCTTTCCTCGCTGTCTTCGAGGACGCCATGGTGCAGCGCTTCCTGCCACTACTGGCCGAGAACAGCAGCGAACGCTTCCAAATCGGCACGGTGACACCGGACGGCAACAACGAGAACATGGCGCTCATCGACTCCCGCATCTCCCGGCAGCAGGGGGGTGAGCCCTACCAGGTGCGCTGGCGGGTGCGCGAGGCCAACGGTGACTTCAAGATCCTCGACATCGTGGCCGAGGGCGTCAGCATGGCCATCACCTACCGCTCCGAGTACAGCGCGGTCCTGAAGAGCAACGGCGGCCAGTTGCCGCCGCTGACCGATGCTCTGCGCGAAAAAGTCGCGCGCGGCGCTTTTGCCCCCCAGAACAACTAAGCCGCGCCGGCAATATTGAAGGCTTTTCAGCCGCCGACGCATTGGGTGTAGCCCGCACGGCGCGCTTCTCAGCAGCGCCAAACGCGGGCTAAATACCCCGGGTAGTGCAACCAACGGCAATCGGGGCCGTTGCCGCTACGCAGACCGCCTCTGAGGGGGGCCGTCCGTAACCCAAGATCACCGCCACGCTGCGGCGGCGCCTCGTGCGCGGCGTGGCAAGTCCAAGTCTGTCCCCGCCGTCCCTCATGCGGGAAGCGCCGGAGATTGGGAGATTCGGCACCATGCGGCCTTCGCTGGTCACTGGAGGATGCGGATTCATCGGACAGCATTTGGTGCGCCTGCTCGTGGCGCGCGGTGAGAAGGTGCGCGTCCTCGACCGGCGCCGGCCCGCTCCGGGCAGCCTCGCCTTCGCCGGCGTGCCGCGTGAAGGCATCGAGTTCCGGCAGGCCGATATCACCGACCCCGCCGCGGTTGACGCCGCCATGACCGGAGTCGGCCGCGTCTACCATCTTGCTGCCGATCCCAATCTCTGGGCGCTGGACAAGTCCACCTTCGAACGCGTCAATCTGGGGGGCACGCTGAACGTGCTGGCCGCCGCCGAACGCCACCGGGCCGAGCGCGTGGTCTACACCTCGACCGAATCGATCCTTGCCGGACTGCGCGGCGCCGTCAGCGGCGGCATGATTGACGAGAGCGCCGCACTGCGCGTCGAAGACATGCCTGGGCCCTACTGCCGATCCAAGTTTCTCGCCGAGCGCGCCGCGCTGGATGCGGCCGCGCGCGGTCTGCCTGTCGTGGTGGTAAATCCGACACTGCCGATCGGCCCAGGCGACCGCCTGCTGACTCCACCCTCGCGCATGCTGCTTGATTTTCTCACCGGCCGCACACCCGCCTACCTGGAAACCGCCTTCAACATGATCGACGTGCGCGACGTGGCACTGGGCCACCTGCTGGCGGCCGAGCACGGCAGGGTCGGCCGGCGCTACATCCTGGGCGGCGACAACCTGACGATGAGCAGTTTGCTGGGCCTGTTGACCGACCTCTCGGGTATGGCGATGCCGCGACGGCGCATCCCCTACTGGCTGGCCTATGCCTATAGCGCTGCCGACGAGTTTATTGCCGACCGACTGACCGGCAAGCCGCCGCGCGCGCCGTTGACGGGAGTCCGCCTCGCCCGCCATGCGATGCACTTCGACAACAGCCGCGCGCTTTCGGAACTGGGCCTGCAGCCGCGTCCGCTGCGTCACTCCCTCGCCGATGCCATCGCCTGGTTCCGCGCCGAGGGCCTGTTGCCTTCACCGGCAAGCCCGTGCGGCGCGCACCCGCAAGCGCGCGCCGGCGAATAGCGCCGCTCTGAACTCTAGCGCGTTAACGGCTTGTACTTGATGCGGTGCGGCTGGTCGGCGGCGGAACCAAGGCGGCGGTGGCGGTCTTCCTCGTAGGACTCGTAGTTCCCCTCGAACCACACCACTTGGCTGTCGCCCTCGAACGCGAGGATGTGCGTGGCGATGCGGTCGAGGAACCAACGGTCATGCGAAGTCACCAGCACACAGCCGGGGAAGCCGCTGATCGCCTCCTCCAACGAGCGCAGGGTGTCGACGTCCAGGTCGTTGGTCGGCTCGTCGAGCAGCAGGACGTTGGCGCTTTCCCGTAGCATCTTGGCCAAGTGAACGCGGTTGCGCTCACCGCCCGACAGCACGCCGACCTTCTTCTGCTGGTCGCTGCCACGGAAGTTGAAGGCGCCGACATAGGCGCGCGACTGCATCTGATGCTTGCCGAGCTGGATAATATCGAGACCGTCGGAGATTTCCTCCCAGACGTTCTTCTTGCCGTCCAGAGAGTCGCGGCTCTGGTCGACGTAGCCGAGCTTTACCGTGTCGCCGACCCGCAAGGTGCCGCTGTCCGGCTTTTCCTGGCCGGTGATGAGGCGGAACAACGTCGTCTTGCCGGCGCCGTTAGGGCCGATGATGCCGACGATGGCGCCCGGCGGGATCTTGAAGCTGAGATTGTCGATCAGCAGCTTGTCCCCGAAGGCCTTGGAGAGGCCCTGAGCCTCGATCACCAGGTCGCCGAGACGCGGGCCCGGCGGAATGGATATGCTGCCCGGCTCCGGTGCCTTGTCGGCAGCCTCGGCGACCAAGGACTCGTAGGCCTGCACGCGCGCCTTCGACTTGGCCTGGCGCGCCCGCGGGCTCTGGCGGATCCACTCCAGTTCCTCCTTAAGGACGCGCTGACGGCCGGACTCGGTCTTCTCTTCCAGCGCCAGGCGCTTTTCCTTCTGCTCCAGCCAGGAGGAGTAGTTGCCCTCGAAGGGCAGGCCACGGCCGCGGTCGAGTTCCAGAATCCAGCCGGCGACATTGTCGAGGAAGTAGCGGTCATGGGTCACCGCCACCACGGTGCCGGGGTATTCTTCCAGGTAGCGCTCCAGCCAGGCCACCGACTCGGCATCCAGGTGGTTGGTCGGCTCGTCAAGCAGCAGCATGTCGGGCTTGCTCAGCAACAGTTGGCACAGCGCGACACGGCGGCGCTCGCCGCCCGACAGCTTGGTGACGTCGCTGTCGCCCGGGGGACAGCGCAGGGCGTCCATGGCGATCTCCACCTTGCGGTCCAGATCCCAGGCGTCGGCGGCCTCGATTTTCTCCTGCAGGTCGGCCTGCTCGGCGATCAACCGGTCCATCTCGTCCGGATCGGCCTCGGCGAAGGCGTTGCTCACCGCTTCGAAGCGGTCGAGCAGCGCCTTGGTCTCGGCGACGCCCTCGAAGACATTGCCGGCCACGTCCTTGGCGGGGTCCAGCGCCGGCTCCTGCGGCAGGTAGCCGACCTTGACGCCGTCGGCGGCCCGCGCCTCGCCGTTAATCTCGGTGTCGATGCCGGCCATGACCTTCATCAGGGTCGACTTGCCGGAGCCGTTCATGCCCAGCACGCCGATCTTGGCGCCGGGCAGGAAGAACAGCCTGATGTCCTTCAGGACCTGCTTGCCTCCCGGGAAGGTCTTGGACACGCCGTCCATCTGATAGACGTACTGATAGGAAGCCATAAAAACTCCGGCGATTTCTGGGGTTACCCCTGGTGTCGGGTAGACTGGGACCTAGATAGGATGTCCTGGGCGCGGTTTTTAGCCCATCGGCCCCTCTGGTGCAATTGGGCCGGCGCAACGCGGGGCGCACGCCGCCACTAGACCCCCTCTGCCGCCCGCCTCCCCTATACCGCCTGGGAGACCCCGACCGCCTTGCGCTTGGGCAGCACCATGCAGAAGCGGGCACCGCTCCCGGCTGCAGCTTCCACCCAGATCCGTCCGCCGAAGTGGTCAATGATCTGGCGCGAAATGGTGAGGCCCAGGCCCGTACCGCGCGGCTTGTCGGTCAGGTTGGTGCTGGCCTGCTGGAACTTCTCGAAAATGATCTGGCGGTTCTCGGGCGGCACCCCGCGGCCGTTGTCGGCGACCGCGATCTGCAGACCGTCGGGCCGGCCCTCGACGGTCACCATCACATAGCCGACCTTGTCGTCGCAGAACTTTGCGGCGTTGGAGAGCAGGTTCACCAGCACCTGGATGAGGCGGTCGCGGTCGGCATAGACCATCGGCAGGTCGCGGGCGATCTGCACCTCCAGGCGCGCCGACTTCTCGGCAAAGAGAGCCGATGTGACAGCAATCGCCTCCTCCACCACCGAGCGCGGGTCGAGGTACTCCATCTGCCAGTCGATGCTGCCGGCCTCCATCTTCGCAAGGTCGAGGATCTGGTTGATAAGGCGGGTCAGGCGCTCGCTTTCCTTCACGATGACAGCGAGGAATTTGCGGCGATCGCCGAGGCCGAGATCGGGATTGTCGAAGAGGATCTCGCTGAACGAGCGGATAGAGGTCAGCGGCGTGCGCAACTCATGGCTGACTGTGGAGAGGAATTCGTCCTTCATCCGGTCGAGTTCCTGCAGGCGCTCGTTGGCCCCGCGCAACTCCGCCGTCAGCGCCTCGAGCTCCCGAGACTTCTGTTCCAGGCCATGGCTGTACTCGATGACCTGCGAGGTCTCCTCCAGGATTTCCATGACCTCCTCGATGCCCAGCACCTCGCCCTTGGCGACCGAGGCGACCATGACACGGGCCGAAGCGGCACCGATAGCGCCGGCCAGAAGACGTTCGGTGAAGCTGACCAGCCCGGCGTCGGCCTCGCGCATCTTGGTCAGGCTGAGGCCGTGGATGCGCCCGTAGTCGGCAAAGGCCCGCTCGGCACGGCCCGGGCCGATGAAGCGCGCCACCAGGTTCTTGAGGTCGGGCACTGTGGCCGAGCCGCGCCAGAAGTGCGAGCCGCTCTGCGCGCCGGAATGGCGGAAGACGTCGACGAAGAGCACCGCCTGGATACGCTCGATGGCGCTTTGGCGTGCCAACAGAGAAACGATCACGTAGCCGCCGATGTTGGCCAGCATGCTCCAGAACATGGCGTGCGACAGGCTGTCCAGACCCTGCAGGCCGAAGAGCGCATAGGGCTTCAGCAAGGCGATGCCGAGCGGACCGTATTCGATGAAGGCGGTCGGCAGCCAGCCCGGCCGCGCGAAAGACGGCAGCAGCAGAGTATAGCCCCAGATGACGAAGCCGAGCGTCAGCCCGGTCAGCGCACCGAGGCGCGAGCCGCCCTTCCAGAAGATACCACCGATGATCGCCGGGGCGAACTGCGCCGCCGCGGCGAAGGAGACCAGGCCGATGGTGACCAGCGCCTCAGGTTGGCCGATGAAGCGGAAGTAGGCGAAAGACAGCAGCAGGATCGCCACGATAGCAAAGCGGCGGATGCGCAGCAGCAGCACCGAAAGGTCGCCGCGCTCGGTCATGCGCAGCCAGGAAATGCGGAGCAAGGCCGGCATGATGAGATCGTTGCAGATCATGGTCGACAGCGCGATGGCGGCAACGATGACCATGCCGGTGGCCGCCGAGAGGCCGCCGATAAAGGCAAAGAGCGCGAGGAATTCGGCGCGCTCCTTCATGGGAATCGTCAGCACGAAGGTATCGGCGTCGACCAGTCCCGCCGGAAAGTGCAGCAGTCCGCTGACCGCGATGGGCAGAACGAAGATGTTGATGACCAGCATGTAGAGCGGGAACAGCCATACCGCGCGGGCCAGGTGGCGCTCGTTCACGTTCTCAACCACCGTCACCTGGAACTGGCGCGGCAGGCAGATGATTGCCGCCATGGACAGCAGTGTCAGTGTGATCCACTGCAGATAGCTGCCACCCGAGCCGATGAAGAAGAGCTGCGAGATCGTCTCGTCGGCCGCCGCGCGGCGGAACAGATCACCGAAACCATCGTTGACGCCGAAGGTGACGAAGATACCGACGGCAAGGAAGGCGATCAGCTTCACCAGGGATTCGAAGGCGACGGCGGCAACCATCCCCTCGTGGTGCTCCGAGGCATCGATGTGGCGTGTGCCGAAGAGGATGGCGAAGACCGCCATGATCAGTGCGACCCAGAGTGCCGTGTCGGCCAACAGCGGTACATTCTCCTGCAGCGGCATCGCCACCACGGGGTACTGGCGCAGCACGTTGAAAGAGGTCGAGACCGCCTTCAGCTGCAGCGAGATATAGGGAATGATGCCGACAACCGCTATGACCGTGACCAGCGCTCCAAGGCTGGTGGACTTGCCGTAGCGCGAGGAGATGAAGTCGGCGATGGAGGTGATGCGGTGCGCCTTGCTGATGCGGATGATCTTGCGGATGATGAACCACCACAGGAGAAACACCAGCGTCGGGCCGAGGTAGATCGGCAGAAAGTGGATACCCCCGGATGCCGCGCGGCCGACCGAGCCATAGAAGGTCCAGGAGGTACAGAACACCGCAATGGAGAGGGTGTAGATCCACGGGCTGCGGATGATGCTGCGCCCGGCGTCGGCCCGCTTGTCCGCGTAGTACGCGATGGCGAACAACAGGCAAAGGTAGCCGAAGGCGACGGCGATGATGCCGGAAGCGGAGAGCATGGCTAGTAGCTCCCCTCGTCGCGGCGCTCGCTTCCACTCCTCTCGCCGCTGCCATCGCCGACCACGTCGTCATCACCCGGCCGCAGAGTCTCCGGCGGCGGGCCGGGGATTCTCAGCGGCGGCGGGCTTTCCGACTCGATGAGACGGGAGACGTTGAAAGCCAGAAGCACGATTACGCCACCCCAGGCAACGAAGATGTAGAGGTACAGTGTCGGAATGCCGAACAGCAGATCCGGGACGGAGAAGATCGAGAGGACCGGCGGATTGAAGACCAGCAGCGCCACGACGAAGAGCACTACCGACCATTCGCCATTGCGGCGCAGGCGGTTCATCCTCGGCGCCTAGTCGGCAAGACCGAGCAGGGACCGCACGCGGCCGACCAGCTCGCGGGTCGAGAAAGGCTTGGTCACGTAGTCGTCGGCACCCAATTCTATGCCCTTGCGGCGGTCGAGCTCCCTGCCCTTGGCGGATAGCATCATGATCCGCACGCCGTCGAGGCGGCGGTTGGCGCGGATGGCCCTGCAAACGTCGTAGCCGTCGCGCCGCGGCAGCATGACGTCCAATACCACCAAGTCCGGCATCTCGGTCTCGACGAGCCGCAGCGCCGTGGCGCCGTCGTTGGCCACGCTCACGTCGAACCCCTCCTGCTTCATTAGAAAGCTGAGGGACTCGACGATATTCGGCTCGTCTTCTACGACAAGGACCCTTTGTGACACCCTGCACCCCCTCCGCTTATCTGCGGGTCCTGCCGGTCCTGTCGGCACCGGCGGCCCTCCCTGCGGTTTGCCTGTGAGCATAGCACGAAGAAGGGGTAGCGCGTCGCCCAAGATTTGGCCGCCGCAGCGCGGTCCAGCGGATCCGCTCGGGTACAGCTTCCAGCGCCGGCCCGACCGAGCAGGGGAAGCAATCGGCCCCCCTCCAGGCGGGCCTGGTCGCAGTTTGCCGATGCCGGCGCCTCAGGCCGTGCCCGTGTGCCCGCCGCCGCCGACGAGTTCCTCGGCCTGCGCCTTGGCGGCGGGATAGTCGGTCTTACCGGTGCCCAGCAGCGGCAGCTTATCGATGCAGAAGATCTGGCGCGGCACCATCAGTTCGCTGGCCCCCTGCTGGCGCGCGAAGGCGGAGATCGCCTCGCGCGGCGCCTCGGGGCGCTCTGTCAGCAGAACGAGTTGCTCGCCTTTGCGTGCATCCGGCAGGGAGACCACTGCATGCATCTCGTCCGGCCACAGCGCGCTGACGAGGTTCTCCACGGCGCCGAGCGAGACCATCTCGCCAGCGACCTTGGCGAAGCGCTTTGCGCGCCCGAGGATGGTGACGTAGCCCTCGGCATCGATATCGACGATGTCGCCGGTGTCGTACCAGCCGTCCGGCGGCGGCTCCAGCGAGCCTGGGTTTTCGGACTTCAGGTATCCCAGCATGACGTTCGGGCCGGCCACCAGCAGCCGTCCGCCTTCCTCGACGCCTGGCACCTCCTCCAGGCGGTGATGAATGCCCGGCAGCAGGCGGCCGACCGTGCCGGCCTTGAAATGCATGGCGGAGTTCACCGCGATCACAGGAGAGCACTCGGTTGCGCCATAGCCCTCCAGAATGCGCAGGCCGAACTTCTCCATCCAGATGCGGCGGGTCTCATCGCGCACCCGCTCGGCGCCGGCGAAGACGTAGCGCATGGCATAGAAATCGTAGGGATGCGCCATGCGGGCATAACCGGCTAGGAACGTGTCGGTACCGAACATGATGGTGGCGTTGGTGTCGTATGCCAGCACCGGCACGATGCGGTAGTGCAGCGGCGAGGGATACATGAAGGTCCTCACGCCGGAGAACAGCGGCAGCAGCATGCCGCCCGTCAAACCGAAGGAATGAAACACCGGCAGGGCATTGAACACGCTGTCGGTCGGGTTGAAGTCGATGCGCGCGGCAAGCTGGCGGCAGTTGGCCAGCAGGTTATCGTGGCTCAGCACCACACCCTTGGGCTCGCCTTCGGAGCCGGAGGTGAACAACACCATGGCCGGCGCGTTGGGATCGTGGCCGCGCGGCCCGCAGACACGGGCGTGGATCGCGCCGGCGAAAAAGCGGCCGATAAGACCGTAGAGCTTCGAGAAGACGCCGATCTTGCGGCGCAGGTCCTCCAGGTAGACGACCTTCAGCTGGCCTTCGAGGGCCGCGGCCACCTCTTCCAGCTTGGCCTGGGCGATAAAGCGGCGCGACGTATAGACCGTGTCAATCGCCGCCGTGCGGCAGGCTGACAGCAAGCTGGCGCTGCCGGCGGTGAAGTTCAACATCGCCGGCACGCGCCCGAAGGCCTGCAGGGCAAAGAAGCTGACCGCGGCGCCGGCTGCGCTGGGCAGCATGAGACCGACGACCTCGCCGCGCCGGGTCCCCTTCGCCATATGACGACCAAGCGCCAGGGCACCGGTCACCAGGCGGTCGTAGGTCAGCGGCTTGCGCTCGATGTCCTCAACCGCCGACTTGCCGCCGCCGTGCAGAGCCCGCGCCTCCAGCAGGGCCTGGAAAAGGGTACGCGGCTCCTGGTGGTGGATGCGGAACATCATGTCGGACATTACCTCGTAGAGGGCATCGCCGGCCAGCTGGCGGCGTTTGCGGCCGCGCGCCTCCGCCGGAATGGCGAAGCGGCGCGGCGGCAGGACCGTGATGGTGATCTTCGGGAAAAGGTGCAGGCGGAATTTGCCTTTGAGGCGCGAGAAGTGGGTGAACTGCGCGCCGTCGATGCGCACCGGCAGAATCTGCGCGTCCGCTTTGTCCGCAACCATCCCCGGCCCCTCGTAGACCTTCATCAAGGCGCCGGTGACGGTAATACGGCCCTCCGGAAAGATGACGCAGTGCTTGCCCTTCTCCACCTCGCGGATGAGCGCGCGCGTGGCCAGCGGCGAGGTCGGGTCCATCGGAAAGGCTTCGACCAGGATGAGGAAGGGCTTCGCCCACCAGCGCGTCGCCACGTGGGTATCAATGGCGAACATCGGGCGGCCCGGCAGAAATGCGGCCAGCAGCGCGCCGTCCAGGAACGAGACGTGGTTCACCACGATGACCGCCTTGTCGCCCGCCGCCTTGAGGTTGCCGCGCCCGCGCAGCTCGACCCGATAGAAGAGCCGCAGGATACCGGCGGCAATGCCCTTCATCAGTTCATGCGGCAACAGCTTGCACACGTAGTACGCGGCGATGACGTTGGCGGCGGCAATCACCAGGAACACGCCGGTGACGGACATGCCAAGCGCAAAGAGCAGCGCCGCGGCACCGGCGCCGGCGACCATGAAGAGCGCGTTCATCACATTGTTGGCGGCGATGGTGCGCGCGCGGTGATCGGCCTCAGCGCGCGCCTGCACGATGGCGTAGAGGGGGACGATGTAGAGGCCGCCGCAGATCGAGATCAGCAGCAGGTCGGCGAGGATGCGCCAGTGCCCGGCCTGGCCGAGGAAGGCCAGCGCGCCCAAGGTCTCCGCCGCCGGGACCATGGCGCTGCTGGCGAAGTAGAGATCGATGGAGAAGATGGCCATGCCGAGGGCGCCGAAAGGCACGGTGCGCGCCGAGATCTCGCCTTTCAGCAGGCGGTCACAGCCGATCGAGCCGATGCCGATGCCGACAGAGAAGATCGTGAGGAACAGCGTCACCACTGTCTCGTCGCCGCCCAGGACATCCTTGGCAAAGGGTGGGAAGAGCAGGATGAAGGTCGCGCCGACCAGCCAGAACCACGAAATGCCGACAATGGACAGGAAGATATCGCGCCGCGCGGCGGCGTGGCTCAGGATGGTCCGCGTCTCGCCGATGAAGTTCCAGTTCACTTTCAGGCCCGGCGCGGTGGCCGGGGCCGGCGGGATGGTAAGGCTCGCCGCCCAGCCCAAGAGGGCGACGGCGACGACGCCGGCGGAGATCAGCGTGGTGCCGTCGTCGGTCAGAATCACCAGGCCGCCGGCGATGGTGCCGAGCAGGATGGCGAGAAAGGTGCCCGCCTCGATGACGGCGTTGCCGCCGACCAATTCCTTGGGAACGAGGTGCTGCGGCAGAATGCCGTACTTCAACGGGCCGAAGAAGGTGGACTGGGTGCCCATGAGAAACAGCACGGCGATGAGAAAGTCGGCCCGGCCCCAGGCAAATCCGGTCGCGGCCAGGGCCATGATGGCGACCTCTGCCACCTTGACCACGCGAATCATCTTCGCCTTATCGTACTTATCGGCCAGTTGGCCGGCGGTGGCCGAGAAGAGGAAGAACGGCAGAATGAAGAGACCGCCGGCGATCGCCACCAGCGTCTCTCCGCCAAGGCCAAGCACACCCGCCTCCTCGCTGCCGGCAAGACGGAAGAGGATGAGCATGACCAGCGCGTTCTTGAACAGATTGTCGTTGAAGGCGCCGAGAAACTGCGTGACGAAGAGCGGCAGGAAGCGGCGGCTCTTCAGGATATCCAAGGTACGGTCCGACATGGCTTTCGATCCTTAGGGGCGGTCTCGGCTCAGCGCAGCCGCCCGTTCTCGAGAAAATTCAGCGTCGCGGCGATCGTCTGGGGTGAGGCAGCAATCAACGTATGAAGGGCGGGCACCGTCAGGCGGTCGCGAACGCCGGGCAGATCCGTTTCGGCCACCGTCACGACGCCGTCGTTGTTGCCTGACAGGAGCGGGTTGAAGCCGCCCCCGCCGGCCGTGCCGCCGGCGATCACCGCAATCTCGACGTTCTCAGGCGGCAGCGCGAAGGGCGGCCCGGCAGCAATCTCGCTGGCCGACGGCCCGCCGATCCAGTGATAGGGCGGCAGCAGTTCCAGCACCTCGGCAAGTTCCGAGCCTTGGTTGGGCGGTGCCAGCATGACGATGCGGCCGAGTTGACGTTGGTCGTTCCACAGGCCATCGCGGTTTATCAGCTCCCGCACGACGAGGCCGCCCAGACTGTGGGTGACAAAGGAGACGCGCTCGGCGTCCTGCGCTCGACGCAGCAATGCCTCGACCTGGTCGGCGTGGCCGGCAATGTCCCTGGTGAGGCTGGGATAGCTGATGGCGACCGCTTCGTAGCCGGCGGCGCGCAGGTCATGCTGCATGTCACGGAACAAGTAGGTAGAGCGCCCCATGCCGTGCAGCAGCAGCACAAGGTGTCGGCTCCGCGGCGCGAGCCTCTCACGGCGCTTTGCCTCTTCCAGTGCCCCGGCACAGGCGTCGTTCCAGCCGCGGGCGCGGGTGCGGTCCTCACGGTCGAGCAGGCGGCAATTCCCCAGCACCACATGTTGCTGCACGCGCCAGCCGGCGTAGACCTGCCGGTCCTCCCACAGCTGAGTGCGGTTCAGCTGGATGGCGAGCACAAGCAGCGCGGCAAGGCCAAGCAGCAGCACTGCGCGGCGGCGGGTGACGAAGCGGCGCATCGCTTCAGCCCTCCTGCCCTGCGGCGCCACCACCGAGGGCTTGCCAGCAGCCCTCGGTGAGCCGTTCGGCGAAGTCGCCCAGCGGGCGGGTGACTCGACCATAGACTTTGAAAACGGCGACCTGCAGGACCATGCCCAGCACCATGGCGGTGGCAACCTCGGGGTCCTGCTCGGGGATCTCCCCATCGGCCATGGCGGCCGCAATCACTGCCTTCAGCACCTTCACCGGGGTCTGCATGTCCTCGGTCACCCGTTCGAGCTGACCGTGCTGCACCAGCAGCAGGAAGCGGAACATGTCCGGATCCTCCTCGTAGAAGGCGCAGAACTGGCCGACCATGGCCCCGAGCTTGGCACGCAGTCCGCGGCGTGCCGCTTGCAGTGCATTGAGCTCTCCTGACAGGCGCAGGTAGTTGCTCGAGAAGAGCTGCCAGACCAACTCCTCCTTGCTGAGGTAGTGGCGGTAGAGGGTGCCTTCCGCGATCCCCGCCGCGCGGGCGATGTCGCCGATGGTGGAGCGATCGACGCCCTTTTCGGCAAACAGCGCCAGGGCGACCTGCTCGATCTTCTCTTGGGTTCGCGCGCCCCTGGGTACGCCGGGGGCTGCGGCTGAAGCGGTCGATCGACCCATCGGTTTTCCTCAATCGATCAATATGTGAGTGAACGTTCACTCACATATTGATGCATTTCCGGTTCCCCGGCAAGGACTTTGTCCGCCAGGGCAGGCTTATCGTTTCAATTTATCGTTTCTATTTGAAATAACGATTTTACAGATGATCGGCAAAGCCCTGAGGATGAAGGCATCGTATTGGAATGCTGCGGCGAATCCCGCCCAGGGGCTCCTTGGCCGGGAACGATGTCGCATAAGAGTCGTTACAAACCCACCGTCAGGAGCACCGGCTTACCCTGCTGCACGGACCACCATGCCTTCTTGATCTGGCGATTCGCGCGAAAACAAAGAGTTAACCATTTGGGCGCACGATATCTGGTGGGATTGTGAACGGTCCGCCTACGTCCTTGCGGACTCGGACAGAAAATGTAAGATTTCTTACATGGCGTAAATCCATGGAATCCCTGGGACTCTGAGTTGGAAACCATCGTTAGCATCGTCGGCGGCGTCGCTCTCCTGCTCTGGGGAGTGCGCATGGTGCGCACGGGGGTGACCCGCTCCTTCGGTGCCGAGCTGCGCCGGCTGCTGGCGATCTCGGCGAAATCTCGCTTCACCGCCTTCCTCTCCGGCCTTGCCGTCACCAGTGCCCTGCAGAGCGGCACCGCGACGACCCTCATCATCACCTCCTTTGCCGCCCAGGGGCTAATCGGCGGGGGCGCCGCCCTGGCCATCATCCTGGGCGCCGACGTCGGCACCACTGTCGTGGTCCAGGTGCTCTCCTTCGGGCTCGACTGGCTGTCGCCGTTGCTGATTGCGGCCGGCGTCTTCGGCTTCCTCGCTGCTAAGCGCAGCCGCCACAAGAACCTGGCGCGCATCACCCTCGGCCTCGGCCTCTTGCTGCTGGCCCTGCACCTCATCGTCAATGCCTCTGCCCCGCTACGCGAATCCCAGGTTTTCGGCGTGCTGGTCGAGCCGTTGAGCCACGAGGCGCTGCTGGCGGTGCTGGTCGCCGCCGGGTTCACCTGGGTTTCGCACTCTTCGGTAGCCATGGTGCTGCTGATCATGTCACTGGCAGCCTCCGGGGTGTTCCCGCCGGCACTGGCGCTGACCCTGGTGCTGGGCGCCAACCTGGGTGCCGCCATCACGCCGCTGGCCGCGACCTGGGCCTTGCCGGCGGCCGCCCGCCGTCCGCCGCTGGGCAACCTGATAATCCGCACCGCCGGCGTCCTGGCCGTGCTGCCGATGCTGCATTGGATCATGCCCTACCTGACGCTGCTCGGCGCCGAGCCGGCACGCCTCGTCGCCAACTTCCACACCCTCTTCAACCTGGCGATCGCCGTCCTCTTCCTACCCTTCGTGAACCAATTGACGGCGCTGATCAGCCGCCTGTTGCCCGACCAGGTGGTAGCCGACGATCCGAGCCAGCCGAAATACCTGGATCCCGGCACCCTGGACACACCGGCGGTGGCTCTGACCTGTGCCACGCGGGAAGCCCTGCGCATGGGTGACGAGGTGAAGAAGATGCTGCTCGCCTCCGGCGCCGTGCTGCGCAGCAATGACGAGACTCTGAAGAAGGAAACCGAAGCGGCCGATGACATCGTCGACCGACTGCACGAAGCCATCAAGCTGTACCTGACGAAGCTCAACAACGAAGAATTGGATACGCAGGAAAGCGCACGCAGCGTGGAGATCCTGAACTTCACCACCAACCTGGAACACATCGGCGACATCATCGACAAGAACCTGATGGAGCTGGCCAGCAAGAAGATCAAGAACCACACCGCCTTCTCCAGCGACGGCATGGCCGAACTGGAGAGTTTCCACGCGCGCATCGTCGCCAACCTGGACCTGGCGATGAACGTCTTTGCCTCCGGTGACATAGAGCTGGCACGCCAGCTGCTGCGCCAGAAAACGCAGGTGCGCGAGCTGGAACGCCGGTACATCGAGAACCACTACGAGCGCATCAGTGCGCGCCGGCCGGAATCGATCACCTCGTCGTCGCTGCATCTTGACGTGCTGCGCGACCTGAAACGCATCAACAGCCACTTGACCTCCGCCGCTTACTCTATCTTGGAGCGAGCCGGCGAACTGTCGGAAAGCCGGCTGGTCGAACACATCAAGATCACCAAGGGACAGAGCGTTGCGAGCCCCGACCTTTCATAATGCGGAGCGGCCCCGATCATGAGCGACGCCATCCAACGGCTATATGCCCAGGTGACCCTGGAGCGCGGCGGCAACCCCAAGACCTCACGCACCGCCAAGCTGTTCACGGACGGTCGCACCAAGATCGCCAAGAAGCTGGTCGAAGAAGCCTCGGAGGTCTCGCTGGAATGCGTCATCAATAACCGTGATGAGGTGATCCACGAGTCGGTGGACCTGCTCTACAACTGGGTCGTCCTGCTGTCGGAGATGGGCATCCGGCCGTCCGAGATCTGGCACGAGATGGAGCGCCGCGAAGCCGAGTACGGCATCGCCGGCAAGCTGCCGAAGACGGAAAACGGCAACGGCAATAGCCAGCCCGGGGCCGTCAAGAAGAAAGCTGCCGCGCGGTCATGACGTCTCTCGGCGACCCGGGAAGCAGCATCGGGAATACCCGTGACGGCATATCCTCACGCCACGGACGCATACTCAGCCTGCTGGAAGCCCGGGGCTTCGTTTCCATCGGTTCTCTCGCCAAGTCCTTCGCCGTGTCCGAGCAGACCGTGCGCCGCGACCTCAACGATCTGGAAAAGCGCGGCCTGGTGACGCGCTACCACGGCGGCGCCGGGCTGCCGCCGGTCGCCGGCGACGTCGACTACAGCAAGCGCAAGCGCCGCTACCCGACGGAAAAGCAACGCATCGCAGAGATGGTCGCCGCCCAGATTCCAGAGGGCGCCACGATCTTCATCGACATCGGCACCACCATGGAAGCGGTCGCAGAGGCCCTGCTGGACCACCGCCGCCTCACCGTGGTGACCAACCACCTGACCGTGGCGATGATCCTGAACCGCAAGCGCGACTTTCAGATCATTCTTGCCGGCGGCGTTCTGAAGCACAACGACCAAGCCACCACCGGCGAGGCGACCCGTGAGTTCCTCGAGAAGTTCCGCGTCGGCTACGGCATCTTCGGCATCGGCGGCGTCAGCGAAGAAGGCGATCTGCTGGATTTCGACTTCCGCGACATCGGCGTCTCGGCTACGGCGATGAAGATCTCGCGCAAGCGTCTGGTGGCGCTCGACCACTCCAAGTTCACCTCCGAGGCCATCGTGCGTGTCGCGCATCTGCGCGACGTCGACATGGTGTTCACCGATGCACAGCCCCCGGCCCATCTCGCCCGCCTGATGCGCGACAGCGACGTGCGCCTCTTCGTCGCCGGCGAAGACGATGCCGGCGCCACGGTCACCGCGCTCAGGCGCTGAAGCCCCCGTCCACTGTTTAGATGATTGCGTGCCGAATGCGAGCGGAAACCCATTCGCTGAGCACCACGGTGGCGATGATCACCAGCAGAATCAGGGAAACCTGGGTCCAGGCCAGGTTGTTGATCGAGGCGTTGAGCTGCAGGCCGATGCCGCCGGCGCCGACCAGACCCAGCACTGTCGACTCGCGGATGTTGATGTCCCAGCGGAACACCGAGATGCCGGCGAAGGCCGGCATGATCTGCGGCACCACGCCGTACGCCAGGACCTGAGGTCCCGAAGCCCCAGTGGCGCGCACCGCCTCGACTTGGCTCTCGTCAATCTCCTCGATCGCCTCGTAAAGCAGCTTGGCGCAGAAGCCGATCGAGCGCAGGGCAATCGCAATAATGCCGGCGAAAACCCCAGGGCCCAGGATGGTGACCAACATCAGGGCCCAGATCAGCGAGTTGATCGAGCGCGAGGAGACGATGATGAAGAGCGCAATGGGCCTGAGCACCGTGCGGCTGGGCGTGGTATTGCGTGCTGCGCAGAAGGCGACCGGCACCGCCATGACGATAGCCATGATGGTGCCCAGGGTGGCGATGTTGAGGGTGTCCCAGATCGCCTTCCACAGTTTGTCGATATACGCCCAGTCCGGCGGCACCATGCGGGTCGCCAGGTCGCCCGCCTGGGTCGGTGCGTCCCAGACAAACATCCAGATGGTTTTCTCCGAGACAAGGTTCCAGCAATAGACGAAGATCGCCGTGCCGACGAGGTAGCAGGCCCAGATCGATAGTTGCTTGCCGCGCTCGCGGCGCTGCCAGACCTTCGTGCCCGCGCGTTCGCTGACCGGCATTACTGCACCCATTTCCTGACATAGCCGGAGGTGTACTCCACGGCCATGACGATAGCGATGATGACCAGCAGGATCGCCGCCGCCGAATCGAATTCGTAGCGGTCGAAGGCGGTGGTCAGCGTCGCGCCGATGCCGCCAGCACCGACGATGCCGACCACCGCTGACTCGCGGAAGTTGATGTCCAGCCGGTAGAGGCCAAGACCGATCATGCGCGGCAGCACCTGGGGCTGCACCGCATAGTTCAGCCACTGGAACCAGCCAGCGCCGGTCGCGCGCACCGCCTCTGCCTGCACCGGGTCCATGTCCTCGATATCCTCGGCCAGCAGCTTGCCGTAGAAGCCGATGGTGGCGAAACTCAGCGTAACGAAGCCGGCGAAAGGCCCGAAGCCGAAGAGCTTTACGCAGAAGATCGCGATGATGATCTCCTGGAAGCTGCGCGAGACGGCGAGGATCGCGCGGCAGAAGTAGTAGACCGGCTTCGGCGCCAGGTTGCGCGCGGCACCGAGTCCTACCGGAATCGAGAGGGCAATGCCGACCACGGTCGAGATCACCGTCATCCACAGGCTCTCAGCGATGCCATCGACGATGGCGTCCCAACGCGAGACGAAATCCGGGGGGAAAAACCCGGCAAGGAAGCGGGCGCCGCGCGGGACGCCCTCGGCGACGCGGCCCCAGTCGATCTCGGTGGTGCCGAAGGCCAGCGTCAGATAAATGGCGAAGCCGAGGCCAAGACCCCAACGCAGCTGCCGGCTCTTGATCAGCGGCGGCTTCTTCCAGCGCCGGCTGGCGGAAAGCGAGATGTCTGCCATGGCGGCGGCGCCCTAGTTGCCGATTATGAGATTGCGGTCGAGCACGACAGCGCGGTGGTCATCGTGCAGCGATTCTGCCAGCGATTCTTCAGCCTCGCCGTCCTCGTCGTCCACTTTGCGGATGGTGGCTTCCCAGTCCTCCTCGCCGTAGATCTCGGTCAGCACCTCGGCCGTCAGTCCGTCCGGTGGACCGTCGTAGACGATCTCGCCCAGCTTCAGGCCGACGATGCGCTCGGCGAACATCTGCGCCAGCATGACGTCGTGGATGTTCACGATGGCGGAGAGCTTGCGCTCCTTACAGAGCTCGCAGATAAGGCGCATGATCTGGCGCGAGGTCTTGGGGTCGAGCGAGGCTGTGGGCTCGTCGACCAGCAGCAGCTCCGGGTTTTGGGCCAGGGCGCGGCAGATGCCGACACGCTGACGCTGGCCGCCGGAAAGCTCGTCGGCACGCTTGTCGACCATGTGATCGAGGCCGACGCGGCCCAAGAGACGGAAGGCCTCGTCGATGTCGGACTGTGGAAACCTGCGGAAGTAGCTGCGCCAGAAGCCGACGTAGCCGAGGCGCCCGGAGAGTACGTTCTCCATCACCGAGAGGCGCTCGACCAGGGCGTATTCCTGGAAAATCATGCCCATACTCCGGCGCGCGCGGCGCAGCGCGCCGGCACCAAGACCGGTCAACTCCATGTCGTTCAGCCAGACCTTACCCCCAGTAGGTTCAACCAACCGGTTGGTGCAGCGGATGAGCGTCGACTTTCCGGCGCCGGACGGGCCGATGAGCGCCATGATCTGGCCGTCCGGCACCTCCAGGTCGACCCCCTTCAGCGCGAGGTCGCCGGTCCTATAGCGCTTCTCGAGATTCTGCAGACGTAGCATGGGCTTTCCGGGTGAGGCGCGGGAAAACGACGGGGCCAGCCGCCCCTAGACAGGGGACTGCAGCCGGCCCCGTAACGCAGTTTGGTCCTACTTGCACTCGTAGGTGATGCCGTTCGTCCGGTCGATCTTGCGGATGATGTCCCAGTCCGTCTTGTGATAGATGGCGACGAACTTGCCTTCCTTCTGGAATTCCTGCTTCAGGGCCGAACCCTCCCAGTCGAAGGTGAAGAACGCCTGCTCGATCTTAGCCGCCAGCGTAGGATCCAGGTTGTAGGCGTAGCCGTAGCCGGTGGTCGGGAAGGTCTGCGACTTGTAGATCGAACGGATCTGGTCCCGCTTCACGACGTCGCGGTCGAACATACGGTTCATCACCGAGTTGGCAACCGCCGCCGCCTCGTAATCCTTGTTGGCGACGCCGATCACCGAATTGTCGTGCTTGCCGGAGAAGGCGGTCTGGTAGTCCTTGTCTGCCTCAAGGTTGAACTCCGCCTTGAGGATCGCCGAGGGCGCCTTGAAGCCGGAGTTCGAGGTCGGCGCCGTAAACGCCAGAGTCTTGCCCTTAAGATCGGCCGGAGTCTGCACCGGGCTGTCGGCCGGCACGATGATCTCCATCTCGTAGCCGTAAGACCCATCTTCGGAGGCCATCATCGCGAAAGGCACGAAGCCCGCGCAGGCGACGGCAATGGGATTGCTGCCGGTGTTCACGCCGGCGACATGCAGGCGGCCGGAGCGCAGCGCTTCCAACTGGGCGGCGTTGGACTGCACCGGGAAGAAGGCAACCTTCTTGCCGGTCGTCTCGGACATGTGCGCGATGAAGCCGTCCCACACCTTCTGATACACGGCCGGATCCTCGACCGGGGTATAGGAGAAGATGATTGTGTCGGGGTCTACCCATTCGCTTGGATCGGTCGGCAGGTCCGCGGTCAGGTTGCCGTCGCGGTCGCAGTAGCGCTCGTCAAGAAAGCTGCGCGGGCAGTCTTCCGCCGCTGCGGGCGTCGCCAGCGTTCCGGCAAAGCCGATCAGGCCGGCGGCCAGGAACAGTGAAAGAAATGTGCGGGTTTTGCGCATTTAGAGAGCCTCCCATGGCGTATGTCCTCCGTCCCGCTCGTGCAATCGCACGGAGAACGGATGCTTTTTTACATTTATATGGCAGAAAAGTTACAGCCCCCGGCGTCGGGCTGGCAATCAATTTGTGCCGCTTATCAAAAGCTTCCGAGATCGCCCGGCGGCGGCGAGCGACGAGATGGAAACAACGCCGAAGAGACCAAAGCGATGACCCGGCTCAGCCGGCCGCGGCGACCTCGCGCGCCGTCTCGAAGAAAGCGCGGATGACCTTGCCGGCCGCGCGTTCGCGCAGACAGACCAGGGCCTCGTCCATCAGCACCTCGCTGTCGGAGAGGCGAATCGGGACCAGGCGCGGATCCTGGCCGAACTCGGCTGCTGAGACGACGCCCACTCCACCGCCGGTAGCGACGATCTCGCGCACCGCCTCACGACCCTCCGCCTCGATCGAGGGCGTGAGCGCCAGCCCCTGGGCGCGTGCCGCCGCCTCGATGCTCTGGCGGGTCTTGGAGCCGCGTTCGCGCAGCACCAGCGGCTGCTCGGCCAGTTCGGCGAGGGTGATCGCCTTGCGCCCGCTCAAGGGGTGATCGTGGTTGGTGAAGGCAATCAGCGGCGTCGAGCTGAGCTTGATCACCTCAAAGTCGCGGCTTTCCGGCACCTCGCCCAGAATGCCGACCTCGGCCTCGTAGTCGTAGAGCTGGGCGATGACCTCTTCCGAATTGCCGGAACTCACCACCATGGCGATGCCGGGATAGCGCTCGCGGAAGCGGCCGAGGATGTGCAGCATGTGGTGGGCCGAATCGGCCACCACGCGCAGCGACTCGGCGCGCAAAGCGCGCGATTCGGAGAGCAGCTCGAGGGCCTGCTTTTCCACGTCGAACAGGCGGCGGGTGATCTCCAGCAGCTGCTGGCCGGCCCTGGTGAGGCTCACCTGTTTCTTGTGCCTGTTGAAGAGGATGACGTCATACTCCTCTTCCAGCTTGCGCACCTGATCTGAGATCGCCGGCTGGGTGAGACACAGCGCCTCGGCGGCGCGGGAGAACCCGCCGCAGATGGCCACGTAGTGGAAAGCCCTCAGTTGGACGTAGCGCAAGGCGGCCCCTTTTTGGCGAAAAAGCTCGAAAAAGCGTCACAGACTCCTATTAGTATAACCTATCAAACGTATACAAAATAACGATTTTACAGATAGGTGGGCCGGGCCCAGGATGCCCCCGGCTTCCTTCGGGGGCCCTTGCTTTCAGTTAAACCCGCTGAGGAGAGCGACGCTGATGACCCCCACCGGCGGAGCAACCGTTACCCCAAATTTTTCAATGGGCGAGGCGCCCTTGGAGGGCGAGCCCTACCTGCTGACCCCCGGTCCGCTGACCACCTCGGCCAGCGTGAAGCGCGCCATGCTGCGCGACTGGGGCTCCTGGGACGGCGACTTCCGCGCGATGACCGCGGAACTGCGCCGCCGCCTGCTGGCGATCGCCGGAGATACCCAGGGCGCGTATGACTGCGTGCCCATGCAGGGCAGCGGCACCTTCGCCGTCGAGGCCATGCTGGGCAGCTTCCTGCCGCGCGACGGCAAGGCGCTGGTCCTGGTCAATGGCGCCTACGGCCAGCGCATCGCCCAGACCCTGGACTATCTGGGCCGCGCCTACACGGTGATCGACAAGGGCGACTACCTGCCGCCGCGCGGGCCCGAGGTCGCCGCCGCGCTGGAAGCCGATCCGGCGCTCACCCACGTGGTGCTGGTCCACTGCGAGACCTCTTCCGGCATCCTCAATCCCGTGGCGGAGATCGCCCAGGTGGTGGGCGCCAGGGGCAAGAAGCTGCTGATCGATTCCATGAGCGCCTTCGGCGCCCTGCCTCTGGACCTGCGCGACATTCCCTATACAGCCATGGTCTCCTCGGCCAACAAGTGCATCGAGGGGGTGCCCGGCTTCGGCTTTGTCATCGCCCGCCGGGAAGAACTCGAACAGTCCAAGGGCCGCAGCCATTCCCTCAGCCTCGACCTCCATGCCCAGTGGTCCAACATGGAGAAGACCGGCCAGTGGCGCTACACGCCACCGACCCACGTGGTCGCCGCCTTCCTCCAGGCCCTGAGGGAGCATGAGGCCGAAGGCGGTGTCGCCGGCCGGGGCAAGCGCTATGCCGAAAACCGCGACGTCATGGTCGCGGGCATGCGCAAGCTCGGCTTTGAGACCCTGCTGCAGGACGGCTGGCTGTCGCCGATCATCGTCACCTTTTTCAACCCCGCCCACCCCAAGTTCGGCTTCCAGACGTTCTACGACCTGCTGAAATCCAAGGGTTTCATCATCTATCCGGGCAAGCTGACGGTGGTCGACTCCTTCCGCATCGGCTGCATCGGGCGGATGGATGCCACCGTGATGCGCCGGCTGGTCGGCGCCGTCGCCGAAGCATTGCAAGAGATGGGCGTCGACGACGCCACCCCGCCGGCCGCCGCCATGGACGAGCGCGCCAAGCTGGTCGCCTGAAAACGCAAAGGACGAGAGATGAACAAAGCCGCCGCCGTCACCGTCAACGAACGTGAATACGCCTTCCCCAAGGCACCGGTCGTCGTCGTCTGCATCGACGGTTCCGAGCCCGACTATATGGAAGAGGCCGTGGCCGCCGGGCGCATGCCCTGGCTGAAGGCGACCCTGCCGGGTGGCGCCGACCTGCGCGCCGACTGCGTGGTGCCGAGCTTCACCAACCCCAACAACCTCTCCATCGTGACCGGCCAGCCGCCGAAGGTGCACGGCATCTGCGGCAATTTCTTCTACGATCCGGCGAAGAATGCCGAGGTCATGATGAACGACCCGGCCTACCTGCGCGCGCCGACCCTCTTCGCGGCCTTCCAAAAAGCCGGCGCGAAGATCGCGGTGGTAACGGCCAAGGACAAGCTGCGCTCGCTGCTCGGCCACGGGCTTGCCATGAAGGCGGGAGAGGCCGTGTGCTTTTCTGCCGAGAAGGCCGACAAGGCGACCATCGCCGACAACGGAATCGACGGCCTGCTGGAGACGGTCGGCAAGCCGCTGCCCAGCGTCTATTCGGCTGACCTCTCGGAGTTCGTCTTCGCCGCTGGTGTGAAGCTGATGGAGTCCATGCGGCCCGATCTTATGTACCTTTCGACCACCGACTACATCCAGCACAAGCACGCCCCGGGCAGCGAAGGCGCCAACGACTTCTACGCCATGATGGACGGTTACTTTGCCGAGCTGGACGCCGCCGGTGCGGTCATCGTGCTGACCGCCGACCACGGCATGAATGCCAAGCACAAAGCCGACGGGTCGCCCAACGTGCTCTACCTGCAGAGCGAACTCGACGTTTTCCTCGGCACCGGTAAGGCGCGCACCATCCTGCCGATCACCGATCCCTACGTGGTGCATCACGGCGCGCTCGGCTCCTACGCCACGGTCTACCTGCCGAAGGACGCGGACGTCGCCGCTGTGGCCAGGTTCGTCGCCGGCCTGCAGGGCGTCGAGCGGGTGCTGACCCGCGAGGAGGCCGCCAAGGCCTTCGAGCTGCCGGGCGACCGCATCGGAGAACTGGTGGTGGTCACCGAGAAGACCCGTGCCGTCGGCACGCGGCCCGACAAGCACGATCTCTCCGGACTCGAGGTCCCGCTGCGCTCCCACGGCGGTGTCAGCGAGCAGCGCGTGCCGCTGGTGGTCAATCGCCCGGTCAGCGGCCTGGAAGGTCGCCGCCTGCGCAACTTCGATGCCTTCGACATCGCCCTCAATCATGCCGAGGCCGTCCGCTCCGCGGCTGCCGAGTAAAGGAAGCTTCCGCCATGGCCATTGCAAAGTCAGCCGCCGCCCCCGCCGTCCGCCACGAGCCCATGCGCATTGCCGGGCGCAAGGCCGACGCCGACGGCATCATCGAGGTGCACTACCCCTACACCGGCGAGGTCATCGGGACGGTACCGGCGGGCAACGCGGCGCACGCCCGCCAGGCCTTCGAGATCGCGGCCGCCTACCAGCCGAAACTGACCCGCTACGAGCGCCAGCAGATCCTGTTTAAGACCGCCGAGCTGCTGGTCGCCCGCAAGGACGAGATCTCCGACGTCATCACCCTGGAACTCGGCATCTCCAAGGCCGACTCCTTCTACGAGGTGGGCCGCGCCTACGACGTCTTCACTCTCTCCGGGCAGATGTGCATTCAGGACGACGGCGAGATTTTCTCCTGCGACCTCACCCCGCACGGCAAGCCGCGCAAGATATTCACGACGCGCGAGCCGCTGACGGCAATCTCGGCCATCACGCCGTTCAATCATCCCCTCAACATGGTGGCCCACAAGATCGCCCCGGCGGTCGCCACCAACAACTGCATGGTGGTGAAACCGACGGAGCTGACGCCGCTGACCGCCCTGATCCTGGCCGACGTGCTCTACGAAGCCGGGCTGCCGCCGGAGATGCTCTCGGTGGTCACCGGCTGGCCGAAGGACATCGGCCTGGAGATGATCCAGAATCCGAACATCGAGCTGATCACCTTCACCGGCGGCGTGCCGGTCGGCAAGATGATCGCCGAGAAGGCAGGCTACAAGCGCACGGTGCTGGAGCTGGGCGGCAACGATCCGCTGATCATCCTGAACGACCTCTCCGACGACGACCTCGCCAAGGCGGCCGACCTGGCCGTCGCCGGCGCCACCAAGAACTCGGGCCAGCGCTGCACGGCGGTAAAGCGCATCCTCTGCCAGGAGAGCATCGCCGACCGCTTCGTGCCGCTGGTGCTGGCGCGCGCGAAGAAGATCCGCTTCGGCGATCCCATGGCCAAGGACACCGACCTCGGGACCGTGGTCCACGCCCAGGCGGCCGAGCTGTTCGAAAAGCGCGTCCACCTGGCCGCCGAGGACGGCGCCGAGATCCTCTACAATCCGGGCCGCCAGGGCGCGCTGCTGCCGCCGATCGTGGTCGACCGCGTGCCCCACGAGTCGGAACTGGTGATGGAAGAGACCTTCGGCCCCATCGTTCCCATCGTGCGCGTGCCCGACGAGGACGAGGCGGTCATGCGCATCTCCAACTCCACCGCCTTCGGCCTGTCGTCGGGCGTCTGCACCAACGACTTCCGCCGCATGCAGGCCTACATCAAGGGCCTGAAGGTCGGCACGGTGAATATCTGGGAAGTGCCCGGCTACCGCATCGAGATGTCGCCCTTCGGCGGCATCAAGGACTCAGGCCTCGGCTATAAGGAAGGCGTCATCGAGGCGATGAAGAGCTACACCAACGTGAAGACCTTCTCGCTGCCCTGGGGGTGAGCCACGCGATCCTTCGCAATCCCTCCACTCGTCACCCTCGGGCTTGCCCCGAGGATCCATGACTCGCGACCGCAAGCGCGTTTGGCCGGGATGACAGTCTGAAAAACGAAAAAACCGGGTGGCCGAAGAATCCGCCCCGCGAGAGCAAACTATAAAAGCTAGGGTCCCGATTGTCTGAGTTCGCAGTGGCGCTGGTGCTCGGCGCGGCGGTCCTGCACGCCACCTGGAACGCCATCGTCAAGGGCACGCGGGCGCGTGCCCTGGTGCTGGCCGCCGTTGCTGCCACCAACGGCACCGTCGGCCTGGGTCTGCTGCTGTGGGCGCAGACGCCGGACATCGCCTCCTGGCCCTACATCGCCGCCTCCTCGGTGATTCACTACGGCTACTATTACTTCCTGGCGCTGGCCTATAAGTGGGGCGATCTCTCGCGGGTCTATCCCATCGCCCGCGGCAGCGCGCCGCTGCTGGTTTCGATCGGCGCTCTGGTCTTCGCCGGCGAACAGCTCTCGCCCTTCGGCTGGGGCGGCGTGGTGCTGGTCTCCGCCGGCATCTCGATCCTCGCCTTCTTCTCGCGCGGGCCCAGCATCCCCGATCCGCGCTCGACGGCGGCGGCCCTGGCAACGGGTCTCATCATCGCCAGCTACAGCGTGGTCGACGGCATCGGCGTCCGACTCTCCGGCAGCCCCTTCGGCTACATGGGCTGGCTGTTCGTCACCGAGTTCCTGGTCACCCTCTTCCTCTGGCTGCGTTTGCGCCCACAGTTCACGCCGGAGGTGCGTGGGACCCTCGCCGTCGGCTATCTCGGCGGCTTCTGCGCGGTGGCGGCCTACAGCCTGGTCATCTACGCCAATACCCTGGCGCCGCTGGGCATGGTCTCGGCGTTACGTGAGTCGAGTGTGATCTTCGCCGCTCTCTTTGGGGTTGTCATATTCCGCGAACGCCCCTGGATCAGCCGCATCGCCGCGGCGCTCACCGTTGGCTTGGGTGTGCTGGTTCTGACGCTGACCGGCTGATTTCCCGACCATCAGCAAAAGCTTTCAATTCATAAAAAGAATAGATTTCCCCTATTGAAGCCTGCCGGGCACTATGATCGCAGGGGAAGGGCGCTGCCACGCCACACAGGGCCGACAGCGACGCCGAGAATCGTATGGACGTCACAATAATCTGAGCAAATCAGACCTACGGCCAGCCAACAGGGAGCAACAGACATCATGGCTTTTCGGAAAATCTTGCTGACCGCAGCCGCGGCCAGCCTGCTGGTCGCCGCGGCGGCAAAGGCGGAAACCGAGTTGACGGTCTATACCGCCGTCGAAGCGGAAGACCTCAAGCGCTACGCGGAAACCTTCAACCAGGACCACCCGGACATCAAGATCAACTGGGTCCGCGATTCGACCGGTGTCGTCACGGCCAAACTGCTGGCCGAGAAGAACAACCCGCAGGCCGACGTCATCTGGGGGCTGGCAGCGACCTCGCTGCTGCTGCTGAAGACCGAAGGCATGCTGGAGCCTTACGCGCCCAAGGGCGTCGAGAAGCTCGACAAGAAGTTCGTCGACAAGAGCTCTCCGCCGGCCTGGGTCGGCATGGACGCCTGGGTCGCCTCGGTCTGCTTCAACACCGTCGAGGCCGAGAAGCTGGGCTTGCCGGCACCGAAGTCCTGGCAGGACCTGACCAAGCCGGTTTACGAAGGACACGTCATCATGCCGAACCCGAACTCCTCGGGGACCGGATTCCTCGACGTTTCCTCCTGGCTGCAGATGTTCGGCGAAGAGAAGGGCTGGGCCTACATGGACGGCCTGCATCAGAACATCGCCCGTTACACCCACTCCGGCTCGGCCCCCTGCAAGTTGGCCGCCTCCGGCGAGATCCCGATCGGCATTTCCTTCGCGTTCCGTGGTGCCAAGTCCAAGGCCGAGGGTGCGCCGATCGACATCATCGTCCCGGAAGAGGGCGTGGGCTGGGACATGGAAGCCACGGCGATCGTCGCCGGCACCTCGAAGCTGGAAGCCGCCCAGACGCTGGTCGACTGGACGATCACCAAGAAGGCCAACGAGATGTACAACACCGGCTATGCGGTGGTCGCCATGCCGGGCGTCGCCAAGCCGGTCGAGTTCTTTCCGGAAAACCTGATCGAGAAGATGATCGACAACGACTTCGAGTTCGCCGCCAACAACCGCGCGAAGATCCTCGAGGAATGGCAGAAGCGCTACGACTCGAAGTCCGAGCCGAAGGGCTGACACCGTCCTGACCATCATCGAGAGGGCGCCGCGCGAGCGGCGCCCTCTTTCGATCTGGCCGTCGCTCCCGCATACTGCGTCTTGACGCCTGCCCGTCGGCGGACGGGAGCGGGGCTGTGGTCCTACAGCGAGGCTTGTTCGTTGTCCAGTTACCTGCGCATCCGCGACCTTTACAAGAAGTTCGGCGACTTCACCGCGCTCCGCGACGTCTCCCTGGATGTCGAAGAAGGCGAGTTCGTCTGCTTTCTCGGCCCTTCGGGCTGCGGCAAGACCACCCTGCTGCGCGCCATCGCGGGCCTCGACCTGCAGACCCACGGCCGCATCGAGCAGGCCGGCCGCGACATCTCCACCCTGCCGATCGGCCAGCGTGATTTCGGCATCGTGTTCCAGTCCTACGCCCTCTTCCCCAATCTCACCATCGAGCGCAACATAGCCTTCGGTTTGGAGAACAGCGGCCGTTCCAAGGCGGAGGTAGCGGCCCGCGTCACCGAACTGCTCGACCTCGTCGGCCTCGCCGATCAGCGCAGGAAGTACCCGGCGCAGCTTTCCGGCGGCCAGCAGCAACGCATCGCGCTGGCCCGTGCCATCGCCACCGCGCCCGGCCTCCTGTTGCTGGACGAGCCTTTGTCGGCTCTCGATGCCAAGGTGCGCGTCCACCTGCGCCATCAGATCAAGGAGCTGCAGCGCAAGCTGGGCGTCACCACAATCATGGTGACCCACGACCAGGAGGAGGCGCTGTCGATGGCCGACCGCATCGTGGTGATGAACCACGGGGTGATCGAGCAGATCGGCACGCCGACCGAGATCTACCGGGCGCCGAAGTCGCTCTTCGTCGCCGACTTCATCGGCGAGACCAACCAGCTGCACGCCACCCTCAGTGCGCCGGGCCGTTTCAGCCTCGGCAAGCTGGAGCTTGAAGGCATGACCGACGGCCTGAAGGCGGGCCAGTCGATCACCGTCACCATCCGCCCCGAGGACATCATCCCTCACGCCGCCGGCACCCAGGCGGCGGTCAGCGGCGGCGGCCTGGTCGAGGTCACCATCGACGCCATGGAGTTTCTCGGCTCCTTCTGGCGTTCGCGCTTGAGCGGCGCGGCACTCGACGGCGAGGAACTCTACGCCGACTTCTCGATCAACGCGGTGCGCCGCCTCGCCCTGGCCGAAGGCGCCGCCATGACCATCGAGCTGCCGGCCAGCCGCCTCATCGCCTTCGCCGCAAAGAGCCAGGCCAAGGACACGGCACTATGATGGCTGAGAGCCTCGCCCTCCCCAAAGGCCGTCCGCTGCGGGCCAGAATGGGCCGCGACGACCTGGTGATGCGCGGCTTCATGGTGGTCATCGCGCTCTACCTCGTCGTCGGGCTCGCGCTGCCGCTCTACGCCATGCTGTCGAAATCCTTCTCGACCTTCAGCTTCGACCTGACCGCCTACGAATTCCAGGTCAGCGATGAGCAGGGCAATTTCGTCAATCCACCAGTCTCCGCCGCGGCCCTGAACGAGCAGGTGCAGGCGGTCGCGCCTGAGGACCTCGCCACCTCCGGCGACGGGCGCCTGCCGGCAGCCAGCTTTTTCCCGGACTTCAGCTTCCGCAGCCCGGTGCATTACCGCATCAGGGGGACCACCGACGATGCGGTCTACCTCATCGGCTCGGAGCGCTTCTCCGGCACCGCATGGCAGGAAGTAGATTCCAACACCTTCCGCCGGGTCATGCTGCGTCCCGTGCGCGACCTCGGCCTTGCCAACTACACGACCTATTTCTCGACGCCGGCGCTCTTCCAGTCGATTCAGAACTCACTGGCGATCGCGGTCATCAGCACGATCATTACGGTGGCGTTGGCCTTCGGTTTTGCCTACGCCCTCAACCGCAGTTGCATGCCGTTCAAGGGCGTCTTCCGCCTCGTCGCCATGGCCCCGATCCTGGTGCCCTCGCTGCTGCCCGGCATTGCCCTGGTTTACCTCTTCGGCAACCAGGGGATGCTGAAAGAGCTGCTGCTGGGTGAATCCATCTACGGGCCCATCGGCATCGTCATCGGATCGGTGTTCTTCACCTTCCCGCACGCGATGATCATCATCACCACGGCGCTGGCGATTTCGGACGCGCGGCTTTACGAGGCCGCCGAGTGCCTCAAGGCCGGCCGCTGGAGGATCTTCTGGACCGTCACCGTTCCCGGCGCGCGCTACGGGCTGATCTCCGCCGCCTTCGTGGTGTTCAACCTGGTGATCACCGACTTCGGCCTGCCCAAGGTCATCGGCGGCCAGTTCAACATGCTGGCGGTCGACATTTACAAGCAGGTGATCGGCCAGCAGAATTTCGAGATGGGCGCAGTGGTTTCCGTCGTGCTGCTGGTGCCGGCGCTGCTTGCCTTCGCAGTTGATCGGGTGGTGCAGAAGAAGCAGGTAGCCGCCCTATCCGCCCGCTCGGTACCCTACCAACCCAAACCCAAGCCACGCTTTGATGCCCTCGCCTTCGCCTATTGCAGCCTGATCGCGGTTTTCATCCTCGGCCTTCTGGGAGTCTGCCAATTCGCGGCGCTGATCAAGTTCTGGCCTTATGACCTGAGCCTCAGCCTCAAGAACTACGCCTTTGACCTGATGGACGGCGGCGGCTGGGACTCCTACTACAACTCCATCCAGATGGCGCTCCTGACCGCCGTGTTCGGCACCCTGGTGGTCTTCACCGGCGCCTACATGGTGGAAAAAACCCGCGGCTTCGAAGCCGGGCGCACGCTCTTTCAGCTGCTCGCCATGCTGCCGATGGCGATCCCGGGCATGGTGCTCGGCCTCGCCTACATTTTCTTCTTCAACAACCCGGCGAACCCGCTGAACGCGCTCTACGGCACCATGGCGATCCTGGTGATCTGCACGGTAACCCACTTCTACACCGTATCGCACCTCACCGCGATGACGGCCTTGAAGCAGATGGACCGCGAGTTCGAGTCGGTCGCCGCTTCGCTGAAGCAGCCCTTCACCAAGCTGTTCCGCATGGTGACCGTCCCGGTCTGCCTACCGACGATCCTCGATATCTCGATCTATCTCTTCGTCAACGCCATGACGACCGTCTCGGCGGTGGTCTTCCTCTATGCGCCGACCACCACACTGGCCTCGGTGGCCGTGCTGAACATGGACGATGCAGGCGACATCGCCCCGGCCGCAGCCATGGGCATGATGATCTTTTATACCAACGCTGCGGCGCGTATCCTGCACCTGGCGGTCTCAAAAGGTGTGCTGACCCGCACACAGGCCTGGCGGTTCAGGTAAAGGGATTCTCGTCGCGTCAGGCGGAGCGGCGGGCGCCCGCGGCGCGCTCCGGCGGGAAGGCGATGGTGACCGTGGTGCCCTCGCCGGCCCGGCTAGCGATCTCCAGACTGCCGTCGAAGAGCCGCATGAAGTTGTCGCAGAGATGCAGGCCCAGGCCGGTGCCCTTGTGCTCGCGGGCCCGCGCGCTGTGCGCGTGCTCGAAGGGGCGCAGCGCCTTGGCGACGCCTTCCTCGGTCATGCCGATGCCGTTGTCGGCGACGCTCAGCAGAAGGCGGCCCTGGGGATCGCTCCAAGCGGTCACCGTGATCAGGCCGCCCTCAGGCGTGAACTTGATCGCATTGGACAGCAGATTGTTGAGGATCTGCACCAGAACCCGCTTGTCGCCCCAGAGTGCGGGCAGATCCGGTGCGACCTCGATGCAGAGGCGCTGGCTGGCGGACGCGACAGCGGCCGCCACCTGGCGCTGGCAACCCTGGATCACCTGCTCGATGTCGACGTTCTCCTCCGTCAACTCATACTTGCCAGCCTCGACCTTGGAAATGTCGAGCAGGTCGTTTATGAGGGCGATCAACAGAGATCCACTGTGGTGGATGTCGTCGACATACTCTTCGTAGCGCTGGTCGCCCAGCGGCCCGAAGGCGCGTGCGCGCATCATCTCACTGAAGCCGAGAATGGCGTTCAGCGGTGTGCGCAGGTCGTGGCTCATGTTGGCGAGAAACTCGGTCTTGGCGCGGTTGGCCTGCTCGGCCTGAAAGCGCGCCTTCTCCACTTCGGCGGTGCGCTGGGTGACGCGTTGCTCCAGATAGGCGTTGGCACGGCGCAGCCCGCGCTCGGCCTGCTCGACCCTTAGGCCGTTCAATCGCAGCCTCTCCAAAGCCGCGGCCATGCGGCTGATCTCATCGTTGCGGCTGCCCGAGGGAATCAGGGTATCCAGGTCGCCTTCGCCGATGCGCACCATGGCGTCGGTCACCCGCGCCAGGGAATCGGTGATGAGATTGACGCCGAGGAACACGATCACCGCGCTGATCACCGCCAGGACAGCTGCCGTGGTGGCATCGTCGCGCACCGCCTTCCAGACCTCGGTGGAAACTCCCGCCGTGGAAACCCAGAGGGACAGTGTGCCGACGGCCTCGCCTGTTTCCGCCGTGATCTCGCGGTCGAACCCCAGGAAGTCGCCCTGCGCGTTGGCATCCGCCGCGTCGGGACTGAATCCCTCGACCATCACCTCGGCCAGTTTCTCGCCATCAATCGCCAGGACGCGGGCACCGGCGATTGACCCGGTCGCCGCCAGGCGCTCCAGGCGCTGCTGGACCATCTCGTAGTCATAGTCCCACAGGGGATCGGCCAGAGTGTCACCGAACACGCTGGTGAGCACCTGCGATTCCGCCTTCAGGTCGCCGATCAGTCGGGCGGCGTGCTCCTGTCCGGACAGCGCGGTGCTGATCATCGACACCACCACCACCGTCGCCAGCACCGTCATGACGATGCGGTTGCGGATCGAGGTACCGGTAAATCGCGCGTGCTTGTGTTGCATGCGGGCCGTTGTTGTCTTGTAAAGCACTGACCAACGATCGAAGGAGAAAGCTAAATCAGTTGCTATTCTTTCCGACCCTTAGACCAGAACACAGTAGTAGGCTCTCCTTAAACGATTCTTTACGCAAATTCCGATAGTTATATGAGATCGCTCGAGTTTATTGGTGTTCTGATTATTTTTGCGGCCAATTTCTACTTAAAAGGTCCGTGGTAGCGAAAACCGCCCCCTCAGACCTGCAGCGAGGAAGATCCGGAGGATGCGCAAGAACGTTCGCGAGACCATGAAACGTTTCGCGGCAGCCGCAACCGCCGCGGGGCTGCTGCTGGCCACCCCGCTGTTCGCGGCCAGGCCGGCGGGCGCCGAGGAGGCTCTCCACCTGACGACCGAGGAGTATGCGCCCTTCAACTATGAAGAGGGCGGCACGATCGTCGGGCTGGGCGCCGAACAGGTGCGCGAGATCATGCGGCGCAGCGGGATCGCCTACGACATGGAATTGCTGCCGTGGTCGCGGGCCATCGGATTGGCCCGCGAGAAGCCAAGAACCTGCGTCTTCACCACCGCGCACACCGTGGACCGTGACGCGCACTTCAAGTGGGTCGAGCCCCTGCTGGTCGAGCGCACCCTGCTGGTCCGCGCGGCGAACTCAGCCGTCACGGCGACAACCGTCGAGGAAGCCAGCACCTATCGCACCGGCACCCAGACCGGCGACTACACGGTCGAGCTGCTGCGTGATGCCGGATTCACCAAAATCGACCTCGCGCGCGACCTCGAACTCACCCTGAAGAAGCTGCTGAGCGGCCGCGTCGATCTTATGGCGGTCTCTGAATCCTACCTCCACCGACTGCAGTCGGACGGCGTATCGGTCGAGGAGGTTGCCGTGCTGTTCGAACAGGTGTTCTCCATGGCCTGCTCGCCGGATACACCGGACCACACTGTCAGACGGATGCAGCAAGCGCTCAGCGACATGATCGCCGACGGAACCCAAAGTACGATCCTGGCCCGCTACCGCTGACTCCTCGTCGGACTAGCGGCACAGCCCGAAGCCGCCCATGTCGAAGTGGAAATGGTTCGCGTGCGCGGTGTTGTAGTCCGGTCCAAAGACCGAAGCGAAACGTCCGCAAGCCGCCTCGTGAACCTGCCTGAGGAAGGCACCCTCCGCGCCGCCGTTCCCCCAGTCCCGCAATACCGATACCTCGCGACCGTCTTCGAGGCGAAAACCGGCCACGTCGAGGGCATTCGCCCGGGCATGTTCGCTGCGGCGGCCCGAGGCCGCATTGTTCACGTTGCGGCAGGCATAGCTGCCGAAGTGTTCGATTCTATTGACGCGCGTACCAAGCAGAGACTGGGCGGCCGGCTGCAGGTCGTGGCGCTCCCACACCGCAAGAGCCGCGATCATCGGGCAGGTCATGGGGAGCCCGCCTGTCCCCGGCAGCTTCTCCTTGTCCTGCAGGCGTGCGGCATTCTCGAAACCGCACCCCTCCCCCGTCTCGCGGTCCGGCATCGCCGCGTAGGAGATTCCGGCAGCATCGAGCGCGGCGAAGCAGGCAGAGGGATCGCCCTTCAGAGACTGCAGCTTCCACGCGGTGAGGAAAGACGGTGCCTCCGCGATGTCCAGTGGAGCAAAGGGGTCGAAACGGTCGGGGGCATACCGCAAAAATGCGTAAATGCCGCCAGACAGCATGACCGCGAGGGAGAAAATCACGACAAGGGTGCGCATAGCTGCGGCACCTCCCAGCTGTTCGACTGTCCCCTTCTGCCCGTCCTGATATGGGGCGATTTCGCGGTGATGCCAGAATAGATAACGATAAGCCGCAGTCTGCTCATGCGCTGAAGGATACGATGATCACCAGATTGACGCTCGGCCAGGGCACGAATCAGCCCCCGGCCTCCTGTCGTAGAGTGGACTAACGTGAACGGACGGATGCCAACCGCGGTTCCGTCCGTTCACGCTCAGCCCTAACTGTTCAGGTGATGCTTGCCGATCAGCTTCACCGTACTGGCCTGTGGACCTTTAGCGCTCTCGCCCTCGGCGGCGACATAGCGGACCTCCTGGCCCTCGGTCAGCTTGTCGAAGTCGGCATCGACGAGGCTGTTGCGGTGAAAATAGATCTCGCGACCGTCGGACGTCAGGATGAAGCCATAGCCTTCATAGGGAAAGAGGCTCGCCACCTTGCCGTGGGGCGGGACTTCGTGTGACTTCACGCGACCAGACTTGCGGCGTGAATGATCCTCCAGACGGCGGCGCGCTGCGTTAAAGGCGTCGCGTAGAGCGACGTAGACGTCCTCATGGGCATGGTTCTTGCCATTGCGCCCCACGGAAACCTGCTTGCCGGGAACGCCGACATCTATGTGGATCTGAAATAGGTTTCCCTTGGTATGCTGCCGGTTCACCGCTTCGATCGTGACCCGGCAGGAGGTGATGCGATCGAATACCTGCTCCAGCTTGCCAACTTTCTCGCGTACCCGCGCCTCCACCGCGTCGGAGTGGTCCAGATTGCGGAAGGTGATTTCCAGGGGGGTCTCCATGGCGCTTCCATACCTCCAAAACACTGTCATCAGAGTTCATATGGTCATGTTCCTGAGCGCATCCAGGTCCGGCGTTGAGGCAGATCAATCGCCGCAACAGACCATCGGTGTAGACCGCGCAGAGGGGGTATCGCGGCGTTTCCGCCGGCACCCCATTTCGCCGCCGCCCCCGCAGCCGGATCGAACCACGCTGTGGCGACGGAAACACGAAACTCTCGATGGTGGCAGAAACCGGAGGAGGGGTGAAGCCCGCCATTGCCCCCGCAGCAAGCAGCCGCACGTTCCGAGGCGGGCCGCCCGCATCACCGCGCGAACGCGCTGGAGTAGAAAGTTGTAGAAGTAAAATCGCTTTCGGGGTAGCCGACACGCTGTCCCTTGCCGCGAGCCCCGGCGGGTGGCATATCCGCTCCACGACCGAGGAGCAACTGCCTCAACCCACTGCAACCAAATATGATATCCGACCCGCCGGCCCAGGGACTGATTTCCGGACCTTCCGTCAAGGAGGTGCTGGCGGGTGCCGACATCGCAGCATTCCGACGTCTGCTCACCGATGAGGGAGCCCAGGCACTGTTCGACTATTGGTGCCGGCTGGTGAACGAAAACGGTGTCGCCATCAAACATCGCTTCGACCCGACTGAGATCCCGAGCGCCTTGTCCTGCATCTACCTGGAAGAATACGACGCGGCACACCAGCAGAGCCGCATGCGCCTGATGGGTGAGACCTTGAAGGCCCAATGGTCTGGAAGCGTGGTCGGACTGGTGACCGACGACTACGTTACCGGCAGCATCAATGCCTTGTGGAAGCAATCCGACCAACTGGTCTATTTTGAAAAGCGAGCGGCGATCCTGATCTATAGCCTGAAATACATTGACCGTTCACACTGCACTCTGATCGACCTGGCTTTACCGATGGACGATGCCGAAGGAAAGATGTTCGCCATCGGCCATGCCTCGCAGCACCGCTAAGCCCGCAGCCTGGGCGCTCCGGCACTGCCGGCCCTTGTTACCAGGACATCCGATCCCAGATGGTCAGTAGGCAGGCACGGTCAGCCGCCCAACCTGACCGGCGCTCTGGCGCAATACGCAGACGGCAACTCCAGGAACGTCAACGCACCAGGAACGTCAACGCAAGGGACAAGCACCATGAATGCCACCACCAAAACCCTGGAAAAGATCGAGGCCGATGTCGCCTATGGCGAAAAGGCGCTGAACGACCTCAGTGAGATGGTGATCGCTCAAGGCCGCGAGATCGACAAGCTGAAGGCGGAAGTCGCGGTACTCGGCCGCCAGATCTCGCAGATCGCCGAGGGTGAAGCCGGCTCGCGCTGAGGGACAGCGGGAAGGCAGGCATCGGCGGCGTGGCTGACTGTGCTGGCCGGCGCGGTCATCCCCGCCCAGGAAAGCGGGCGGACGATTCCATCCGCGCCTTGGTCCGGGCCGACCATCCAAATTATAACTATTTGTTTTGTTTCGAAAATTAACTGAGCACTAACGAACACATGGTAGTGATTCCGGGTAGTCCCACCAGGAAAACGGACCTCCCCCCGTGCTCAAGCGACTGACCATCGGCAAGAAACTTGCCCTCATTACCATCGCCCTCTCTTTTGTCCTCGTGGCCTTGTCCTCGGTCATGCTCTTCGAATTGAAGGGCACCATGATCGAGGGTCGCAAGGTAAAGCTCCGCGGACTGGTTGAATCGGCTGTCAACGTCATCAACCTATACGCCCAGCAGGCTGCCGATGGCACTCTCAGCGAAGAGGCCGCCAAGAAAGCCGCAGTCGAGGCGCTCGGGGGCATGACCTTCGATGGGAAGAACTACTTCTTCGTGTTCGACAACGACGGTTTGCTGGTGTGGCACCCCACCCGCCAGGAGCAGATCGGCCAGAACATGCTGAAGCTGGAGGACCCGCAGGCGCGTGGCAACTACGAACTGTTTCATCGGGCGACCAACGGCAACGCCTTCCTGGAAGGCTATTCGGAATCTCTTGGCCGCCGCCCGGGCTCCAAGGTCAACGATGCCATGAAGCTGTATCTCTCGGCCAAGGACCCGCGCTGGAACTGGATCGTCAGCACCGGCGTTTTCATCGATGACATCGAGTCTCTGTTCTGGCAGCGCGCCGCCCTCTTCATGGGGCTCGCCGGCGCCGGCTTGGCGCTCGGTCTGGGCCTCAGCTACTTCATCGGCCGCAGCATCACCGGACCGCTCACCCGCACGGTGACGGCGCTGGAGGAACTCGGCGAAGGCCGCAGCGAAACCGTGGTCGAGACCGACAACAGCAAGACCGAGATCGGTCGCCTGACTCGCGCCTTCAACCACTTCCGCGAGAAGATGAAAGAGACCGAGCAGCTGCGTGCGCAGCAGGTGGTCGCCGAGAAGAAGTCGCAGGAGGAGCGCCGTTCCGCTCTGCTCGGCTTCGCCGACGAGTTCGAGCGTTCGGTTGCCGGAGCGGTCGCCGCGCTGGCCGAGGAGGTGAGCAAGGTATCCAAGGCATCGAACGCGATGTCCGATAGCGCCAAGGCCTCCGCCAACGGCACCCAGCAGGTCAATGCCGCCGCGGAGTCGACGGCTTCCAACGTCCAGACGGTCGCTTCGGCGGCTCAGGAACTGACCTCCTCCATCGAGGAGATCCGCCGCCAGGTCATGTCGGTGCAGCAGGTGGTCGAGAAGACCAAGACCCGGTCCTCCGAGACGCAGAGCCAGGTCTCGGCCCTGGCCGACAGCGTCGAGAAGATCGGCTCGGTGGTCGAACTCATCAACTCCATCGCCGAGCAGACCAACCTGCTGGCATTGAACGCCACCATCGAAGCGGCCCGCGCCGGCGACGCCGGCAAAGGATTCGCGGTGGTTGCCGGCGAGGTGAAGGCCCTGGCGACCCAGACCACCAGCGCGACGGAAGACATCCGCCAGCAGATCGACGTGCTGAACCTGACCACCGGTCATTCGGTCGAAGGCATGAAGGATGTCGCCAGTGTGGTCAGCGACCTGCTGGAAACCACCAGTGCGATCGCCGCCGCCATTGAGCAGCAGAACGCGGCGACCGGCGAAATCAGCCGCAACACCGACATCACGGCCCGGGAGACGCAGTCGATCACCAAGGCCATCAGCGACGTCACGGCCTCGGTGAGCGCCACGGAAGCGACGGCGCGGTCGGTGAGCGAAACTTCCGCCATCATGCAGGACAGAGCGGAGACCGTGAGCCGCGAGGTTCAGGCCTTCCTGCAGCGCATCCGCGCCGCCTGAGTTCCCTGCATCGCAGACAAGGGGCCGCCGGCACACCGCCGGCGGCCCTTTCCTGTTTCTATGCCCGCAACAGTGGCCGCCCGGGCCGAGCGCCGGTCGCGGCGCCTTCCCGCCACACGCGGCGGCCATTGACGAAGACCTGGCAGATGCCAGCAGCGGGGCGCACCGGCGTCTCGTAGGTGGCAGCGTCGATCACCGTCGTTTCATCGAAGAGAACAAGGTCGGCAAAGTGGCCGACCGCGAGGCGGCCACGCTCCATGAGGCGAAAGCGCGCCGCCGTCAGCCCGGTCATCTTGTGCACCGCCTCCTCCATCGAGAACAGACCTAGCTTGCGCGCGTAGTGGCCGAGCACGCGCGGAAACGTGCCCCACACGCGCGGGTGCGGATGGCTGCCGGTGGCAATGCCGTCGGAGCAGACCAGGGTGTGCCGATAGCCGAGGATGCGCTGCACATCCCGCTCGTCCATGATGAAGAAGATGCCGAGCGCCGGAATCAGGCGGTCGACCGCCTCGTCCAGGTCACACCCCCACTCGGCAGCCACATCGGCAAGATCGCGCCCGGCTGTCTCCGGGAAGGGCTCCGAGGCGGTGATGATGACGCGGCTGGCCTGGCGGTGGCGGCCGGAGTTCAGCATGGTGGCGCTGGCGATGTACGGCGTGGTGTCGAGGCCGACGTCCTGCTTCAGGCGCGCCCGCTCGATGATGCCGAGGGTCTCCTCGGAGCGGCCATGGTTGGCGAGGCCGGCGCACTTGTGGTGTGAAACATGGACGCCGCAGCAGGCCTGACGGCCGATCACCAGGGTCTCCTCCAAAGCCTCGATGACCTTGTCGCCCTCGTCGCGCATGTGAGTGACGTAGAGCGCGCCGTGGTCCTTCAGCACGCCGGAAACCTCGATCAGTTCCGCCGTGCTGGCCGCGCGCGCCGGCGGATAGAAGGTGCCGGCGGAAAGTCCCATGGCGCCCTCATCCAGCGCCTGGTCCAGTTGGCGGCGCATCGCCGCGATCTCACCAGCATCGGCGGCGCGGCCGAGATCGTCCATGGCGTTGATCCGGAGCGTGCCGTGGCCGATGAGGCAGGCGGAATTCAGTGCTGCCGGCGCGTCGGCCAGCCGATCGCGATAGGCGGCGAAGCGGGGGAACCGCTCGCGCCTGGCGTCGACGATGGAGGCAAGCGGCGCCGGCAGATCGCCCGTCGCTGTCAGAGGCGCGATGGAAAAGCCGCAGTTGCCGTTGATGACGCTGGTGACGCCCTGGCTGATGGCGCAGGTCATCTCTGGGTCGGTGAGCACGGATTCGTCGTAGTGTGTGTGGGGGTCGATGAAGCCTGGTGCCAGGATCTGCCCTGTACAGTCGATGGTCTCGCCACCGCGCCAGTCGGCGAGGTTGCCGAGGCCGACGATGCGGTCGTCGCTGACGGCGAGGTCGCCGGTGAAGCGCGTGGCACCGCTGCCGTCGATGATCTCAGCGTTCTTGAACAGTATGTCTGCCTGCGTCATCGCGTGTCGCGAACCTCAGCGCTGGTAAGATGGAGGGGAACTGTGAGGCCGAGTCAGCCGACCTCGAGAGATTCGACCGTGCCGTTCCTGGGTTTGTCGCCGCACCACTGCGCGGCCAGGTGAACGAGAATGGTCATGATCATGATCGGCACGGCGATGGCGACCAAGAGTGTCGGGAAATCAAAGGCGTCGGCCATGCTGCGCGAGTGGCGCACCAGGAAGCTGCGCTCCACGGTCATATTGGCGCCGATGAAGCAGAACAGCAGGATCGGCAACAGGTAGATCAGGACCGGAAGGCTCCGCCCCAGCTTGGCGGCGAAGAGCACAAAGCGGTTCCGGCTGCGGAAGTCACCGAACAGCGCCGGATCGAAGCCGCGCTTGAACGACATGGTAGCACCCAGGAGGCCGGCCCAGATCATCGCGTAGCGCGCGATCTCCTCGGTCCAGGCCGGCGGCGAGGCGAAAACGTAACGGGCAATCACCTGCAGGATCACCACCGACACCAGAGCCATCAGGAAACCGATGGTAGCCAGGCGCATGATGCGGTCGAGGACGTCGCTGAGGCGGACGATGGCACGCTTGAAAGTCATCTCACCTTTCCCTCTCGCGGTCTCCAGGAGGAGAAGGCGGGGCGCCGCTCACCGGCCGGCCACCCCGCCCCCTCTGCCGCCGGAGCGCGCGCTACTTGCGCACGCTGTCCACGGCCGCCTGGTACTTCGCCAGATCGTCTTCGCTGAGGACGTCCAGGTAGATCGACGTGGCGCGCTCCACCATCTTGTCGCGCTCACCCGGTGCCAACTCGGAAACTGTCACGCCGGCCTCCTTCTGGCGCTCCAGCACCAGCGCGGCCCAGTCGTCGACCCAGGCACGATTGGCGGCAATACCCGCCTCTAGCGCCTTGTCGATGGTCGCCTGTTCCTCGGCGGAGAGACCGTCGTACCAATCCTGCGAGACCAGCACGAGCCGTGTCGAGGGCGAGATGTTGGCCTGGGTGAAGTATTTCAGGAAATCGGTGTGGCCGGTCCGCAGGGCGGAATTGGGCGGGTTCATGTAACCGTCGGCAATGCCGGTCTGCAGCGCGTTGGCGACCTCGGACCAGGCGACGATGGTGCCGTGGGCACCGAGGGATTCCATGAACTTCAGCTGCTCGCCGTTCATCGCGCGCAAGCGTAGACTGCCGAGATCGTCGATCTTGGTCACCGGTGTCTTGGTGTTGTGAAAGCCCATGGCGACGCCGATGTAGTTGAAACCGGCGATGCGCACGCCGTTCGACACCAGCGGCTCGTTCATCTGCTCCAACAGCGCGGACTCAGCGATGACACGGTCGAATTCCGCAGCGTCCTGAAAGAAGAACGGCAGCTGCACGCCCTTGACCAGCGGCGACAGGCCGAAGGCGGTGTTGACCGAGGCGAGATTTACATGAATCAGGCCCTGCGAGACCATGTCGAAGCGCTCGCTCTCCTTGCCGATGGTCTCGGAGGGAAAAGCGGTGACGGTGAAACCGGTGCCGGCGAGGGCGTCTTCGAGACCCTTCACGAAGGCCGCCTCGGCATTCACCTTGGGATCGAGAACGCCGTTGAGAGCGACCTTCACCTCCGCAGCTAGGGCGGAGCTGGCGCCGAGTGCCACCGCAAGCGCGGCGGCGACGACGGTTCGGCTGAAACGATACATGGTAATAAGCCTCCTTTGTCTGTTCTTCTTCTGGGAGTGCATCACATCAAACCAAGCGCGGTGGGCAGTGCGGTGCTGAGCCCGGGGAACAGCGTCAGCACCATCAGCAGCAACAGCTCGGCAAGGAAAAAGGGAAAGGTCGCGCGAATGAGGCGCCAGTAATTCATGTTCACCGTAGTGGCGAGAATCAGCAGCACGCCACCCAGCGGCGGCGACAGCAGGCCGATGGTGATGTTGAAGCAGATGACGATGCCCAGGTGCACGGGATCGATGCCGAGCTGCAGGGCAACCGGCACGAAGATCGGCGCAAAGAGCGCCACTGCCGCCTTCACGTCCATCACCATGCCGGCGCCCAGGAAGATGACGTTGATCAGCATGAGGTACTGAAAGGGGCTGAGGCCCCATTCGTTCACCTGGGCCGCGATCTTCTGCGGCCACTGCTCCAGCGCCGCCAGATAGCTGAAGCTTGAGATGGCACAGAGGATGATGAACAGCGCACCCAGCAGGACGGCCGTCCGCGTCAGGCTGCCCATGAGCTTCTGCCAGGTCATCTCGCGGTAGGCGATACCGACGATCAGGGCCGCAGCCACCGCGACGGCCGCCGCTTCAGCCGGGGTCATGACTCCGAAGAGGGTGCCGCCGAGAATGATGACTGGTAGGGTAAGCGCCGGCAGCGCCTTCAGGAAGGACGGGACGATACGCGGCAATTCGTCCGCTTTGCCGCCGGGATGGTTGTCACGGTAGGCATAGAAGGCGTTCATCGCCATCAGCACGCCGGCCAGCAGCAGGCCGGGCACAATGCCGGCGGCGAAGAGCGCGGAGACCGAGGTCTCCATCAGGGCGCCGTAGAAGATCAGGATGACGCTGGGCGGGATGATCGGACCGATGATCGACGAAGCGCCGGTAATCGCCGCCGCGTAGTCCAGCGGGTAGCCGCGGCGCGTCATTTCCGGCACCAGGGCGGTGCCCAGCGCCGCCGCGTCGGAGACCGCCGAGCCGCTAACCCCGGCGAAGAACACGCTGGTTAGGACGTTCACATGGCCGAGGCCGCCTTTCAGGCGCCCGATCAGGGACATTGAGAAGTCGATGAGGGCGCGGGCAAGCCCGCCGTGGTTCATCAGGTCGCCGGCGAAGATGAACAACGGCATGGCGAGAAAGGCGAAGACGTCGAGCTGGCCATAGAGCCGCTGCGGCAGGGCTGCCAGGTAGAGCGTGTTGCCGCTTATCGCGAAGCTCAGCACCGCCGAGGCACCGATAATATAGGCGATGGCGCCCCCGGCGAGCAGGGTCACCATCAAAAACGACAGTATGACAACGAGTTGCACGTGCGTAACGCCCCCGAACCCTGTTTCCAGGGCTTCCTTGTTGGACCAAGGGGACCACATCGCACCTATCGGCGAAATGCAAAAATATTTCGCATTCCATAGCTTTTTGCTATGATCATCTACGAGTTGATTTGGGCAGCGGCGATGAGCAACCTCACCCTACAGCGGCTGGAAGTGTTCAAGTCCGTCTACGAGGAGATGTCGGTCAGCGCCGCCGCCCGCCGGCTGAAGTTGTCGCAGCCGACCGTCAGTCGTCATCTGCGCGACTTCGAGGCGGCCATCGGCATGAAGCTCTTCGAGCTCGATAAGGGCCGCATCATCCCGACCGCCGAGGCGGAGGTCCTCTATACCGAGTGCATGTTCCTCAGCGAGGGCGTCGCCAAGGTCGACGCCACCATCCGCGCGCTCAGGCGCGGCGAGGGCCAGCCGCTGTCGGTGATGACCATCGGCCTGCTGGCCCCGGAGATCCTGCCCAAGGCGGTCGAGGCGACGCTGAAGACCCTGCCCGGCCTAAACCTCACCCTCGACGCCGGTGCCGCCGACGTGCAGATCCGCGCCCTCAAGGACGGTCGCGTCGATGTCGGCCTCGCTGCCGGCGCGATCCCGCCGGAAAGCGGCCTCACCTTCCAGCCGATCGGTAAAGGCCACTTCGTCTGCCTGGTGCCGCGGGAGCACCCGCTCTCGGGTAACGGGTGCTTCCCGCTTGCCAGCCTGCGCGAGCAGGGCAACTGGGTGAAGATGCCGCGCCGACCGATCGGCGCCCTGCTGGAAGATGCGCTGGAGCGTGCCGGCGTGCCGCCGCGCGGCAACATCACCGCCAACTCGCTGCTGGTGATGACCGGCCTGGCCACGCAGCTGCGCAAGTGCGTGGTGGTCGACAACTACACGGCGGCGGCCTTCAAGATGCCCTCGATGGCGGTGCTGCCGGCCGAGCCGCTGACTGAGTTCACCATCTTCGCGGTATCACGCGCCGGCCAGACCCAGCGCAACGCCACCACCACCTTCGTCGCCAACGTCGAGGTGGCATTGGCGAACTACGGCAGGCCCCAGACGTAAGGAAAAGGCTTTAGGGCACGATAACCTGACGTACCGTGTGGCCCTCGGCCAGGCGGTCGAAACCTTCGTTGATCTGCTCCAGAGTGAGCTGCGCGCTCATCAGTCGGTCCACCGGGAGCTTGCCCTGGCGGTAGAGCGCGATGTAGCGCGGCACGTCGCGCAGGGGCACGCAGCTGCCGATGTAGCTGCCTTTCACCGTGCGCTCTTCGGCGACAAGGCTGACATGCTGCACCTCGAACTTATGATCGGGGTGCGAGAGGCCCGCGGTCACGGTGGTGCCGCCGCGTTTGGTGACGCGATAGCAGAGGTCCATCGCCTTCACCGAGCCGGCCATCTCGAAGGCGTAGTCGACACCGCCTTTGGTGGCCTCGCGAATCGCCGCGACGGCATCGGGATCGGCCGCGTTGAAGGTATCGGTCGCGCCGAGCTGGCGGGCCAGCGCCAGCTTGTCGTCCAGCACGTCGACGGCCACGATGCGCTCCGCCCCGGCGAGGCGCGCGCCCAGGAGGGCATTCAGGCCGACGCCGCCGAGGCCGACCACGGCGACCGAGCTGCCCGGCACCACCTTCGCGGTATTCACCACCGCGCCGACGCCGGTCAGCACCGCGCAGCCAAAGAGCGCGGCTTCGGTCAGCGGCAGCTCCGGGTCGATCTTCACCAGGGAGGGCCTTGCGCAGACGGCGTACTCGGCAAAGGCCGAGACGCCCATGTGGTGGTGGACCTCGGCGCCTTCCAGGTGCAGGCGACGCTGGCCCGACAGCAGGGTACCGGCGCCGTTCGATTGGGCGCCAGGCTCGCAAAGCGCCGGGCGGCCCTCCATGCAGGGCAGACAGTGGCCACAGCTCGGCACGAAGATCATCACCACGTGGTCGCCGGGCGCGAGGTCGGTGACGCCGCGGCCGACCTCGACCACCTCCCCGGCAGCTTCGTGGCCGAGCGCCATAGGCACAGGGCGCGGGCGGTTGCCATTGACCACCGAGAGGTCGGAATGGCAGAGCCCGGCGGCGCCGATGCGCACCAGCACCTCGCCCTCATCCGGCGGGTCGAGGTCCAGTTCCTCGATCAGCAGGGGCCGCGTCTCCGCGTAGGGCCGGGGCCGGCCGATCTCGTGCAATACCGCTGCCTTGGTCTTCATGCTCTCTGTCCCTGCGGTGCATTCCGTCCATTTCTCTCTTGGTGTCCCTTCTAGCACGAAAAAGCCGCCGCCGTGGAGACTCGACAGAACGCCGCGCCTCTGGCGTGATGGATGCCGCATGCACTTCACCAACAAATACTCGTGCCTCGCCCGCGCGACCGTCCTGCTGCTCCTCTTGATGGCCACCGGCTGCGTCACTGCGGAAAGCTGGGAGGCGACGCGTTTGCTGCAGGACATCGACGCGGCCGGCGGGCCGTCAGAGCTCAAAGAGACGACCCCCTCACCCAGCCGCACCACCCTGCGCTACAGCATCGAGGGGCGCGAGAACATCGCCGATCTCTACGAGCCCAACCAGCCGGCGGGCGGCACCCTGGTCCTGGTGCCGGGGTTTACCCGAGCGGGCAAGAACGACGCGAGGGTGGTCGATCTGGCACGCTCGCTCGCGCGCGCGCGCTTCCGCGTGATGGTCCCGGAGGTGCCTGGTTCGCGGGCATTGCGCGTGCGTCTCGAGGATTCGACGACGATCGCCGACGCACTGCGCCATTTGCGCCGGGAAGAAGCGGAGCCTCCCGTCGCGGTCGTCGCGATTTCCTATGCCGTCGGCCTGGCCGTCCTGGGCGCTCTCGAAGTGGAAGCGGACTCGGCGCCCGACTTCCTGGTCGGTATCGGCGGCTATTACGACACCGAGGCGGTGGTCACCTTCGCCACCACCGGGCAGTTCCGCCTGCCGGGCGGTCGTCGCTGGGAGAGCGGAAGCCCCTTGGAATCGGCGAAGTGGATCTTCCTGGCGAGCAACGCCGGCGTGCTGAGCAACGCGCGAGACCGCCGCAGGCTGGAGGCGGTGGGCGAAGAATGCTTCACCCGCTGCGATCCGGACGTCGAGGCGCTCGCTGACGAACTGAGCCCGGATGGACGCGCGCTGCTGGCCCTGATCACCAACCGCGATCCCTACCGCGTGCCTGCCCTTATCGAGTCCTTGCCGGCGGCGGTGAAGGCGCAGATGCAGGCGCTGTCGCTGCGCGGGCGCGACCTTTCGCGCCTCAACCGCAGTCTCATCCTGGTGCACGGGCGCAGTGACCCGCTGATCCCCTATTCGCAGAGCATGGCGCTGGCCCGCGCGGTTCCGGGCAGCGAGCTGTTTCTCATCGATGGCTTCTCCCACATCACGCCCGAAGGTGTCGGCTGGGCGGGCCAACTGCAGCTGGTCGATGCGATCCAGGCGCTGCTGGAACGCCGGCGCTAGGGCACGGACACCCCCTCGTGCCCGAGCAAGAACTGCTTGGTCTCGATGCCACCGCCGAAGCCGGTGAGCGCGCCGTTCGATCCAATGACGCGGTGGCAGGGAACGATGACGGGGATCGGATTGGCGCCATTGGCCGCGCCGACAGCACGACTGGCCGTGGGACGGTCGATCTCAGCCGCCAGCCAGCCGTAGCTGCGCGTCTCGCCGAAAGGGATCGATCTCAGGGTATTCCACACCCGCTTCTGGAATGCCGTGCCGGTCAGCACCAGCGGCAGGTCGAAGGAGCGCCGTTCTCCGGCGAAGTACTCTGCGAGTTGGCGCTTCGCCTCCCCGAATGGCGTTTCGGAGCGATGCCATCCCTGCTTCGGCCCGAAGGCCTTGTGGCCGGAGGGAAAGCTCAAGTAGTGCAGCGCCTCTTCGGTACCGGCAAGCAGCAGGCGGCCGATCGGCGTAGCCATGTAGGTGTAGGCTAGAGCGGGCTCAGCCACCGGCGATCCCCTTCGATCCTTGCCTGCGCAGTGCCGAGGGCGGGCTTCCATAAAGTTCGGTGAAGGCCGCATTGAAGCGCCGGACGCTGCCGAAGCTCGCACGCACGGCGATCTCCGCCATCGGCAGGTCCGTCTCGTTCAGCAGGCGCTTGGCGCGCTGGATGCGCAAAGTCTTCGCCGTCTGCAGGGGCGAGGCGCCGACGTGGCGCTCGAAGAGGCGGGAGAGGTGGCGCGGACCGACACCCAGGCGGTCGGCGAGATGCTCGACACCGCCACCGTCGAGGGCGCCGGCGCGGATCAACTGCAGGGCACGTTCCACCGTCACCTGGGACCCCTTCCAGGCCGGACAAAAGGGCGCGGTTTCCGGCCGGCAGCGCAGACAGGGCCGGTAGCCGGCGCGCTCCGCCGCCGCGGCGCTGGGAAAATAGCTGACGTTGCGGGTCAGCGGCTGCTTCACCGGGCAGACCGGGCGGCAATAGATTCCCGTGGTCTTTACCGCGATGAAGAAACGGCCGTCAAAGGCTGGGTCGCGCCGCCGGCGGGCTGCCTCGCAGGTGTCGAAATCAAGCATGATCGAACTCTAGCACCGGCCGTTTCGCCGGGCGAGCGACCGTCGATGATCAGGTCCGAAAACGGCCAGCCGGCGTCGGAGTGAAGCGCAGCAGGGCAACGGCGGCAAGCACCGCCGCCAGGCCCGCGAGATCGACCCAGATGGTCGCCGGGAACATGAAGGCCGCGCCGCCGCAGCCGAACAGCGCGCGCTGCACCGGCGTCGCCCGGCGCCCGGTCGGCACCATCCCCTGGATCGCCACCGCCAGCAGCACGCAGCCGCTGGCGTAGAGCACGGTGGTGTAGGTGATCTCGATCCAGGTTCCCTGGAGCAACAGCTCCGGCACGTAGGCGAAGCTGAACGGCATGAGCACCAGGGTGGCGCCGTACTTCAAGGCGGCGAAGCCGGTCTTCATCGGCGGCGCGCCGGCGATGGCCGCCCCGGCGAAGGCGGAGACGCAGACCGGTGGCGTGATGTTGGAAAGGCAGGCGGCATAGAACACCGCGAGGTGCGCTGCCACCGTCGGCACACCCAGCTGGATCAGCGCCGGCGCCGCCACCACCGAGAGGATGATGTAGGAGCCGGTGGTCGACGAGCCCATGCCGATGATGATGGAGACCAGGGTCACCAGGCAGAGCGCGATGAAGAGGTTGCCCTGGGAGAAGTCGATCAGCACGGCGGAGAACTTGAGGCCCAGGCCGGCCAGCACGATGCCGCCGATGATGATGCCAAGGGTCCCGATCGCCGCGCCCGCCGAAGCGTTGCTTTGAGCTCCGCCGACCAGGCCCTTGGCGATGTCCGCCGGGCCCATGCGGGTTTCCTTGCGGCGCCACGACAGCACGGCAGCCGAGACCGTGCCCCAGAAGGCGCAGAACTCCGGCGAGTAGCCGCTAAACAGCAGGCCGATGACCACCACCAGCGGCAGGATGAAGTGCCAGCCCTCCGCCAGCACCTTCCCTACGCTCGGGATGTCCTCCGCCGGCAGGCCTTTCAGGCCCAGGCGCACCGCCTCCAGATCGACCATCGACAGCAGGAAGAGGAAGAACACGCACGCCGGAATGACGTTCATCAGGGCGATGGTGAGATAGCTGGTCTCGGTCAGCGTCGCCAGAATGAAGACGCCGGCCCCCATCACCGGGGGCATGAACTGGCCGCCGGTCGAAGCGATGGCTTCGATGGCGCCGGCGTCGTGCGGGCGGAAGCCCGTGCGCTTCATCAGCGGAATGGTGAAGGAGCCGGTGGTGACCACGTTGGCGACCGAGGAGCCCGAGATCGACCCGAACAGCGCCGAGGTCAGCACCGCGACCTTGGCAGGTCCGCCGCGCCACTGTCCGGCGACGGCGGTGCCGAGGTTCATGAAGAAATTTCCGGCGCCCGAGCGCTCCAGGAAAGCGCCGAAGATCATGAAAGGAAACACGAAGGTCGCGAAGGTCGCGGTCACCACACCGAACAGCGCCTCCTGCGTCGAGTAGGTGAACTCGAGAATACGCTCCACCGACATACCGGGATGCGAGAGGCGCCCGGGCAGGTAGCTGCCGTAGTAGAGTTGCAGCAGAAAGATCACCGCGATGATGGAGATCGTCGGGCCCAGGGCGCGCCGGCTGGTCTCCAGCATGATGAGAATGGCGACAGCGCCCATCGCCAGGTCGGTCTGACTGGGCGAGGAAACTCGGAACATGGCATAGCTGACGTACTGGTCGATCCAGTACCCGATGGTGACCACGGTCAGCACGATCAAGATGAGGTCGACGACGCTGGGGCGGTGCGTCGGCGCGCCCTTGCGCGCAGGATACAGCAGGAAGACCAGCACCGAGGTCAGCATCAGGTAGATGCCGCGGTTGCTCTGGGTCGAGACCAGCCCGAAGCCGGAGGTGTAGAGGTAGAAGCCGGAGAAGCCAATGGCCACGAGGTTGAAGGCCAGGGCATAGAGGCCCGTGAGGGTGCGGCGCGATCCCTCGACCCGGAGCAGCCAGGCGGCGTCGAACATCAGCGGGTTTCTTTCCGGAAAGGCGAACGGCCCCGCCCGGTCTGCCGCCGGGCGGGGCCGCTGCCGTCAGACCTCAGTTAGGCCACTGGCCCTTCGACTTGTAATAGGCCTCGGCGCCGGGATGCATGGGCGCACCGAGCGCCTGGAAGTTGGCGACGTCGGGCTTCATCTGCGCCCAGGCCTTGTGGCCCTGGGCCAGCGCCTCCTGCTTGGCGTAGGCGATCGCCACCACCTTCTCGACGATGTCGGCGGGCACGCGCTCGTGCGCCACCCAATAGACCGTCGTATAAGGCATCTCGGTCGCCGGCACGCCCTTGTACATGGTCTCCGGCATGGTGCCGTCGGCGTAGAAGGGATAGACCTCGCGAATCTTGGCGAGCTGGCCGTCCTCATAAGGCAGCACAGCAATCTCGCGGGTCTCCGCCAGTTCGGTCACCGCCGCAGCCGGCGCTGAAGACTGGCAGAAAGCGTCGATCTGGCCGTTGCCCAGCGCGCGGCCGGCATCGGCGAAGGTCATCATCGACGGCTCGACCTTGTCGAGCAGGTCGAGGGCGCCCAGGATGTTGGAACAGTTGAACACCGTGCCCGATCCCGGCGGGCCGAGCGCCACCTTCTTGCCTGCCAGATCCGCCAGCGTCTCGATGCCGCTGTCTCCCAGAGTCACGAAGTAGGTCGGGCCCTGGTAGGCCATGGCGACGCCGCGCAGCATGGTGCCCTTGTCGCCGCTTTCGAAGGGGCCGCTCTGCTGCAACGACATATAGACGTGGGAGCCGTAGACGATGCCCATGTCGAGTTCGCCCTTGATGAGGCGCTTGGCGTTTTCGGTGGAGCCGCCGGTGGTCACCTGGGTGATGTTGACGTCCGGCAGTTCCTTGCCGATCTCGGTGCCGGCGACGCCGACCATGTAGTACATGACGCCGCCGGGATTTGAGCCACCCCAGGCGATGTCGGTCTGGGCGCTGGCCGCGCCGGCCGACGTGCTCAACAGTGCGGCGGCGAAAAATAGGGCCGATTTCCTCACGGTCGCTTCTCCTCCTCGTTTTTGTTTTTCTGCCAGGGACTTGCGCCCTGCGTGTTGCCTCCTTGTGGCCTTCGCCTTGCAGCGAAGGACGCGGAGAGAGTCCAGTGTTACAGAAACCGGCCGGTCACGCGAGACTGTTTTGACCAATTTACAGATTGGTTTATGAATCGGTCGTCTGCCGCATCGCGATCACATGGCATAAGGACCTTATGCTGCGCCAGAGACCAGCGCCCGCAACCGATGCGGCCCGATGCAGCCACCATTGGAAGGCCAGGTCCGACTAGCCGTAGATGCGGTCGCTCAGCGGCTTGGCGTCGATCGCGTCGCGGAGGGCGGCCAGCAGCCCCTCCTCCGCCCTGTTCAGGTGGGTGTGCGGGTTCCACACGAGATAGATGTCGATCGCCGGCGGTGCCTCGTAGGGCGGCAACCGCCACAGCAGGCCGTCGCGCAGATCCCGCGCCACCACGTGGATCGGCAGGGGGCCGATGCCGAGCCCGGCGATGATCATACGCCGCACCTCCTCCAGGTGGGAGGAGTGGCCGACCACCACGTCATCGATGTCATGCTGGGCGCGCAACAGGGCGACGGGCCTGAGGGCGTCGGCCAACTGGTCGGTCTTGAAGGAAACCGCGGGGTAGCCCTTCAGATCCTCCAGCGTCAGGCCGTTCCTGCCGAACAGCGGGTGTGAGGGTCCACAAAAGAAGCCGAAGTACTCGCGGTAGATCATCTTGTACTCCAGCCGCGGCGAGCGCTTGTGCACCAGGCAGAGCCCGAAGCTGGCCGACTTCTCCAGCACCGCCCGAGTCACCTCGGCGGAGGTCTCCACGTCGATCTCGTAGGTCGCCTTGGGGTTGGCGACATGGAAGGCGGCCAGCACCTCGTCGTAGATCGGCGACACCACATGGCTGGCCATGGCGATGCGCACATGACCGGTGATCTCGTCCCGGATGTCGCGGGTCAGCACCGCCACCCGGGCGACGTTGCCGTAGATCTCAACGCACTCGCGGTACAGCACGTCGCCCGCGGGGGTCACCCGGAAGGTCGCCGGGCCGCGCTCGATGAGCCGCTTACCGAGGCGGGTTTCCAGCCGCTTCAGGGCATGGCTGACCGTCGGCTGGCGCAGGTAGAGCCGTCTGGCGGCCCCCGTCACGCTGCCTTCCTGCACCACCACCATGAACGTGCGCAGCAGATTCCAGTCCAGCTCGCGTGCCAGGCGGTCACCGCTGTCCTTTTGCCCGGAGGGTTTCATCGCGGGTCCCAAACATCCCCTCATAGATCAAATCTATGACCAGTATAGGCCTTATCTATTTGCACAATAAAGGGCGAAGGAGAAGACTGCCCCGGACATCCGCGATCAAGCGGCAACCCCGCGGGCGACAAAGCCGGGGATCAGAGAGGCTTAAAAGGGAAAAATGGCAGCAAGCGACGCCGAGGCGCCGGGTGCGCGTCCGTGGATGCTCCTGTCGCCGGCGCTTGCCTCGGTGACCCTGCTGCTGGCCGTGCCGGTCTGCTTCATCGCCGTCTATTCCTTCTGGCTGCGCACCGCCGCCGGGGGCGAGCAGCCCGGCTTCTACCTCGACAACTGGATCGAGGTGCTGACCGACCGCTTCTACCGCGACATCCTGTTCCAGACCCTACGCATCGCCGCCGTCTCCACTGCGCTTTGCATCCTCCTGGGCTATGTGCCGGCCTATTTCATCGCGCGCTCGACCACGCGCCACAAGACGCTGCTGATCCTGCTGCTGATGCTGCCGTTCTGGATCAGCTACATCATCCGCACCATGTCGTGGATCAACATCCTGGGGGTGAGCGGCGCGCTGAACGTGTTCCTCATGTGGATCGGCGTCATCTCGGAGCCGCTACAGATCCTCTACAACGAAGGCACGGTGATCCTGGGCCTAGTCCACTTCCTGCTGCCCTTCATGATCCTCAACATCTACGTCAGCCTGGACGGCATCGACCCCAACCTGACCGACGCGGCGCGCTCGCTGGGTGCCACCGGCTGGCAGTCCTTCCGCGAGGTAACGCTGCCGCTCTCCGTCCCTGGTCTTGCCGCGGGCAGCCTGCTCTGCTTCGTGCTCGGCGCCGGCACCTACATCACCCCGATGATACTGGGCGGGCCGCGCGACGCCATGTTCGCCAACCTGGTGTTCGAGGCGATCATCACCCAGCTCGACTGGCCACTCGGCTCGGCCCTCTCGCTCGCCCTGCTCGTCATCCTCGGTGGCGTGGTGATGCTTTACACCCGCTATGCCGGCATCGGCCAATTGGCCAAGAGTTTCCGATGACGATGACCGGCAACATCCTCAGCGGCTGGAGCCTGATCCGCGCCTTCACGGTGCTGGTCTACCTCTTCATGTTCCTGCCGGTCGCCGTGGTCGTGCTGCTGGCCTTCAACGCCAACCAGTTCGGCAGTTTTCCGATGGAGGGCTTCAGCTTCCGCTGGTTCGTCGCGCTGTGGAACAACGACGCCATCGTGCGCGCCTTCAAGACTTCGCTGCTGCTGGGATCCCTCACCGCCGTCACCTCGACCACCATCGGCGTGCTGGCGAGCCTCGCCCTGGTGCGCTACGACTTTCGCGGCAAGGGCCTCATCACCACCGCGCTGATCGCGCCGATCCTGGTGCCGGAGGTGGTGCTGGCGGTGGCGCTGCTGCTGTTCCTGCGCTGGCTGGAAATGCCCAAGAGCTTCCCGCTGCTGCTGCTCGGCCACGTCATCTTCACCTTGCCCTTCGTGGTGCTGATCGTGCAGGCGCGCCTTGTCGCGGTGCGCCGCGAGTACGAGGAAGCCGCGCTCAGCCTGGGCGCCAACGCCTTCCACACCTTTCGCGAGGTGACCCTGCCGCTGATCATGCCGGCGGTCTTCGCCGGCATCATCTTCGCCTTCACGATTTCCTTCGACGACATCACCGGCACCCTGTTCTGGAAGCCGGGCGGCGTCGAAACCGTCCCGACGCAGATCTTCGCCATGCTGCGCAATTCGATCAGCCCGGAGATCAATGCGCTGGGCGCGGTCATGGTGGTGGTTACCGTCGCCATACCGCTGATCGGCGCCGCGCTGGCCCGCCGCATGGCCGCAGCTCTCAAATAGGCAAGTAACCGTCCAATGAATACAAACCACAAACCAGGGAAAGGTATGGGAGATGGATGAAACCACTCGCTATCAACGACTGCTCGAACGATTCCGCAACGGCGACCTCGACCGCCGCACCTTCCTGGCGCTGATCGGCGGCGCCAGCCTGAGTGCGGGGCTCGTCGGTGGCCCCCTGAAAGGCCTGCAGCGACAGGCCCTCGCCGCCACGCCGGAGAGCGTGCGCTTCGACGGCTGGGGCGGCGTGGTCTCCGAGGCCTTCCGCAAGCACGCCTTCGATCCTTACACGGAGAAGACCGGCATCACGGTGATCGACGGCACCTTCGCCAGCGGCGACGAATACCTCAATCGCGTGAAGGCCGGCCAGGAGGGTGAATACAACATCTTCCATGCCAGTGGCGTCTTCGACTATGCACGCTACGTGAACCTCGGCTATGACGTCGTGCTCAACGAGGCCAACATCCCGAACCTGAAGTACGTGATGACGGCGCTGATGTCGCCCTTCCGCAACGTCACCGGCGGCAAGCTCTCCGCCGTACCCTACGACTACGGCACCACGGGTCTGGCCTACAACACCGAGCAGATCTCCAAGGAGGAGATGGAGGAGAAAGGCGCCAAGATCCTCATCGACCCCAAGTACAAGGGCAAGATCGGCGGCTGGGGTGACTGGCGCACGCGGATCTGGTACGGCGCTTTGGCGACCGATCAGAACCCCAACGACATCAACGATATGGATGCCGTGTGGGACGCCATCCGCGCACACCGCGACCTCGTTCTCAAATATTGGGGCTCCGGCGCGGAGTTGATGAGCCTCCTGGCCGAAGGCGAGATCTACGTGACCGAAGGCTGGTCCGGGCGCATCGCGGCGCTGCAGCAGCAGGGCCATCCCATCGGCTACTACGACGCGCCCAACAGCTACGCCTGGCAGGAGTGTCTCATGGTGCTGGAGGGCAGCCCGCTGGAGGCCTGTGAGGAACTCTTGAACTTCATGCTGGAGCCGGACGTCTCCATCGCCGTCGCCGAGGGGCAGAACTACCCGCCGGCGCTCGACCCCACCAAGGTCGAACTCGGCGATAAGATCCCGACCCTGCCGGCCTTCGATCCGACCGGCAAGCTGGCCAACCTGACCTTTGCCAGCCCGGCCTACTGGAATGGCAACGAGGCCGAGTGGTCGAAGATGTTCGGCCGCGTGCAGAAGGGCTACTGAGAACTGAGCGGCGGGCCGCATTCCCCCTGACCGGCCCGCCGCACCTCTTCGACAGAAAATTGGAGTCATCCCGATGAACGAACCGGCGCCGGTCGTCGAACTGCGCGGCGTGGTCAAGCGCTACGGCAGCTTTACCGCCGTCCAGCCCATGGACCTCGCCGTGGAGCCGGGCGCCTTCGTGACTCTGCTCGGCCCCTCGGGCTGCGGCAAGACCACCACCCTGCGCATGGTCGCCGGCCTCGCCCAGCCCAGCGAGGGTGACATCCTGATCAAGGGTGCGCGGGTCAACGACGTGCCGATTCACAAGCGCAATCTGGGCATCGTGTTCCAGAACTATGCGCTGTTCCCCCACAAGACCGTCTACGACAACGTCGCCTTCGGCCTCAAATACCGCAAGGTTCCGAAGGCGCAGATGGCCGAGCGCGTGAAGCGCGCGCTGGACCTGGTGCAACTGCCCCAGATGGCCGAGCGCTTTCCCAACCAGCTCTCCGGCGGCCAGCAGCAGCGCATCGCGCTCGCCCGCGCCGTTGTGGTCGAGCCCGACGTGCTGCTGCTCGACGAGCCGCTCTCCGCCCTCGACGCCAATCTGCGCGAGGAGATGCGCGTCGAGCTGAAGAAGATCCAACACCAGTTGGGCATCACCACCCTCTTCGTTACCCACGACCAGTCTGAAGCCCTGGCGATGTCCGATAAGATCATCGTCATGAACCAGGGCCGCATCGAGCAGGCCGCCTCCCCGGAGGAAGTTTACACCCGTCCGAGCTCCGAATTCGTCGCCCGCTTCATCGGCAACTCCAACCTGCTGGACGCCCGTGTGCTGGGCCGCACTGGCGCCCGCCTGCGCCTGGCAGTGCCGGATCTCGGCGAGATCCTGGCCGACCCTGACGGCACGGTGGGTGCGCAAGCGCCACGCGACGGCGATAGCCTGCGCCTGGTGATCCGTGCTGAAAAGCTGCGCCTGACCAACGGCAGCGGCCATGATCCGGACGCGACGCAGCTTCCCGGTCGCATCGATGCGGTCGACTATCAGGGCCAGTCGGCCCGCTATTTCGTCACCGTCGGCGGCCACAGTCTGCAGGCGATCAACCCCATCGACCGGCATCCCTTTGCCCAGGGCGACGAGGTATCCGTGCAGCTGCGGGCCGGCGATATCGTCCTTCTGCAACGGCCGCAATAGGCAATCCTAGAGACACAACCGAGATGACACCCACTACCGCGACCACCAGTAAAGCGTCCGGCGACGAAGCGCGCGAGCCGTCCAATCTGTTCTACCAGACCCGCAGCCGGCGTCCCGTGGTCGCCCGCGCCGAGGGCATCTACTTCTGGGACCGCGACGGCAAGCGCTACATCGACGGCTCCAGCGGCGCCATGGTTTCCAACATCGGGCACGGCAATCCGCGCGTGCTGGCCGCCATGCGCCGCCAGATGGAGGAAGCGACCTTCGCCTACCGCTTGCACTTCGAGAACGAGGCGGCGGAAACCCTGGCGCGTCGCATCGCCAAGCGCATGCCCGCGCACCTGGACCGCGTCTTCTTCGTCTCCGGCGGCTCCGAAGCCGTCGAGTCCTGCCTGAAGCTGGCCCGCCAGTGGGCCCTCGCGGTCGGCCAGGGCAGCCGCTACAAGGTGATCTCGCGCTACCCATCCTATCACGGCGGTACCTTGGGCGCCCTGGCACTGACCGGCTACGCGCCGATGACGGCGCCCTTCGCACCGATGATGCGCGAGATGCCGAAGATTCCGGCGCCGACCTGCTACCTGGACCGAGACTCGCTGGATTGGGAAGGGCGCGGCCTGCGCTACGCCGAGCTGCTGCGTGACGAGATCAGGCGCCAGGGACCGGAGACGGTGCTGGCTTTCATCATGGAGCCGGTCGGCGGCGCCTCGACCGGTGCCCTGGTCGCGCCCGACAGCTACTACGCCCGCGTGCGCGAGATCTGCGACGAGTACGGAATCCTACTCATCCTGGACGAGGTGATGAGCGGTGTCGGGCGCACAGGGCGCTTCCTCGCCGCCGAGCACTGGAACCTCAGGCCCGACATCGTGGCGATGTCCAAGGGCTTCGCCGCCGGCTACGCCCCTCTGGGCGCCATGGTGGCCGACCGCCGCCTGGTCGAACCGGTACTCGATAAGGGCGGCTTCGTGCACGGCTACACCTATGCAGGCAACCCGCTGGCCTGCGCGGCGGGCCTCGCGGTGCTGGAGGAGATCGAGAATCAAGACCTGATGGGCAACGCCGCGCGCATGGGCGCCCTGCTGAAGAGCCGTCTGGCCGGGCTGGTGCAACGCTTTCCCTTCATTGGCGACGTGCGGGGGCTTGGCCTGCTGCTGGCTTTCGAACTGGTCGCCGACCGCGAGAGCATGCAGCCGCTGCCGAAGGATCTCAATGCCCACAGCCGCCTGGTCGACATCGCCTACGACAAGGGCCTCATCATCTATTCGCGGCGCACCCGCGGCGGCCTGGAGGGCGACCACTTCCTGGTCTGCCCGCCGATGATCGTCGACGAGACGCAGATCGAGGAGATCATGACCCTGCTGACCGACAGTCTTGCCGCCTTTGCCACCGAAGCCGGCCTGCCTCAGGGGAACCAGCCGACGTGAGCGGGACCGGGGCGAACAGCAAAGTCATCATCACCTGCGCGGTCACCGGATCGATCCACACGCCCGGCATGAGCCCGCACCTGCCGGTCACCGCCGACGAGATCACCGAGCAGGCCGTCGCTGCCGCCGAGGCCGGCGCGGCCATCCTCCACCTGCATGCGCGCGATCCCGAAGACGGCCGGCCTTCCGCCGACCCCGACCATTTCATGGCTTTCCTGCCGCGCATCAAACAGGCCTGCGACGCCGTGGTGAACATCACCACCGGCGGCAGCGCCCAGATGACGCTGGACGAGCGCCTTGCCGCGCCACTGAGAGCCCAGCCGGAGATGTGCTCGCTGAACATGGGCTCGATGAACTTCGGCACCTTCCCGCTGGCGCGCCGCTACAGCACGTGGAAACACGGTTGGGAGCCCGACTTTCTGGAAGCTTCGCGCGATACCGTCTTCAAGAACACCTTTGCCGACATCGAGGGCGTGCTGCGGCAACTGGGCGAGGGCTGTGGCACACGCTTCGAGTTCGAGTGCTACGACACCGGCCACATCCAGACCGTCGCCTTCTACCTAGCCGAGGGGCTCATCAAGCCGCCGATCTTCCTGCAGTTCGTGCTCGGCGTGCTGGGCGGCGCCGACGCCTCGCCGGAGCAGCTGATGCACATGAAGGCGACGGCCGACCGCCTGCTGGGCGACGCCTACCGCTTCTCCGTTCTGGCCGCGGGACGCCACCAGATGCCGCTCGGCACCCTGGGAGTCATCCTGGGCGGCAACGTACGCGTCGGGCTGGAGGACAGCCTCACCATCGGGCGCGGCCGCTTGGCCGAGAGCAACGCCCAGCAGGTGGCGAAGATCCGCCGCATTGTGGAGGAACTGGGCCATGAGATCGCCCGGCCTGGTGAAGTGCGCGAGATCCTCGCCCTCAAGGGCGGCGACCGGGTGGCCTTCTGATGGGCGCGATCACGGTAAGACTGGCCAGCAAGGCGGACGCTCCGGCGGTTTATGATCTGGTGGTGGAGCTTGCGCGCGCGCGCGAAGCCATGGAGAAGGTCGTCTCCAGCGCCGCTGACATCGAGCGCGACGGCTTCGGTGAAAACCCCGCCTTCGAGGCCCTTATTGCGGAAATTGACGGCAGGCCGGTCGGACTCTGCCTCTTCTTCGGCAGTTATTCCACCTGGCGCGGCCAGCGTGGCCTCTACGTGCAGGACCTGATCGTCGCCGATACGGCCCGTTCGCTGGGAGTCGGGCAGCGTCTGCTGGCCGAGGCGGCCGCCCTCGCCCAGTCCCGTGGCGCCGGCTACCTGCGGCTTTCCGTCGACGACGATAACGTCAGCGCGCAGCGCTTCTACCGCCGCGCCGGCCTCAAGCATTCCACCTCGGAACTCATTTACGTGCTGGACGACAACAACTTCATCGAACTCGCCGAAGCTGCGAAGGAATTGGCAGGAGGATCAGGCGCATGAAGGTCTATTGCGCTCCCGAACGGCAGAAGGTTCACTATCCGCGCGGATTTCTGGTGAACGGCGCGCAGCAGCCGAACCCGGAGGTCCCCGAGCGCGTCGACCGTCTCCTTGCCGCCGCCCGCTCCGGCGGCCACGACATCGGCGAATCGGCGGACCACGGGCTCGCCCCCATCGCCGCTGTGCACAGACCGGATTACGTCACTTTTCTCCAGACTATCTATGAGCGCTGGGCGCGCATCGAGGGAGCCTCCGCCGAGGTAATTCCCAACATCCATCCGGACCGTCGCCAGGCGAGCTACCCGCTCTCCGCCGTCGGTCAGGCCGGATTCCACATGGCGGATACCGCGTGCCCCATCGGCGCGGACTCCTGGGAATCGATCTACTGGAGCGCCAATACCGCGGTCACGGCGGCCACGGCCGTGCTGGACGGCGCGCGGACCGCCTATGCTCTGTGCCGCCCGCCGGGGCATCACGCCTTCGCCGACATGGCCGGCGGCTTCTGCTTCGTGAACAACGCGGCGGTCGCCGCGACGCTACTGCGGCGAAAGCACGAGCGCGTCGCCATCGTCGACGTCGACCTGCACCACGGCAACGGCACCCAAGGCATCTTCTACGAGCGAGCCGACGTGCTGACAGTCTCGCTCCATGCCGATCCGATCCGCTTCTATCCCTTCTTCTGGGGCCACGCCCATGAAGGGGGCGAAGGTGCCGGTCGCGGCTATAACATGAACCTGCCATTGCCGCGCGGCTCGGGGGATGCCGAGTTCCTGGCGGCGCTCGACCGCGGCCTGGAGCGCGTGCATGCTTTTGCGCCGGGCGCTCTGGTGGTGGCCCTTGGACTCGACGCCTTCGAGGGCGATCCCTTCGGCGGCCTCTCCGTCTCCACCCCCGGCTTCGCCGAGATCGCCCGCCGCCTTGCGAGCCTCCGCCTGCCGACGGCAATTATCCAGGAAGGCGGCTACCTCTGCGACGCCCTGGGCGACAACCTCAAGAGCTTCCTTGCCGGCTTCGAGGGCGACGCTTCCAGCCTGTGAAGGCGATGGCGAGGCCCGCCGCGAAGGGCAGCCAGAAGAAGGTGAAGGCTTCTTCGGTCAGCCACTGAATCGACGGGGTCGTGTTGCTGGTGTGCCAGGCCGCGGCCATGGCGTTCAGGTAGACCCAGAACGCGAGGGCGCCAAGCGAAACGGCAGCGCCCAGCACCATCAGAACAATGCCCATCGTCAGGCGGACCGGATCTTGTGGGCGCGCAGCGGGCAGGCAAGATAGACGCCGAACTCTTTGCCGAAGTCGCAGCTGACCCGCGCGTGCACGCGGCCCTGACGATCCTGGAAGCGTTGCGCGTCCTCGACCGGAAAAATGCCTTCGTGCCAGACGTTGGGGTGGATGTAGAGCCCACGCGCGCCGTCGCACCAGAAGGCGACCACCTTATCGGGCGTGATGTCGTCGCCCGGCAGCGCCGCGGGGAAGATGAAGGGCTTGCGCTCGAGCGGATAGAACAGCTGGCCGCCGTCGGGGTGATAGTTCATGTGCCACAGCAGCACCTGGTCGCGCGGCGCCGTCACCGCCGCATCCGACGCCTGCTGGGGGTCGGTGGACCAGCCGAGTACGTAGTGGCCGCCGACAGCTTCGTTCGAGCCGTACAGCACGTCACCCTTCCAGACGCCGGAGAAGGTGCCCTCAACCCAGCCGGCCTCGTCGCCGGTCCCCTCGTCGACCGGGCGCCAGCCCTGCGCCGGCCAGCGCACGATCTCGATCTGAAAGCGCTCCGGATCGTCAACCAGACAACCGTAGCCTTCCAATGTCTCGTCAGTGGCACGGATCAGAGGCACGTCGTGCCAGGGCAGCGAGGGTTTGGTATTGGGCTCGAAGATATAAACGGGAGCATTCATCGCTGCGCCTCCGAAGAAACACCGAACCTAACCTGGGCTGCGGCGGCTCTGAGGGATACAGAAAAGAGCGGCCGCCGGATCGCTCCGGCGGCCGCCCTCCCTCACTCTGCTGACCCGAAGGATCAGGAGTAGCGGTAGGGGACGCCGACCTTGTCCATGGTGGCGTTGTACTTCTTGAAAATCTCGATCACGCGGGCCGCGCGCGGCGAGATCGAGGCCAGCTCGTCCCAGAAGCCCTCGGCGTCCTTCACCACCTGGTCCCACTCTTCGGCCGGGATGGTGGTCAGCTCCATCTTGTTGCCCTCGGCGCGCAGCTGCGCCTCGCCGCCCCAGTACCAGACCTGGCGGTAGTAGTGCGACTGGTCGATGGAGATGAGGAACAGTTCCTTCAGGTGATCCGGCACCTTGGCCCAGGAATCGGAGTTGGCGAAGTAGGAGCCGCACCACGCACCGGTCACGTTGTTCAACAGCGCGTAGTTGCAGACGTCGGCCCAGCCCACCTCGTAGGCCTCGGTGAAGCCGCACCAGGCGACCCCGTCCAACTCGCCGGTCTGGATCGCGACTTCCACGTCGTCCCAGGGAACGGTGACTGGAATGAGGCCGTAACGCGCCAGAAAGCGGCCCGCCGTCGGCACGCCGAACACGCGCTTGCCGTTCATGTCGGCCAGCGACTTGATCGGCTCCTTGGTGAAGATGTGGCAGGGGTCCCAGGCACCGGCGGAGAGCCACTCGACGCCCTCGACCTCGTCATAGGCTTCTTTCCAGATCTCGTTCAGGCCATAGCGCTGGAACAGCACCGGCAGGTCGAGGCTGTAGCGGGTGGAGAACGGGAAGTAGCCGCCGAAGTCGGCGATGTCGACCGGCGAGGCCATGGTGGCGTCGTCGCTCTGCACCGCATCGATGGTGCCGTTCTGCACGGCGCGGAACAGCTCCGAGGTCGGCACCAGCTGATCGGCGTAGTACAGCTCGATCTCCATCTCACCGTTCGCCGCCTTGTTGAAGGCTTCGATCTGCGGCTTGATGACGTGGGCGCCCAGCGGCGCACCTGAATAGGTCTGCAGACGCCACTTGATCGGGCCGCTCTGCGCCTTCACGTAGGGCGCCGCCAGCGTCGAACCGGCAACCGCCGCCGCGCCGCCGATACCGGCGTTCTTCAGGAAGGAGCGCCGTCCCGCGTTCATCCCTGCGTTCATCCCCGTCTCCTGGATCGCCGTCTTGGCCGTTTTGGCGGCCTTCTTAGGTTGTGACTTCTTCGTCATGGCCTTCTCCTGTTGCATACGGATTCACTTCTTAAGCCTCCCCCAAAAACGTGACTTTTCGTTCTGACCCGAAACCTCACTTCCCGTGGATGCGGCCCCTGGCTCTAGGCTAAGGGCCGCGGAGCGAGCTCGGGGAAGCCCATCACATGTACCAGTCCGATAGAGATCCCTAAGAGGATGCCCCTCATCCGCGCCGCGCGCGACAGGCCGGTAGATGTCTCTCGTCGTTTCTTCAGCGCAGCCCTCCCCGCTGTTCCCGCCCCCGCGAGATTGTCTTCAGTAAAGCGGCACCTTTGCCTCCGCCAGCGCCGCCGCCAGCCCACCCGGCGGACGGCGGTCGCTGACCAACGCACCGATCCGCGCCAGGGGACAGACCGCGAAGGCCGCCCGGCGCTGGAACTTCGATGCATCCGCCGCAACGATCAGGTTGTCGGCGTTGTCCATCATGGCACGGGCGATCTGCGCTTCGTCGAAATTGAAGTCCGTCGCGCCAGCCGCCTCGTCCAGGGCTCCGATGGTAATCAGGGCATGATCGGCATGGAAAGATTGAATCTCGGAAATCGCCGTCGGACCTACCGTTTCGTGGTTGTCACCGTCGAAACGCCCGCCGAGCAGGAAAATCACCGTTCGGTTGCCATGCTCGGCCAGCACCGCCGCGATGCGTGTGGAATTGGTGATGACCGTCAGGCCGCCGATCTTAGCGATCTCCTCGGCGCACATCAGGGTGGTCGAGCCGGTGTCGATGAAGACCGTCTGGCCGGGTTCGATCAGCCGCGCCACCTTGCCGGCGACGATCCGCTTGCCCACGGCATTCAGCGTCATGCGCTCGCGGAACGGCCCTTCCTCCTGGACCCGCGGCAGCTTGGCGCCGCCGTGGAACTTCTGCACCACGCCGGTCTCCGCCAGCAGTCCGAGGTCGCGCCGGATGGTCTCGTGGGAGGTCTTGAAGCGGGCCGCCAGCTGCTCGACGCTGACCTTGCCGTAACGCCGCACCGCCTCGGCGATGCGCTCCCGCCGCAGCTTGGGCGCCAGGGTGCGCGATTGGACGTTGTGGGATCTCGGTGCGCGGGCCTTTCCCTTCAGCATGATGCTTGCCCGCAAACGAAATTTCCAAATGACCGATTCCACAAAATATCTCGCAAATATCTGTTTTTATTGATTTCATAAACAAACACGTGCGGACCGTCCTATTGACCGAAAGGGCAGACTTGGCTACGGTAGGCGGCTGCCCTTGCGGGGGCAAGGCAAAATTCAAGCATCGCTCCCCCCTCGACGCTCGCGAGGTCAGGGACGCCAGGCAGGCCAGGCAGCCGACACAAGGATCAACGTTCCGCCATGTCCGACCCTTCGGCACCCTCCCCGGCCGCCGCCCGCGGACACTCCGAAACCTTCGACGTAACCGTCATCGGTGCCGGCGTCGTCGGTTGCGCGATGGCGCGCCGCCTGACTTTGGAAGGCGCCCGTGTCCTCATCGTCGAGCGGGCCGCCGACATCCTGGACGGCGCCAGCAAAGGCAACAGCGGCATCCTGCACACCGGCTTCGATGCGCCGCCGGGCTCGCTGGAGCAGCGCTGCATTGCCGCCGGCTATGCCGAATATCTGGAGATCCACCAGCGCCTGAACCTTCCGCTGCTGGAGAGCGGCGCCCTGGTGCTGGCGTGGACGGACGAGGAAGAAGCGAAGCTGCCGGCCCTCATGGAGCAGGCGCGCGCCAACGGCGTCGACGACGTCACCCTCCTGACCCGGCAGACGATCCTCACCCACGAGCCCGGATTGTCGCCGCGGGTGCGCGCCGGCTTCGCGGTACCGCGCGAATTCATCATCGATCCGTGGAGCGCGCCCACGGCCTATCTGCTGCAGGCGCTCGCCAACGGCGCCGAAGTCCGGCGCGGAACCGAGGTGCTGGCCGGCGACTTCGACGGCACGACCTGGCAACTCGACACCACGACCGGGCCAATCCGCAGCCGTGCCGTGGTGAACTGCGCCGGGCTCTACGGCGACATCGTCGACCGCCGCCTCGTCGGCGACAGCGGCTTTACCATTCGCCCGCGCAAGGGCCAGTTCGTGGTCTTCGACAAGGCCGCAGCCAAACTCGCGAAAGCGATCATCCTGCCGGTACCCACCGCCAAAACCAAAGGCGTGGTCATCTGCCGCACGAGCTACGGCAACCTGCTGGTCGGGCCGACGGCCGAGGACCAGGAGAGCCGGACCGATGCCTCAACCGACGGCGAGACGCTGCGGATGCTGCGCGCGAAGGGCATCGAAATGCTGCCTGGACTGGCCGGGATCCCCGTTACCGCAACCTACGCCGGCCTCAGGCCCGCCAGCGAGCACAAGGAGTATCAGCTCTCGGCGCGTCCGGAGCGGCGCTACATCACCGTCGGGGGCATCCGCTCGACCGGCCTCAGCAGCGCCCTCGGCCTCGCACGCGAGGTGCACGCCTTGCTGATGTCCTTCGGCACAAGCTACACGGCGCCGGAGGAAGTCGCCTGGCCACGCGTCGGTGTGCTGACGGAGTACGGCGAGCGCGCCTGGGCCCAACCCGGCAACGGCGGTATCGTCTGTCACTGCGAACTGGTGACCCGGCGCGAGATTGAGGCCGCGCTCGACGGGCCGCTGCCGGCACGCAGTCTTGCCGGCCTCAAGCGCCGCACCCGCGTCACCATGGGACGTTGCCAGGGCTTCTATTGCCTCGGCGAAATGGCGGCGATCACGGAAGGACGTTTTGAGGTTCCCGTGGCGAATTCCGATGCCGCCGAGTGACGCCAAGACGCTGCCGCGCGAGGTCGACGTCGCCGTGGTGGGCGGTGGCCCGGCCGGCCTCGCCGCCGCCACGCGCCTGCGTGAGCGCGGCATTGGGTCGGTCGCCGTCTTGGACCGCGAGTCCGAAGCGGGCGGCATTCCGCGTCACTGCGGTCACTATCCCTTCGGCATGCGCGAGTTCCACCGCGTGCTGCGCGGGCCGGACTACGCGCGCCGACTGGTGGCGCGCGCCGAAAGCGCCGGCGTCGACCTTTACCTGTCGACCACAGTGGTCGGCATCGCGCCGGGGCCACGACTGACGCTCTCCACGAACGCTGGCAAAGAAGATCTCGCCGCGCGCCGCGTGCTGCTGGCAACCGGCGTGCGCGAGACGAGCCGTGCCGCGCGCTTCATCGGCGGCGACCGCCCCCCGGGCGTCATCACCACCGGCGCGCTGCAGTCCATGGTCTATCTGCATGGCAAACGGCCCTTCGCCAGTCCGGTCATTCTGGGCAGCGAATTGGTATCCTTCTCCGCCATCCTCACCTGCCGCCACGCCGGCATCCGCCCGGCCGCGATGGTCGAACCGGGCGCGCGGGTCACCGCGCGGCAGATCGCCGAGGCACTGCCGCGCCTCTTTGGCATTCCCTTGCACCTGGAGACCGAGTTGGCGGCGATCCACGGGCGGGAGAGGGTCGAGGGCGTCACCCTGCGTCGCGCCGACGGCCATGAATGGACCGTCGAGACCGACGGCGTCATCGTCACCGGCGCCTTCACGCCGGAGGCAACCCTCGCCCGCCTTAGTCACCTGGCCCTTGATGTCACGGGCGATGGCGGCAGCGGCGGCCCCATCGTCGACCAGTTCGGGCGCTGCAGCGATCCCGCGTTCTTCGCCGCCGGCAACCTGCTCCGCCCGGTGGAGACCGCCGGTTGGAGCTGGCGCGAGGGTGTCGCCGCGGGCGACGTGCTAGCCGACAGCCTGGCCGGCAGGCTGCCCCACGCGGAGCGCTTCGTCGCAGTCACCGCCGGCCACCCCGCAATCAGGCTGGCCCTGCCGCAGCATCTGGCACTGCCCTCATCGAGCAAAGGGCCCGGCGGCATGGCGCACATCCAGCTGCGTCTCGCCCGCGCGGTGCGTGGCGGCTTGACGCTCAGCGACGGCGAGCAAATTCTCTGGGCGCGAGAGATCGACGGACTGCCGGAACGCCGTATCCTCGTTCCCCTCGCGGGCATTGCCGGAAAGATCCGCGGCAATCACCTAATCCTCTCCATCGCGGAGCGCGCGTGACATGACCATCGCCGCCGTCGATCAGGGCACCACCAGCACCCGCGCCCTCGTGCTGCAGCCCGACGGCAACGCCACGGTGATAAAGGCCGTCGAACACCGCCAGATCTATCCGCGGCCCGGCTGGGTGGAGCACGATCCCGAAGAACTGATCGCCAACATCCGCGCCTGCGCCGAAGCGGTCGAAACTCTCGAAGCGCTGGGCATCGACAACCAGGGTGAAAGCTGCCTCGCCTGGAACGCCGAAACCAAGGAAGCAGTCTCGCCGGTGATCGTCTGGCAGGACAGCCGCACCGCCGCGGTCGTCGAAGGGCTGAAGCGCGACCGCGCCGAAGCGGAGACGCTGGCGCGCGCCGGCCTGCCGCTCGATCCTTACTTCTCCGCCGCCAAGCTCGCCTGGATCGTCGAGGCTCTACCGGAAGCCAAGCGTCTGCTGGTCAAAGGCAAGCTGAGACTCGGCACCACGGATGCGTTCTTCCTCGACCGTCTCACCGGTCGCTGCGTCACAGACGTCACCACCGCGTCGCGCACCTCCCTCATGAACCTGGAGACGGGTCAGTGGGACGCGGAACTCTGCCGGCTCTTCAAGGTGCCGATGGAAGCGCTGCCGGAGATCGTGACCACCACCGGCGACTTCGGGAGCCTCAGTGTGAACGGCAGGGCAGTGCCGGTAACCGCGAGTATCGTCGACCAGCAGGCCGCGCTCTACGGCCACGGCTGCCGTAACGCCGGCGATGCCAAGATCACCTTTGGAACCGGTGCCTTTGCCTTGATGGTGACAGGAGAAAAAGTCCTGCGCGCGCCGGACAAGGGTCTGCTGCCGACCGTCGCCTGGCAGCTTGCCGGCGAGAAGCCGGTCTATGCCTTGGACGGCGGAGTCTATTCCGCCAGCGCCGCGCTGAATTGGGCGAAGTCCCTGGGCATCTTCGACAGCTTCGACTGGCTGAACGCCCTGGAGGGACCACCGGCGCTGGAAAACGGCCTCGCCTTCGTGCCTGCACTGTCGGGCCTGGCCTGCCCGCACTGGGACCGCCGCGCGCGCGGCGTCTGGGTCGGCCTCTCCATCGATCACGGGCCGGCGGATCTGATGAAATCGATTCTCGAGGGGGTCGCCTGCCGGGCCGCCGAGGTGATCGGGGCCATGCAGAACCTGGTGCCGGGGAGCGGACCGCTGTCGATCGATGGCGGCCTGTCGCGTAATCCCTACTTTCTGCGCTTCCTGGCCGAGGTGCTGGAACGCGACCTCAGCGTCTCCAGCAACGCGGAGCTGACCGGCAGCGGGACGGCGCGGTTGGCGGCACTGGCCTGCGGCACGACCTTAGGCGGACGCGGCCCGGCCATGGCGATCACGCCCACGAAGCCTCGCGGCGCCCTGCTGGCGACCTTCGCCGAAGCGGTGAAGATCGCGCGAAGCTGGCCCCACTGAAGGCCCTTAAGCGTAGAACGCGTTCTCGCGGGCAATGCGGCGGATGTCGCAGCGGCGCAGGCCCAGTTCACTGAGCTCGCGGTCGTCCATCCGTCCGAGCTCGCTCAGCGTCCGCTCATAACGGGCGCGGCGGGCGCGGGCCTGGGGGCTGAACCAGCCGAGGCCGGTCAGGCGATAGAGCGCATCGGCGAGAACGGAATCGCCCTGGGCGAGGGGAGAGCGGGAAACGGCAAGAAACATGGGAACCCTTCCTTCTGTCCGGTCCCCTAGCGGCCTCTTTCAACGAGGCCGGCAAGCACCGGACCGATCGATGTCAGGCTTCCCTCCCAATTTCATTTTATTGCTATGCAGCATTCTTGGCGATGCAAGCCTTGATTCTCACATCACCCCTAAACTTAGACTTAATAAGGGGTTCAACAAGTGCCGTGGAACGTAAGGCAGCTATGCAGCACCCGCAGATGTTGCGCTGCAGCGTCATTTGACTGCCTACAGGGGAAGGCCCGAACCCGCTTCAACCCCATATCGGACCGCCGCTACAGGCCGGCAAGCTCGTCCCGTCGGGGCAAGTCCGCGCCGCGACGCGAACAGGTAACGGCAGCGGCCGAAATCGCAAAGTCCACCAGCCGCCGGGCCTCGTCGAGGGAAAGCGCCGCCAGCCCGGCCTTGGTAGCCTTGCCCAGTTCCTCCAGGCCGCAGAGCAGCGCCGCTTGGAAGGTATCGCCGGCGCCGACGGTGTCGACCGTCACCACCTTGCGGCCCGGCGCCTCGAAAGCCTCGCCGCCGAGGGAGGCGACAGCGCCCTCGGCGCCGCGGGTCACCACCACCAGCCTTACCCCGCGCGAATGCCAGCGGTCGATGGCGCTGTCGATGCCATCGCCGGGAAACAACAGGTCGAGGTCCTCGTCGCTCACCTTCACGATGTCGGCGATCTCGGAATAGCGCTCGACGCGGCGGCGCCAGGCCGCAGCGTCTGGCTCAACGCCAAGCCGCACGTTGGGGTCGAGCGAAATGAGACGCTGCGCCGCCTCGCGGCGCGCCAGCGCGTCGAGGGTCTCGGCGGTCTGGCCGACCATGATGGAGAAGGAGCCGAAGTGCAGCCCGGTGACCGCCGCAGGTAGGTCCGGCAGGTCGGCCGTTGTCACCACGCGGTCGGCGGCCTCGTGGCCGTAGAAGGTATAGTGCGGGACGCCGGCGGCGGTGAGGCCGACAACGGCCAGCGTCGTCGGGTTATGCTTCCTCACCAGGAAGCGGGCGTCGACACCTTCCTCGCTCAACGCCTTTTCCAGGCGGCGGCCGAGGGGATCGCTGGAGAGACCGGTGAAAAAGGCGACCTGCCGCCCGAGACGCGAGAGACCGACCGCAACGTTGAAGGGCGAACCGCCGATGCGGGCGTCCAGCGAGAAACCGGTTTGCGTTTCGGCGACCGGAAAGACGTCATAGAGCGCTTCGCCGCAGATCAGGAACATGCCGTACACACCATCAAGAGAGACCGAACAGAGAAAGAAGCGGCGGCCCCTCTCGGGAAGCCGCCGCGCGGGAGGTCACGCCGTTCCTAGTGCATGACCGCGCCTTCCGGCAAGGCAATCTCCTGCGGCGGCTCCATCGCCCCGGTCATGATGGCGACCGCGTCGGACATGGAAAAGTCCTGCGGGCGGATCACGGCATGGCGACGGCTCAGCCGATGGATGTGGATGCGATCAGCCACCTCGAAAACATGCGGCATGTTGTGGGAGATCAGCACGATGGGCATGCCGCGCGCTTTCACGTCCCGGATCAGCTCCAGCACGCGCCGGCTTTCCTTCACGCCGAGTGCCGCCGTCGGCTCGTCCATGATGACGAATTTTGTGGCGAAGGCCGCCGCACGGGCCACCGCTACGCCCTGGCGCTGGCCGCCGGAGAGCGTCTCCACCGCCTGGGTGATCGACTGCACGGTCATCAGGCCCAGCTCGGTAAGCTTCTGGCGCGCGAAGTCGCGCATCTTCTTCTTGTCGAGCATCCTGAAGACCGAGCCGGCGATGCCCTCTTTGTAGAGCTCACGCCCGAGGAACATGTTGTCGGCGATGGAAAGCGCCGGCGACAGGGCGAGATTCTGGTAGACGGTCTCGATCCCCGCATCGCGCGCGTCCATCGGCGAGGAGAAGGTGACCGGCCGGTCGTCCAGGCGGATCTCGCCGTCGTCGATCTGGACGGCACCACAGAGCGCCTTCACCAGGGTCGACTTGCCGGCGCCGTTGTCGCCGATGATGGCGAGCACCTCCCCGGGAAAGAGCTCGAAGTCGGCGCGGTCCATGGCGGTCACCCGGCCGTAGCGCTTGGTGAGACCGCGCCCCGTCATCACGGGTTTCACGACAGGTTCTGGGCTCATGCGGTTACCCTCCGGATCCACTGGTCCATGGCGACGGCCACGATGATGAGCAGCCCGACGGCAAAGGTCTGCCACAGCACGTCGACACCGCCCAGTTTGAGGCCGGAGCGGAATACGCCGACGATCAGCGCCCCAAAGAGGGTGCCGAAAATCGCGCCGCGGCCGCCGAACAGCGAGGTGCCGCCGATGACCACGGCGGTGATGGCGTCGAGGTTGCCTTCGTAGAAGGACTGCGGCGAGGCGGAGCCGACCCGACCGATGGCGGCCCAGCCGCCAAGCGCGCAGAGCAGGCCGGCCGTGCCGTAGACCGACAGCAGGACGCGGTCGGTGCGGATGCCGGACAGTTCGGCGGCCTCGCGGTCGTCGCCGACGGCGTAGACCGAGCGGCCCCAGGCGGTCCAGTTCAGCGCGTACCACAGCACGATGAAGATGGCGACCATGAGGAACGAGCCGAGAGTGAACTGCGCCCCCAGAACTTCCACGCGCAGGCCGAAGATCTTCAGCAGCGGCGCCGTGGCGTCGATGTCCTGGCTGCGGATCGTCTCGGATTCCGAATACCAGAGATTGAGCGCGAAGAAGATCGACCAGGCGCCCAGGGTCACGATAAAGGGCGGCAGGCGCAGCTCGGCCGCCGGACCGAAGCCGAACCAGCCCACGGCGAGGCCCGCGATCATGCCGGCCGGCACCAAGTAGATCAGCGGCAGGTCGAAGCTGAACAGCAGCACCCATACCAGCACGGTGACGGCGATGGGCACGAGGCGCGCGCGGGTCACCAGGCTGCCATTAAACAGGCCGCAGGCAAGGCCGACACCCAGACCGATGAGCACGGCGAGCACCGCCGGCACGTCGCCCTGCACCGCCAGGCGCGCCATCACCATGTAGCTCAGCACCATGATTGCCGCGACCGAGAGGTCGATGCCTGCGGTCAGGATGACCAGCGTCTGGGCCGCACCCAGGATGCCGATGATGGTGACCTGCTGGATGATCAGCGACAGGTTGAACGCGGAAAAGAAATTGTTGGCGACAATGCCGAAGACGATACAGCTTACCACCAGAACCACGACCGGCGCCGCCGTCGGATTGGCGTGCAGGAAATGATGGAACCTGGCAAGCGGCGAGGTATCGTGCGCTTCGAAGGACGCCACCTCCGTCGCGCTCTTGTCGAGGGACCGCTCGAAGTCTTGCGGCCCTCTGGCAACGCCCGATGGGCCTCCCGATTCACTGGCCATGACACAAACCTCCCAAGTTGAGGACTGCTTTGTTTTGCGGGAGGCGCCGGACGCCCCCCGCATAGTCTTGTTATTCTGCTAGCTGCGGCTCAGCCCCAGCACTGGGCCAAGGCCTCTTCGGAGGTGATCGAGGGAACACCCTCGACCGGCTCGTCGGTTACCAGCTCGACGCCGGTGTTGGTGAAGCTGAGACCTTCGCTGTTCTGCGGCTTCTTGCCCGTCTTGGCGAAGTCGACCACCGCCTCGACGCCGAGCGCGGCCATACGCAGCGGGAACTGCATGGAGGTCGCGCCGATGATGCCTTCCTTCACGTTCTGCACACCTGGGCAACCGCCGTCGACGGAGACGATCAGCACCTTGTCGGCCAGGCCGAAGGACTTCAGGCCTTCGTAGGCGCCGGCGGCCGCGGGCTCGTTGATCGTATGGATGACGTTGATGGCGGGATCCTTCTGCAACAGATTCTCGATGGCGGTGCGTCCACCCTCCTCCGAGCCCAGGGTCACGTCGCCGCCGACCAGGCGCGGATCGTCCTCGTCGTACATTTTGTTGACGTTCTTCACGTCAACGCCGAAGCCCTGCAGGAAGCCCTGGTTGCGCAGCACATCGACGGTGATCTGCGCCTCGGAAAGATCCAGCGTTGCGATCTTGGCCTGGGCGGTGTCGCCCATCGTGGCCGCCGCCCACTGGCCGATCAACTCGCCGGCCTTGAAGTTGTCGGTGGCGAAGGTGGCGTCTGCGGTCTCCGGCGGATCGAAGGGCGTGTCGAGGGCGATGACCAGCAGGCCCGCCTCGCGCGCGCGCCGCACCGTCTCGGTGAGACCGGCCGGGTCGGAGGGGGTAATGAGGATACCCTTGGCACCGGCGGCGACCAGACTCTCGATGGCCTCGATCTGCGCCTCATTGTCGCCGTCGTATTTACCGGCAAAGGTCCGCAGTTCGACACCCAGTTCCTTAGCCTTTGCCTCGGCACCTTCCCGCATCTTCACGAAGAAGGGGTTGGTGTTCGTCTTGGTGATCAGGCCGACAATGATGTCCTCGGCCTGCGCCGGGGCCGGGCCGGCGACACCGCTCAGGGCGAGAAAACCTGCGGCCGTAAGTGCTCCGATGAACTTGGATTTCATAGCGTTGTTCCTCCCGGGGAATAGAGCAAAAGTCAGTTTTTCATTTTTTCTGGGGCTTTTGGGTGCCAAGCCGGGCAAGGCTTTGCGCCCCGTCTAAGCGCAACGTTAAGTCCGCCCCCACCTGGCTGTCAATAAATAAATCAAATTGAGTTTCTTATTGGCAACGATAGCGGTATCGGGCATGATCCCCGCCAAGAAAGATGCGGCGGCGCGCGCGTGGCTCTAGGCTGTCTTCGGCCTCGCCTCGCGGATAGAGCGGTCGCGCCCTGAACCCTTGGTGACTTGGAACGTTCACGGGCCGAGGCCGCCGTCGGCCGTTCATACTGAAGGCCCCCGGGGGGACGTTTCAGGCCAATAATTGGGAGGAACACCATGCAATCAGGACCCAAAGGGCAGTACGGCAGCGCAACGGGGGCGCTGACCCGCCAGGCGATGGCCTTCGTCCTGGCCGGTGGCCGCGGCAGCCGACTGGAGGAACTGACCGACCGCCGCGCCAAGCCGGCGGTCTACTTCGGCGGCAAGAGCCGCATCATCGACTTCGCGCTGTCCAATGCGGTGAACTCAGGCATCCGCCGCATCGGCGTCGCCACCCAGTACAAAGCGCATAGCCTGATCCGCCACCTGCAGCGCGGCTGGAACTTCTTCCGCGCCGAGCGGAACGAGATGCTGGACATCCTCCCCGCCTCCCAGCGCGTCGACGAGCGCCAGTGGTATCTCGGGACCGCCGATGCGGTGACCCAGAACATCGACATCATCGAAGGCTACGGTGTGAACTACATCGTCATCCTGGCCGGCGACCACATCTACAAGATGGACTACGGCATCATGCTGGCTCAGCATGTCGATTCCGGCGCCGACGTCACGGTGGGCTGCGTCGAGGTGCCGCGCATGGAGGCCACTGGCTTCGGTGTCATGCACGTGGACGAGAATGCGCGCATCATCGATTTCGTCGAGAAGCCCGCCGACCCGCCGGCGATGCCCGGCAATCCGGACATGGCCCTGGCTTCCATGGGCATCTACGTATTTCAGACCGACTTCCTGATCGACCTGCTGCGCAAGGACGCCGCCGATCCCAATTCCGCCCACGATTTCGGCAAGAACCTGATCCCCGCCATCGTCAAGCACGGCAAGGCCGTGGCCCACAAGTTCTCCGATTCCTGCGTGATGACCGGATCCGAGCCGCGGCCCTACTGGCGCGACGTCGGCACGGTGGACGCCTTCTGGCAGGCGAACATCGATCTGACCGACTTCGTGCCGGAACTCGACATCTACTCCGAGGACTGGCCGATCTGGACCTACGGCGAGGTGACGCCGCCGGCCAAGTTCATCCACGACGAAGAGGGTCGCCGCGGCTCCGCCGTCTCCTCCATGGTCTCCGGCGGCTGCATCGTCTCCGGCTCCAATGTCTCGGAAAGCCTGCTGTTCACCGGCGTGCACTGCCATTCCTACAGCCAGTTGGAGCGGGTCGTCGCCCTGCCCTACTGCGTGATCAATCGCAAAGCGCGTCTGACCAACGTCGTGCTCGACCGCGGCGTGATCATTCCGGAGGGGCTTGTCGTCGGCGAGGACCCGGAGGAAGATGCCCGCCGCTTTCGGGTCTCAAAGGGAGGCGTCACCCTCGTCACCCAGACGATGATCGATGCCCTGAACCCCTGAGATCCCCGGGCGAATCGCCCCCCAACGCCGAGACCCCTGCTTGAGCCTGCTGCGCCTTGGAAACCCGCCCCGCATGAAGGTCCTTTTCGTCGCCTCAGAATGCGTGCCCTTCATAAAGACAGGGGGGCTGGCAGACGTGATTGGTGCGCTGCCTGGCGCGCTGGCCGCCCTGGGTATCGAGGTGCGCGTGCTGCTGCCAGCCTACCCGTCGGTGAACGCAGCGCTGCCCAAGAAGGCGAAGACCGTGGTCATCGGCAAGCTGCCCGGTGGCCGGGCGCGGCTGCGTGCCGCCAAGGCCAAGGGCTTCGATCTGCTGGCACTGGATCTGCCGCAGCTCTTCGACCGGCCCGGCAATCCGTACCTGGGACCCGACGGCAAGGATTGGCCGGACAACCACCTGCGCTTTGGCGCACTCTGCCGCGCGGCCGCCCGCATCGCCACGGAGGGCGTCGGCGGCTGGCGGCCCGACCTCGTGCATACCCACGACTGGCAGGGCGGCCTGGTGCCGGCCTATCTGAAGCTGGGCAGCGCAAAGGAGCGCGCGGCGGCACCGCCCTGCGTGATCACCATCCACAACATCGCCTTTCAGGGCCTGTTCCCCGCCACCACGCGGAGCGAACTCGGCCTGCCTGACAGCGGCTTCACCCACAGCGGCTTCGAGTTCTTCGGCCAGGTCGGCTTCTTGAAGGCCGGCCTCGCATACGCCGAGCGCATCACCACCGTCAGCCCGACCTATGCCCGCGAGCTGACGACGCCGGAATTCGGCCTGGGGCTGGAAGGACTCATCGCGCACCGCCGCGCCGCCCTTACCGGTATCCTGAACGGCATCGATCTCGAGGTCTGGAACCCGGAGAGCGATCCCGCCATTGCCGCCCCCTACGCCGTGAACCGCCTCGCCGCCAAGCTGAAGAACCGCGCGGCGCTGGCCGAGCGTTTCCGCCTCGACGGCGCCGCGCCCGGCCCCTTGTTCTGCGTCGTCAGCCGCCTCACCCGGCAGAAGGGCCTCGACCTTCTGCTAGAGGCGCTGCCGCGCCTGCTCGACCGCGGCGCTCGCCTTGTGGTCCTGGGGTCTGGCGATGCCGACCTGGAGAAGGCCTTTGCCACCGCCGCGCGCGAAAACCCGGGCCGTGTCGGTGTCGTCACCGGTTACGACGAGCCGCTCTCACACCTGATGCAGGCCGGCGCCGACGCCATCCTGGTGCCGTCGCGCTTCGAACCCTGCGGCCTGACTCAACTCTACGGCTTGCGCTACGGCACCCTGCCGGTTGTCGCGCGCACCGGTGGTCTTGCCGACACCGTCATCGATGCCAACGAGGCCGCGCGCCTGTCCGGCGTCGCCACCGGCTTTCAGTTCTCGCCTGTCACTGCCGCCGCGCTCGGCGACGCCATCGAGCGCACCTGTGACGCTTTCGCCGACAGAAAGCTCTGGACCGGCATGATGCGACGCGCCATGAAGCACCCCGTCGGCTGGCAGACCTCGGCCGCCGCCTACGCCAAGATCTACAGCGCGATGCTGAAGGACACTGCCCTGCAGACCGCCACCTCAAGGACCGGCGCATGAAGCTGAAGTTCGCCCAGAGCCTGCTCGCCGGCGCGCCCGATCCCTTGGGCGTCACCTGGGATGGGGAGGGCTGCAGCGTCGCGGTATTCTCCGAAAATGCCACCAGGATAGAACTCTGCCTGTTCTCCGGCGACGGCAAGCGGGAGACCGCGCGGCTCGCGCTGCCGGAAAAGACCGGTCCGGTGTGGCACGGCTATCTTCCGGGCCTGGAACCGGGCGCGCTCTATGGCCTGCGCGCCCATGGCCCCTTCGCACCGGAGCGTGGCCACCGCTTCAACCCACACAAGCTGCTGCTCGATCCTTACGCGCGCGCGCTGACCGGTCGCGTGACGGCCGACGACGCCACCCTCGGCTATGATCCCGCTGCGCCGGAAGAGGATCTCTCCCTCTCCACGGTGGACAGCGCACCGGTGATGCCGAAGGCGATTGTCACCGCGGCGCCGGAAGTGGTCCCGGCCGGCGAGCAGCCGCGTGTTCCCTGGGACGAAACCATTCTCTACGAGGCGCACCCCAAGGGACTGACCCAGCGCTGGCCGGCGCTGCCGGAGGACGTTCGCGGCAGCTACGATGCGCTCGCATCGGAACCGGTGATCGAGCACCTCGTCTCCCTCGGCATCACCACGATTGAACTGCTGCCGGTGCACGCGCTGGTCGATGATCGCTGGCTGGTGAAAAAAGGCCTCAGCAACTATTGGGGCTACAACTCCATCGGCTTCTTCACGCCGGAGCCGCGGTACTTCGGCCCGGCAGGGCTCGCCGGCTTCCGCGAAATGGTGCGCCGGCTGCACGGCGCCGGCATCGAGGTGATCCTCGACGTGGTCTACAACCACACTGCCGAGAGCGACCAGCTGGGCCCGACGCTGTCGTTCCGCGGGCTCGACAATGCCAGTTACTATCGGCTGCAGCAGGGACAGAAGCGCTACTACGTGAATGAGACCGGCTGCGGCAACACCCTGAACGTGGCGCATCCCTTCGTGTTGCGCCTCGTGCTGGACAGTCTGCGCTGGTGGGTCGAGACGATGGGCGTCGACGGCTTTCGCTTCGACCTCGCCACCACGCTGGCACGCGAGGCGCACGGTTTCGATGCCTCCGGAGGCTTCCTGGACGCGCTGCGCCAGGACCCCGTGCTGTCCCGCGTGAAGCTGATCGCCGAGCCCTGGGATCTCGGGCCCGGCGGTTACCGCCTGGGCGACTTCCCACCGCCCTTTGCCGAATGGAATGACGCTTTCCGCGACGGCGTGCGCAAGTTCTGGCGCGGCGACGCCCACGCGGCACAGGACATGGCCGAGCGTCTTCTGGGTTCCGCCGGCACCTTCGACCGCAATGGGCGGCGCAGCTGGTCGTCAGTGAACTACGTCGCCTGCCACGACGGCTTCACCCTGGCCGACGTCACGGCGTACAGCGAGAAGCACAACGCGGCCAACGGCGAAGAGAACCGCGATGGCCACGAAGAGAACTACAGCGACAATGGCGGTGAGGAAGGCGCTAGCGATGATACCGAGATTCGCCTGAAGCGTGCACAGCGCCGCCGCAACCTGCTGGCCACGGTGTTCCTCGCGCAGGGCACGCCGATGTTGCGCGCCGGCGATGAGATCGGCGACAGCCAGGGGGGCAACAACAACGCCTACAGCCAGGACAACGACATCAGCTGGGTCGACTGGCCGGCGGCGGACAAGGCTTTCCTCGGCTTCGCGCGCAAGGTCATCGCCTTTCGCAAGGCCCATCCCTGCCTGCGCCAGAGCTGGTTCCTGCATGGCCGCAAGCGCGAAGAGGACGGCGAGGAAGATGTGAAGTGGCTGGGCCTCGACGGTGGCCAGGTGAACTGGCGTGACCCTGGCCTGCCCGGCTTCTGCGCGGTGCTGCGTCAGTGCGCCGAGGCCCCGGGTTACGCTACCGATGGCGACGTGGTCGTGCTGGCGTTCAACGGTTCGCCCAAGCCGGTGACGACCAGCCTGCCGTCGCCGCCCAAGGGCCGCGTCTGGGTGCGCGCACTGGATACCGCGCAACCGGAAGCACCCAAGGCAGTCTGCCGCAAAGGCCCGCAGGACCTCGCGGCGGCAACGCTGGTTGCCTTCGAGACAGGGGAACTGCTGTGAGCGAGCCGGCGCTCCAGGCGCTCGCGGAAGCCATGGGCATCCTGCCGGAGTGGCACGACCTCTCCGGCACTCTGCACGTCGTCGCGCCCGATACCCAGCGCGCCCTGCTCGCCGCGATGGGGCTTGCGGTGCCGGATGAGGCGGCCGCGCAGGCGGCGCTCGACGAACTGCGGGCGCGGCGCGCCGCGCGGCGCCTGCCCGAAGAGCTGGTGGTGACCGCCGAGGAAGAGGTCCGCATCGCCCTGCAGGAACCCGCGAACTGGCGCCTGGAAATGGAAGACGGCGGCGTCGCGACCGGTCATGCCGGAGATGCGATCATCGTCTCGCCGCCGGCTGGGCTGCATCGCCTCTGCATCGCCGAAGAGGTCTGTCTGCTGATCGCCGCACCGCCGCAAGCGCCGACAGTCGAAGGCGTGCTCGGCCGTCCCCGCGCCTGGGGATTCACCGCTGCGCTTTATGCGCTCCGCTCGCGACGCAACCTCGGCGTCGGCGACTACCGGGATCTAGCGACCGCTGCCGCGGAACTCGCCCGCCTGGGCGCCGACTTCATCGGCATCAACCCGGTGCACGCGCACGGCGCCGCCAGCGGCGGCTACAGTCCCTACACGCCGTCCTGCCGCACCGCCTTCGAGACACGCCACATCGCCGCCGACGCAGTGCTTGGATTTCCGCACTGCGACAACGCCTGGGCGCTGCTGCGCGACAACGCCGCGCGGCTCGCCGCCGCGCGCGACGATGAGCTGGTCGATTACGAGACCTGCGATGCCGTCGGTCAGGACATGTTGCGTGCCCTCTTCGCGGATTTCGAGCGCTCGGCCGGACCTGCCGTCGATGCCTTCCACGCCTGGCGCAGTGGCCCAGGCCAGGCGCTGGAATGGTTCGCGCTCTTCGAGGCGATCTCGCTGCGCCACGGTGCCGACTGGCGGCAGTGGCCCGAACCGCTGCAGCGCTTCGGCAGTCCGGCGGTGCTCAGCTTCGCCGCCGCCAACGCGACGGAGATGCGCTACCACGCCTGGCTGCAGTGGCTGGCCGGCCGCCAGCTCGCCGCCGCTCAGGGCGCCGCAAAACGCGCAGGCATGGGTTTTGGCCTCTACCTCGATGTGGCCGTCGGCGTGCGCCCCGGTGGCGCCGACACCTGGTCGGCGCCCGCCTGCTTCGCCGAGGGCGTCTCGCTGGGAGCGCCGCCGGATGCCTTCAATCCCGCCGGCCAGAACTGGGCGCTGGCGCCGTTCAATCCGGTCGGGCTGCGTCGCGCCGCCTACCGTCCCTTCATCGAGATGCTGCGCGCGGCGATGACCCATGCCGGCATCATCCGCATCGACCATATCCTGGGCGTACGCCGCGCGTTCTGGGTGCCGGACGCAGAACGTTCGGGGGGAGCTCCGGGCGGTTATGTCGCCTACCCGCAAGAGGCGCTGCTGGCTCTCATCCGGCTTGAGGCGCAGCGCGCGGGCTGCGTGGTGGTCGGCGAGGACCTCGGCTCGGTGCCGCCGGGCCTGCGCGATACTCTGGCCGAGGCGGGCCTGCTGGGCTGTGCCGTCATGCAGTTCGAGAAGGAAGGCGCGCAGTTTCATCGTCCGGAGACCTATCGCCACGCGACCCTCGCCAGCTTCGGCACCCACGACACGCCAACCTTGCGCGGCTGGTGGAGCGGCTGGGACATCGACCGCCGCCATGACATTGAGGGGAGCGAACCGGCAGCGCGCGAAGCAGCGCAGCGGTGGCGCGCCGAGGAGCGCCGCGCGCTGGCGCGCCTGCTGCGCGACGAAGGCCTGGCGCCTGACGGGCTCGATCCGGAAGCCCCACCCCAGGTCGCAGATGACGCGCTCGTCGAAGCAATCCACCAGCTTCTGGCACATGCCGGATCGGCGCTGATTGCCGTGCAGCTCGACGACGCGCTGGGCAGCCTCGCCCAGCAGAACCTGCCGGGCACCGTCGATGAGTATCCCAACTGGCGGCGGCGCTACCCGGTCGCCAACGACAGCCTGGCCGATGCCCTCGCCGCCGCGCCGGGCCTGAAGGCCCTGGCAGCCCTTTTCACGCCTCCGAAGGAAACCCCCGCCAAGCAGGAGACGCAGCCTTGCCCGCAGCAGCGACAGTGAAAACCGTCGAGACCACCCCGATCGAAGGCCAGAAGCCTGGCACCTCGGGTCTGCGCAAGCAGACCCGTGTGTTCATGCAGCCTGACTTCCTGGAGAACTACGTGCAGGCGATCTTCGATGTCATCGGTAACCCCGGGAACGAACTGGCGGGCATGACGCTGGCCCTAGGCGGCGACGGACGCTATTTCAACGACCGGGCCATCCAGGTCATCCTCAAGATGGCCGCCGCCAACGGCGCCGCGCGCGTGCTGGTCGGTCGAGACGGTATCCTCTCGACGCCCGCCGCCTCCGCCGTGATCCGCGCGCGCAAGACCGACGGCGGCCTCATTCTTTCGGCCAGCCACAACCCGGCCGGAGAGGACGGCGACTTCGGACTGAAGTACAACATCCCGGCCGGCGGCCCCGCGCCGGAAGCCATTACCGAAGCAATCTACCGGCGCACCCAGGAGATCACCACCTACCGCATCCTCGACGAGGCAGACGACCTCGACCTCTCCGCATTGGGCGAGACGACACTGGGCGGGATGACCGTGGAAATCATCGATCCGGTGGCGATCTATGCCGGAGTCATGCGCGATCTCTTCGACTTCGACGCCCTCCGCGCGCTCTTCAAGAGCGGCTTCACCCTGCGCTTCGATGCCATGCACGCGGTGACTGGCCCCTACGCCAAGGCGATCCTCGAAGACGAACTGGGCGCGCCGGCAGGCAGCGTGATGAACGCGACACCGCTGCCCGACTTCGGTGGCGGTCATCCGGACCCGAATCCGGTCTGGGCCAAACCACTGCTCGACCTGGTGATGGGCCCTGATGCGCCGGACTTCGCCGCAGCCTCCGACGGCGATGGGGACCGCAATATGATCCTCGGGCGGGGTGTCTACGTGACGCCGTCGGACAGCCTTGCCGTGCTGACCGCCAACGCCCCGCTGGCGCCGGGCTATGCCAAGGGACTCGCCGGCGTCGCGCGATCCATGCCGACCAGCCGCGCGGCCGACCGGGTCGCCAAGAGACTCGGCATCAACACCTTCGAGACGCCGACCGGCTGGAAGTTTTTCGGCAATCTGCTGGACGCCGGCCTCGTCACACTCTGCGGCGAAGAAAGCGCCGGTACCGGATCGGACCATGTGCGCGAGAAAGATGGCCTGTGGGCGGTGCTGCTGTGGTTGAACATACTGGCCGAGCGACGCGAGTCCGTCGCCGGGATCCTGCAGGCGCACTGGCGTGAATACGGCCGCGACTACTACACCCGCCACGACTACGAGGGCGTCGACAAGGCCGCCGCCGAAGCACTGATGGACGAACTGCACCAGCAGCTCGCCGCACTGCCCGGCAAGAGCTTTGGCGGCCTGACCGTCAGCGCCGCCGACGACTTCGCCTACGACGATCCGGTGGACGGATCGCGCGCCACGGGCCAGGGCATCCGCATCTTCTTCCAGGAGAACGCGCGCGCGGTATTCCGACTGTCGGGCACCGGCACGGTAGGCGCCACCCTGCGCGTCTATCTTGAGCGCTTCGAGGATGACCCGGCGCGCCTCGGCGACGATCCGCAAGAAGCGCTCGCCGCCGTCATCAAAGCAGCCGGCGAGATCGCCGGCATCGCAGCGCACCTGGGCCGAGAAGAACCCGATGTCCGAACGTGACTTCGCGCGGAAAACGGCGAGAACAATGGGGAATCCGACCTGATCTGGAAAAATAAATCACCAGGAATTATTTGCTAGTTTCAGGAGAAGATTGCATGCTGGAGCAAGTAACAGTGCCGCTGGATTCGTGGCGGTATTTGGCGGCGAAAGGCAGGTTGGCGACCATGCAGGGCGAACACCAGATCCGCGGCGGCGACCAGCTGGGCTTGCGCGCCTACAACAAGCGCATGATCCTCAACCTGATCCGCCAGAACGGCGCCCTGCCGAAGGCGGAGATCGCGCGCCTGACGGGCTTGAGCGCCCAGGCGGTATCGGTGATCGTGAACGCCCTTCTCAAGGACAAGCTGGTCCGCAAGGAAAAGAAGGTGCGCGGCAAGGTCGGGCAGCCGCACACGCCGATCGCGCTGAACGCCAGCGGCGTGCTGTCGGTCGGCGTCAAGATCGGCCGGCGCAGCCTGGAACTCATGCTGGTGAACTTCCATGGCGAGGCAGTCGATTACAAGCGCTTTGCCTACGCCGTGCCGCGCCAGAAGGAGGTTTCCGCCCTGTTGCGCCGCGAACTGGGCAGGATGCTGGACGGCGTCGAAGCGTCGCTGCGCCCGCGCATCATCGGCATCGGCGTCGCCATGCCCGGGCAGATCTCGGCTTGGACCGATGTCATGGGCATCGACCCCAACGACCTGATGGACTGGAACGAGGTCGATGTCGCTGCCCTGCTGGCCGAAATTGCCGGCCTTCCCGTCGAGATCTACAACGACGCCACCGCCGCCTGCGCGGCGGAGATGGTGCTGGGAAGCGTCCTCACCTCCTCTTCGGCGCTCTACATCTACATCGGCACCTTCATTGGCGGGGGTATCGTCATCAACGGCCAGCTCTTCGAGGGCGCCCAGCGCAATGCCGGCGCGATCGGCTCTATGCCAGTGACCACCAGCAGCGGCGGTCAGGAGCAGTTGATCCGTCAGAGTTCCCTGTTCCCCCTGGAGAACGCCCTGCGCGCCGCCGGTCTCGGCGACCTTGGCACCATTGCCGACGTGATCAGCGATCCGGGCGCCGCCACCGCCTTCAATGACTGGTGCCAACGCGCCGCACCGCCGGTCGCCCAGGCGATCGCCGCCGCACTCAGCATCATCGACTTCGAAGGCGTAGTGATCGATGCCATGCTGCACCGGCCCCAGGTGGAGTCTTTCGTTGACGCGGTGCGCGCCGCGCTGAAGCGCCTCGACCTTACCGGCACCAGTCCGGTGGCCCTGCGTCCCGGCAGCATCGGTCCCAAAGCGCGCGTCTCAGGCGCCGCGATTCTGCCGCTGATCCGCCAATTCTCGCCCGACCAGCAGCTGTTGGTGAAGAAGGTCGCCACCGCCGCCTGAACCTTGCCAAGCGCCGGGCCACGGCCTTGGAGCCGCGCGCCCGCCGACGCTCAGAGGCCCCGAACAGAGGACGACATGCTGACCGAACCGCTGATCCTTCATCCCGAAAGCCTTCCCGATGCCGAGGCGCTGCGCCGCGCCATCGAATACCACCTGCGCTACACCACCGGGAAGAATCCCAAGGCGGCGAAGCTAACCGACTGGCGCATGGCGGTCACCCGCGCCATCCGAGACCTGGTGATCGCGCCCTGGTTCGAAACCACCGAACGCGTGCGCGCGGAACGACACAAGCGCGTGTGCTATCTCTCCATGGAGTTCCTCATCGGTCGCCTGCTGGAGGATGCCATCGCCAACCTCGGCCTCGACGAGATGGTGCGCAAGGTGGTGGAAGACTTCGACGTCGACTATACGGCGCTGCTGACCGACGAGCCCGACGCGGCGCTGGGCAACGGCGGCCTCGGCCGTCTGGCCGCCTGCTTCCTCGACTCGATGTCGACCGTCGGCCTCGCCGCCCATGGCTATGGCATCCGCTACAATCACGGCCTTTTCCGACAGTCTTTCGAGAACGGCTGGCAGACCGAGGACGCCGAAGACTGGCTGCGCCAGGTCCACCCCTGGGAGTTCGAGCGCCCGGAGACCCAATACCGAATCAGCTTCGGCGGCGAAGTGCGCCAGCACGACGGCCATCATCAGTGGCGCCCGGACGAGACCGTGCTGGCCGTCGGCTACGACACGCCCGTGCCCGGCTGGCGGGGACGCTGGGCCAACACATTGCGCCTGTGGTCGGCCAAGGCGGAGCGCGAGTTCGACCTTGAGCCATTCAACAGAGGCGACTACATGGCCGCGGCCGCGCCTTCGGTGTTGGCTGAGACCATCAGCCGCGTGCTCTACCCAGACGACACCACCGAGCAGGGCAAGGCGCTGCGTCTGAAGCAGGAGTACTTCTTCACCGCCGCCTCACTGGCTGACATCCTGCGCCGCTTCCTCACCCACCACGACACCGATGTCACCAAGCTGCCGCAGTTCATTGCCATCCAGCTGAACGACACCCACCCGGCGATCGCTTTCCCGGAGCTCATCCGCCTGCTGGTCGACGTGCATCAGCAGCCCTTCGCGGAGGCTTTCGAGACGGCGCGCAGCTGTCTGCACTACACCAATCACACGCTTCTCCCAGAGGCACTGGAGCGCTGGTCGGTGGGATTGATGGGCCGCGTGCTGCCGCGTCACATGGAACTGATCGACCAGATCGACTCGCATCACGCCAACCTCGTGAAACGTTCCGCCGGCGTGAAGATCGTCGACCACGGCGAGGTGCACATGGGACCGCTTGCCTTCATCGGCGCTCGGCGGGTGAACGGCGTCTCGGCGCTGCACACCAATCTGATGAAGCAGACCGTGTTCAAAGAGCTCAACGCGCTGCATCCTGATCGCATCGTCAACCAGACCAACGGCGTGACGCCCCGGCGCTGGATCTACAACTGCAATCCCGCGCTGCGCGCCCTGCTGAACGAGCACCTGGGGGACGACTGGGTGACCGATCTGGATCGCCTCCAGGACCTCGCCCCTCTGGCCGACGACGCCAGCTTCCGCCAAAGCTTTGCCGCCGCCAAGCGCGCCAACAAACTTTACCTGGCGCGCCATCTGGAAAACACCATGGGCGTCGCGGTCGATCCAGACGCCATGTTCGACATCCAGATCAAGCGGATCCATGAGTACAAGAGACAGCTGCTCAACATCCTGCACACCGCGGCACAGTGGAATGCCATCCGCAAGGAACCGGGAAAGGACTGGACTCCGCGGGTGAAGATCTTCGGCGGCAAGGCGGCCCCGGGCTATGCCATGGCAAAGCAGATCATCAAGCTGATCAACGACATCGGGGCGACAATCAACGCCGACCCTGTGATGGAGGGCCGCCTGCAGGTGGTCTACCCGCCGAACTACAACGTCTCCATGGCGGAGATCCTGATTCCGGCCGCAGACCTCTCCGAGCAGATATCCACCGCCGGCATGGAGGCCTCAGGCACCGGCAACATGAAGCTGTCGATGAACGGCGCCCTGACCGTCGGAACCCTGGACGGCGCCAACATCGAGATCGCCGAGGCGGTCGGTGCCGACAACATCTTCATCTTCGGCATGACCGCCGACCAGGTCACCGCGACGCGCGAGGCGGGTTATGACCCTGCAGCCTATATAGCCGCCGAGCCGCGCCTCGCCGAGGTGCTGGAGCAGATCGCGGCCGGCACCTTCTCGCCCGACGATCCGCACCGCTACGCCGGGCTGGTCGACATGCTGCGCGGCAGTGACTGGTTCATGGTGGCTGCCGATTTCAGCGCCTATTGGGACGTCCAGCAGCGCATCGATGAGTCTTGGCGCGACCGCGAAGCCTGGATGCGCAGTGCCGTGCTGAACACGGCCCACATGGGCTGGTTCTCCTCCGACCGGACGATCCGCGGTTACGCCCGCGACATCTGGGAAGCGCAACCGAAGTTCTGATAGAGCGAATGGCCGACAGCGCGCGCAGCAGAAACAGCGATCCGCCGGTCGATCCCGGCCAGACCGCCGCGCTGGCCGAGGGCCGCCACGGCGACCCCTTTTCCTATCTCGGTGTGCATCGGCTGGAGGGACAGCAGTGGGTGGTGCGGGTGTTCCGGCCCGACGCCGAAACGGTCGAGTTGCTGCCCGACGGCGAACAGCAGCCGGTGCCGCTGACGCCGATGGGCGGCGAAGGCCTCTTCGCCGCCACCCTGGCGAAGGACCCCGGCACTTACCGCCTGCGCTTCGGCCGCGCGGGCGGCCGCTGGGAAGAGCATGACCCCTACCGCTTCGCCCCCGTGCTGGGCGAGATGGACGAGCACTTCATCGGCGAAGGCTCGCACCTCGGTCTCTGGCAGGTCCTAGGCGCACACCCGCTCACCCACGGCGGCGTCGCCGGCGTGCACTTCGCCGTCTGGGCTCCCTCAGCGCAGCGCGTCTCCGTGGTTGGTGACTTCAACCAATGGGACGGACGGCGCCACCCTCTGCGCCGGCGCGGCGCGACCGGCGTGTGGGAGATTTTCCTGCCGGACGCAGGCGAAGGCGCCCATTACAAGTACGAGGTTCGCGGCGCCGACGGCGTGATTCAGCCGCTGAAAGCCGACCCGGTAGGTTTCGGCGCCGAGCATCCGCCGGCCACTGCCTCCATCGTGCGCGATCTCGGCGCTCGGCAATGGCGTGACGACGCCTGGCTGGCAAAGCGCGGCGAAGCCGGGCGCCGCGACCGCCCGATGTCTATCTTCGAAGTCCACCTGGGTTCCTGGCGCAAAGCAGATGGAGGCCGGCGCCCGCTGAGTTACCGCGAACTCGCCGAGCAGCTGGTGCCCTATGTCGCCGACATGGGTTTCACCCACATTGAGATGCTGCCTATCAGCGAGTTTCCCTTCGATGGCTCCTGGGGCTACCAGCCCATCGGGCTCTACGCGCCGACCATCCGCCACGGCACACCCGGCGAGTTCCGCGACTTCGTTGAGGCCTGCCACGGCGCCGGCCTGGGCATCATCCTCGACTGGGTGTCGGGCCACTTTCCGACCGATCCGCACGGCCTCGGCCGCTTCGACGGCACCGCCCTCTATGAGTACGCCGACCCGCGCGAGGGCTTCCATCAGGACTGGAACACCCTGATCTACAATTACGGCCGGCGGGAGGTGCAGAACTACCTGATCGCCAACGCGCTCTACTGGCTGCAGGAACATCACCTGGACGGCCTGCGCGTCGATGCCGTCGCCTCCATGCTGTACCGGGACTATTCGCGCCGCCCCGGCGAATGGCTGCCCAACATCCACGGCGGACGCGAGAATCTGGAAGCCATCGCCTTCCTGCGGCGCATGAACGAAGTGGTCTACGGCGCCTGTCCCGGCATCATGACGGTGGCCGAGGAATCGACGTCCTTTCCCGCTGTCTCGCGGCCGACCCACGATGGCGGCCTGGGATTCGGGTACAAGTGGAACATGGGGTGGATGAACGACACCCTCGACTACATGCGCCGCGAGCCGGTGCACCGCCGCTACCATCATCACCAGATAACCTTCGGGCTGCACTACGCCTTCTCGGAGAACTTCATCCTGCCGCTCAGCCATGACGAGGTGGTACACGGCAAGGGGTCGCTGCTGAATAAAATGCCGGGGAGCGAAGAACAGAAGTTCGCCAACCTGCGCGCCTACTTCGCCTTCATGTGGGGGCATCCCGGCAAGAAGCTGCTATTCATGGGCCAGGAGTTCGCGCAAGGCCGTGAATGGAACCACGACGTGAGCCTCGATTGGCACCTGCTGGACGACGCGCGCCATGCCGGCGTACAAAAACTCGTCCGCGACCTCAATCGGCTCTACCGCGCGACGCCGAGCCTGCACGAGTTGGACTGCGAAGGCCGGGGCTTCGAGTGGATCGAGGCCAGCGCCGCCGCGGAATCGGTCTTCGCCTGGGTCAGGCGCGGCCGCGACGGCACGCCGCCGGTGGTCGTGGTCAGCAACTTCACGCCGGTCGAGCGCAGCGCCTTCCGCCTTGGCGTACCTGCCGCCGGCCACTGGATCGAGCGCATCAACAGCGACGCGGCCGACTATGGCGGCGGCGGGCGCGGCAACCTGGGCGGCGTCGCCAGCCGCGCCAACCCCAGCCACGGACGGGCGGATTCCATTGAAATCACCCTGCCGCCATTGGCGACGCTGATCTTCGAGCTGGAGGCTTAGAATTGGCGCCGCGCAGGCGCGCCGCCTCCGAAGATGCGCACTTTTGCGCTCACGCCTGCCCTCCACGCCGCACCGTTTCGGACTAAAGGCTAATTGGCGGCACCGCTGGGAGCATGGTTCCCTTGTTCCACCGCTTGGATCAGGCCGTGATCCTTGCCGGCTTCTTATTGAATGCGGTCGGTGCGGTGCAACAAACAAGCGAGGAGGAGACCTATGGCCCACAAGCAATCCGGAGGATGCGCCCATGTGCACACGCACACGGACGGCGATCCGATCGACAACCACACATGCCACTGTTCTGTCTGCAAGCGTGTGACGGGCCAGGACACGACCCACGTCGTGTTCTTTCGCTATGGCGATGTCGGCGTCGACAACGAGGCGAGCCTCAAGCGCCAGCCGTTCAACGATCAGAACCCCAACGGCCCCCTGGAATTGTGCACCTGCGCGGAATGCGGGGCGCCGATCATGCTGGACGACAAGCAGCACCGAATCCGGGTGATCGTGCCGAACCTGATGGGCTACGACGGCAAGAGCATGCCGGCGACCTATCATGCCTTCTACGATCCGTCCACGGGCGAAGCGAAACCGAACGACGGCCGCCCGGTCTACGAGGGGCTGCGCCCCGACTTCGAGTGGCCGAAGCCGGCCTGACCCCGACGCTGGACATGGAAAGACCCGAAGCGCCCCACACCGGCCCGCCGGTGTGGGGCCTTCGCTTGCAGCGCTGTCACTCCGCGCAGGGCGCCACCACCACCGGATCGCCAGGTGCCGCGCCGAACTCGTGGCAGGCGGCGTCGGTGCAAAGCGTCCACGGCGACGCCGTGGCGCCGGAGGCGGCCAGCACCAGTTCCCGCATCGGCGGCGTCTCGGGCACCCAGATCCACCAGCCATCCTGCTCATAGGCGCCCTCCCCGGGGTCCATGCCGGCACCGGAGCCCTTGACCCGTGCCTCGGTCAGCACCAGGCCCTGCGCCGTCAGCGCCCAGGCTTCACGCCACTCCGTCTGCTCCACCGAATGGGTCCAGGAGAGCGTGAAGGCCGTCGCCGCCAACGCCAGGGTCTTGCCCGCCGCGAGGATGCAGAGGCCGCTCACGAGAATTCTTTACTCGGCAGTGGCCGCCCGGCGCGCGCTGCGCTGGGAGAGCCAGGCCCAGCCGGCGAAGATGAGCGCGAGGGCAAAGCCGATCCCGTCGGTCATCGGCAGGGCGGCGATGAGGGTGAAGGCAGCCGCCAGCGCCAGCACACGCTGCGGCCAGGTGAGCGGCACGCCGAGGAAACCGATCACCGCCGTCCCCCACAGGCCGATGGCCAGCACCGTCTTGGCGACGATGTAGATCACCGCCGGGATGTAGCCATAGGCCTGTGCCAGGGGTCCGCCGTCCTGCAGCATGAGGGCGGGCGTATAGACGGCCATGAAGGGGATGATGAAGCCGGCGGCGGCAATCTTCACCGCCTCGCCGGAGATCTTCAGGCCGCTCTCGCGCGCGATGGGCGCGGCGGCGAAGCAGGCCAGCGCCACCGGCGGCGTCAGGTCCGCGAGGATGCCGAAGTAGAACACGAACATATGGCTGACGATCAGCGGCACGCCGAGGGAGAGCAATGCCGGGCCGGCGATCGAGGAGGTGATGATGTAGTTGGGAATGGTCGGAATGCCCATGCCCAACACGATGCAAGTCAGCATCGTGAGCACCAGCGAGAGGAACAGGCTGGTGTCGCCGACCGAGACGATGAACTGTCCGAAGGTGTTGGCGGCGCCGGTCAGCGTCATGGTGCCGATGATCACGCCCACGATGGCACAGGCCATGCCGACGCTCAGCGCCGTCTTGGCTCCCTCTGCGAGCGAGTCCCGGCACACGGCAAGGGTCTCTCGTCCCCCCTTGGAAAAGACGTTCCACAGCACGAGGGCCCCGATGGCGACCGCGATCACCGCGATGCCGAACTGGAAAAACGCGGCGGAAACGAACCCAAGGCCGATCCAGAAGATGACACGCAGCATGCCTGCCGGCAGGCCGAGCGCCACCGAGCCACCGAGGATGAGAAGGGCCGTCAACGCCAGGCCGACGGTGCCGGCAAACAGCGGCGTGTAGCCGGTGAACAGCAGATAGACCAGCACGAGGAGCGGGAACACCAGGTACCAGCCCTGCCTGAGCGCGTTGCGGATGGACGGGAGTTGGTCTTTCGGCAACCCCATGAGGTTCCGCTTGCCGGCTTCCAGGTGCACCATCCAGAACGCCGAGGCGAAGTAGAGGACGGCCGGGATGATGGCCGCCTTTACGACCTCGTGGTACTCGACGCCCAGGGTCTCGGCCATGATGAAGGCGACGGCGCCCATCACCGGCGGCATGATCTGGCCGCCCATGGAGGCGGTCGATTCGACGCCGCCGGCAAAGGCCGCGCGGTAGCCGAAGCGCTTCATCAGGGGAATCGTGAACTGGCCGGTGGTCACCACGTTGGCAACGCCCGATCCGGAGATCGTCCCCATCATGCCGGAAGAGATCACCGCGACCTTGGCGGCACCGCCGCGCCGGTGGCCGACGAGGCCCAGCGAGATGTCGGTGAAGAGGCGGATCATCCCCGCCTTCTCCAGGAAGGCGCCGAACAGGATGAAAAGAAAGATATAAGTCGAGGAGACGTAAATCGGGACGCCGTAAATGCCCTCGGTTCCATAGGTCATGTGGTCGATGACCTGCGTGAAATCGTAACCGCGGTGATTGAGCGGCGAGGGCAGGTACTGGCCCAGCAGGCAGTAAGCCAAAAAGAGTCCGGAGATGATCGGCAGCGCCGGCCCCATGATGATCCAGGTGCCGACGAAAACGGTGAGGAGGGCCACCACCCCGAAGACGATATCGCGCGGCAGGGGGTCGCCGGCGCGAATCACGAGGGCGTTGTACTCCCACCACTGATAGAGGGCGACCGCGACGCCGGCGGCTGCCGCGGCCCAGGCGAGCGTCCGCCAGGGCAATGCAACACCACGCACCGCGGCGACCAGCGGAAATACCAGCACGGTGAGAAAGCCCAGGTGGAAGGCCCGCACCACTTGGCTGGGAAAGTCGATCAGGTGCGCAGCGGTGGCGATCTGGAAGACAGAGAAAGCGACCGCGATCCAAAACAGGAAGCGGCCTTCAGGGCTGCGCGGAAAGCTCTCGGCCAAGGGGTCTTGCAGGCCGAGTTCGCGGTCGTCCGCCGGCATCTCGTGTTTGGGGCTGTCGTGCAGCATCTCCACCTCCTCCCTGCCGCCCACTTCTGCGGTGGACGAGGCATCCCGCCCGCAGCGCGCGCGGGGGTAACCGCCGGCCTCCCCCCGAGCGGGACGCTTGGGGGAAAGGCCGGCGGCCTCAGCTTACATCAGGCCGTTTTCCTTGTAGAAGCGCTCGGCGCCGGGATGCAGCGGGGCCGGCAGGCCGGTGGTAGCCTTCTCCAGCGAGATCGCCTTGGCAGCGCTGTGAGCAGCGACCATGTCGCCCAGGTTGTCGAACAGCTGTTTGGTCATCTCGTAAGCGAGGTCATCGGAGACGTCCGAGTGGGTGACCAGGAAGTTCACCACCGCCACGGTCGCCACGTCGCTGTCCTGGCCGGTGTAGGTGCCGGCCGGGATGGTCGCCGCGACGTAGGGCGCGCCGAGCTTCTCCACCACATCGGCCGGAACCGCGACCATCTGCACATCAACCGAGGTCGAAAGATCCTTGATCGAGGCGACGCCGAGGCCGGCGGACTGCAGCGTGGCGTCGAGCTGCCGGTTTTTGATCAGCTCGACCGACTCGGCGAAGGGCAGATACTCGGTCTTGCCGAGGTCGTCGTAGCTCATGCCGGCTGCGGCGAAGATGGCGCGCGCGTTCAGCTCGGTACCGGATTTGGGGGCCCCGACGGAAAGGCTCTTGCCCTTCAGGTCCGCCAGGCTTTTCACGCCGGAATCCTTGGAGGCGACGATCTGGATGTAGTTCGGATAGATGGCAGCGATGATACGCAGCTTGTCGAGCGGGGCCTTGAAACCGACGTCCGCGTTACCTTCCCAGGCCAGCTTGACGGAATCGCCCAGCGCAAAGGCGATCTCGCCCTTGCCCTGCTGCAGCAGGTTGAGATTCTCGACCGAGGCCTTGGTCGACTGCACCTGGGTGCGCACCTCGGCGATCTTGTCGCCGTAGATCTTGGAAAGGGCGACGCCCAGCGGATAGTAGACGCCGGAGGTGCCGCCGGTCAGCACGTTGACGAACTGTTCGGCCCGGGCTTCGTTGGACGATGCGACCGGGGCAAAAGAAACGGCGGCCAGGGCTCCGGCCGCGACGATGCATTGAGCGAAACGCTTCATGATTTCCTCCCTTGGGCATGAGCGCGGGATCCTTGGATCAGGACCCCATCGTTAAGTTCCGCTTAACCAACAGCAGGAAGCGTGCCAGCAAAAGGATCATTTCTGTTTCAATGATTTAGCCGATGCATTTGTCCTGGATTCGGCGAAATTCCGCCAACCCGGAGGGCGATTTTGGCAAAATCTTGCCAGAATCGGACTCAGGCCTCCGCCGCCAGGCGATCGCGTTTCAGGCCCAGGCGGGCCATCTTTTCCGCCAGGGTGCGCCGGGGGATGCCGAGGGCCTCGGCCGCCTCGGCGACGTTGCCGCGCGCAGTATCGAGCGCCTGGCGGATGATCTCGGCCTCGTAGGCAGCCAGCCGCGCCGGCAAACTGCCGTCCTCGCCGGCCGGCGGCGCGGCAAGCTGGGAATAGCCGAGAACGTAACGCTCTGCCTCGGCCTTCAATTCGCGCACGTTGCCCTGCCATTCCGCGGCTTGCAGAGCGGCCAGGGTCTCGGGTCGGATCGGCCGCAGGGGAGCGCCGTGGCGCGCCGCCGAAGCCTTCACGAAGTGGTCGAACAGCAGCGGGATGTCCTGGCGGCGCCGGCGCAGCGGTTTCAGGTGCAGTTCCACGGTGGAAAGACGGTAGTAGAGATCGCTGCGGAAGGCAGCCTCGGCGGCGCGCTGCTTCAGGTCCGCCTTTGTCGCTGCGATGAAGCGCACGTCGACCGGCTGCAATCGGTTGGCGCCCAGCGGCTCGACCTGGCGCTCCTGCAGGACCCGCAGAATCTTGGTCTGCAGGGCCTGCGGCATGGATTCGATCTCGTCGAGAAACACCGTGCCGCCGTCGGCATGAGCGATCTTGCCGACCCGCCGGCCGAGCGCGCCGGTGAAGGCGCCGCGCTCGTGGCCGAAGACCTCGCTCTCGAAGATGGTCTCCGGGATCGCGGCGCAATTGATGGCGACGAAGGGCCTGTCGGCGCGCTTGCCGCAGTCGTGCAGGGCGCGTGCCACCACCTCCTTGCCGGTGCCGGTCTCGCCGACGATCAGCACGTCGGCGTCGATGTCGGCCAGGTGCGCGACACGGCGGCGCAGCTCCGCCATTTCCGGGTCATTGCCGATAAGCCGGCTTTCCAGTGCATCGCCGCCGGCGACCCGCAGGCGCAGCTCGCGGATCTCGCCGGCCAGGCGGCGCTGCGCCACCGCGCGGTCGAGCACCGCCACCAGGTGGTCGGCATCGTAGGGTTTCTCTAGAAAATCGTGGGCGCCGGCGCGCATCGCCTTCACCGCCAGCGCAATGTCGCCATGGCCGGTCAGCAGCACGACCGGCAGATCGGGATCGAGCTTCAGCACGCCCTCCAACACGGCGATACCGTCGAGGCCCGGCATGCGGATGTCGGTCACCAGTACGTCGGGCACGGCGGCAGGATCCGCCTTCAGGCGATCCAGCGCCGCGCTGCCCAGCGCTTCCCCTTCGACAGAAAAGCCTGTGGCGCCCAGCCACTCGCAGGTGGAGGCCAGGAGATCGCCGTCGTCGTCGACCACCAGCACCCGTCCGCGTCCGCTCCCACTCATGCGGCATCTCCCGCGCGCCGGCGGTCCACTTGAGCAAGCGGCAGGGTCACGGTAAAGGCGGCGCCGCCTTCCGGCGCGCGCCCGGCGCTGAGCCCGCCGCCGAATTTCTCGACGATGGCACGGCAGATGGAAAGGCCGAGTCCGAGGCCCTCGCCCGCCGGCTTGGTGGAGAAGAAGGGTTCGGTGATGCGGCGCATGACCGTGTCGTCGATGCCCGGCCCGTTGTCGGCCACGGTCACGGTGCCGGCAGCGCCGTCGCTGCCGATGGTGACGCGCACCTGGGGATCGGGCGTGCCGGCCACCGCGTCGAGCGCGTTGTTGATGAGATTCAGGACGATCTGCTCGATCCCGATGTCGTTGGCGCTGACGAAGACCGCATATTCCGGCTTCTCGACGGCGATCTTTGCCGATAGCAGCCTGGCGCGGTGGGCCACGATCTCGACGGCGGCCTCGACGCTCTTGGCCAGCGCCACCGGCCGCGTCTCGTTGACCTGCGGGCGGGCAAGGGTCTTCAGGTGGCGCACGGTGCGCTGGATGCGCTCGGTCAGTGCGCGCGCCTTGCGCACGCTTCGGCCGGTCTCCGCCGCGTCACCGCGCTCGGCATAGAGGCCCGCCGTCGCCAGGGTGTTCTCGATGGCCGCCAGCGGCTGGCTCACCTCGTGGGCGATGGCCGCCGACATGCGGCCCAACGCGGCGAGACTGGCCGCCTGCACCAGAGAGTCCTGGGCCGCGCGCAGGTCGGCCTCGGCGCGGCGGCGCTCCTGCACCTCGCGCGCCAACTCGGCGGTACGCTCGGCGACCGCGCGTTCCAGCGCATCGTGGGAATCGAGCTTGGCACGGACCAGCTGGCGGCGCTGGCGGAAATACGCGACGGCAGCACCCGAAAGCAGGAAGATCAGGGCGGTGATCAGGGCGGCGAGACCGGCGCTGCCCTGGATCGCCGAGGAGTCGCTGGCCGCCAGCAGTAGCCAGCCTTCAGGCGTGATGGCGGCAGTCCGGAACAGCAGGTCGCCGGCGATCACGCTGGACGCCGGCGCAACGGACTTGGCGTCGAACAGCGGCGGGCGTGCGGCGAGGTCGATGCCGGAGAACTTGCGCGCCGCAGCGAGCTGCGCGAGCGTTTCGCCGTCCAGCGGCACCAGGGCGCGGTACTTCCAGTCGTCACGCCCGGCCAGGAAAATGACGCCGGAGCCATCAGCCACGGCAACCAGAGGATTGGCCGCCGTCCAGCTCGCCTCCAGAGGCGTCATGTCGACCTTCACGACCGCCACGCCCAGCAGTTGCCCGCCATGGCGGATCGCGGAGGAGAGGAAGTAACCGGGCTTGCCGGTGGTCACGCCGACGGCATAGAAGCGCCCCTGGCCACGGCTGACGGCATCCTGGAAATAGGGCCGGAAGCGGTAGTTGTGGCCGACGAAGCTCTGCGGCTGGGCGTGATTGCTGGCCGCCACGGTGAGGCCCTCGGCGTCCATCACGTAGAGGGCGTCGGCCCCGGTGTCGGCCGCCACGGCCTCCAGATAGTCATTCGCGAGCGTGGCGTTGGCCGCCGCCGCCGGCCCGTCCAGCAGCACCGCGCGAATGCGGGCGTCGCGGGCCAGCACCGGCGCCAGGGAACGGAACTTCTCGATCTCGCTCTCCACCGCCCGGCTGAACAGCTGCAGGCGCTGGTCGAGCGCCCGCTCGGCCCGCGAGATGCCTGTGTTGTAGGCCGCCTGCCAGACCACCAGGGTTGCGGCGGCCGCCAGCAGGATCGCCGCCGCCAGCACGGCGAGGCGCTTCAGGCGTGAGGGAAAGGGCCTTGGTCCAGTCATGGCGGCAATTCTAGCGCAGCAGGCAGCCGGGCCAAGCGGAGTCCTGTGGTCCGACTCTTCCACCATCCGGCGATTTTTCATAGATGATTCAAGGTTAACAGGGGGATGCCCCCCGAACGGGGCACGTATCAAAGCCATACGCCAAGTGAAAGCCGCAGCGCGCGGCGAGAATCGAGTCCGACCTCCATGCCCCGCCGTCCTGCCCCTATCCGTCCGCTCCGTTCCGCCCTGGCCGCCTTTCTGGCGCTTGGGCTGGCCGGCTGTGCCGTCGGCCCGGACTACCGGACGCCGGAGATTGCGGTACCCGCCCAGTGGGGCAGCGCCGGCGCGGAAACGCCACCGGCAGCACCCCAGCTTTCGGAATGGTGGCAGCGGCTGGACGACCCGCTGCTGACCCAGCTGCTCGGCGAGGCGGTGGCGGACAACCTCGACGTGGCCACTGCCAAGGCGCAGATCCGTGAGGCCCGTGCCAGCTACCGCCAGGCCGGTGGCGCGCGCTACCCTTCCCTGGACGGCTCTGCGTCGGCGACCCGGGGCGGCACCGCGGACAGCAGCAACGCCTCAGGTCAATACCAAGCCGGGTTCGACGCGAGTTGGGAGCTGGACCTCTTCGGCGCCAACCGACGCGCTGTGGAGGCCGCCAAGTACGGCCTGGACGCCGCCGAGGAAGAACTGCGCGCCACCCTCCTGACGCTGGTCGGCGACATCGCCTCCAACTACGTCGAGGCGCGGGGCTTCCAGGCGCGCATCGCCTACGCACGGCAGACCGCCGAAGCGCAGCGCGAGACCGAGACGCTTACCCGCATCAAATTCGAGGCCGGCGCCGCCTCGGCCGTCGACGTCGCCAACGCGGCCGGCCAAGCCAGCAGCACCGAGGCCGCCATCCCGACGCTGGAGACGGCCTACGCCGAAGCGGTGCACCGCCTGGGTGTGCTGACCGGGCGGGCGCCGGCGGCCTTGAAGGAACGCCTGGCCGACGTCCGGCCCATTCCCACTCCGCCGCTGCCGATCGCCACCGGCGTGCCCGCCGACCTGCTGCTGGCGCGCCCCGACGTGCGCCTCGCCGAGCGGCAGCTTGCCCAGTCGACGGCACTGATCGGCCAGGCCGAGGCTGCGCGCTACCCCAGCATCAGCCTCGGCGGCAGCCTGTCGACCTCCGCAGCAACCCTTGGCGACATCGCCGGCGGCACCAGCATCAGCTGGCTCGTCGGCCCGACGCTCACCGTACCGATCTTCAACGCCGGCCAACTGGAATCCGCCGTCGAGGTCACCGAGGCGCAGCGCGACCAGTCCTTCATCGCCTTTCGCGCGGCAGTGCTGACCGCCCTGGAGGACGTCGAAAACGCCGCCGTTTCTCTCACCCAGGAACGCCTGCGCTACGACGCCTTGAGGGAGTCGGCCGCAGCCTTCGGTGAAGCGCTACGCCTGGCGCGCGCGCTCTACCAGACCGGCGCCACCGACTTCCTGGACGTGCTGGATGCGGAGCGCTCGCTCTACTCGGCGCAGGACGCGCTGATCCAGAGCGAGACCGCCATCACCACGGACTACATCGCGCTAAACAAGGCGCTCGGCGGCGGCTGGGACGGCGCCATCGACTCCTCGCGGCCGGAGGTGGTCGACGTGAACACCGGCCCGCACTTCCCGCAAAGCCAATACCCGAGCCAATAGGCCGAACCAGAGACAGCCATGAGCAACACCCCCAAGGCGCCGGCACAACGGCACAAACTGATACGCCGCCTGGCACTGAGCGCGGTCGCAGCCGTTGCCCTTGCCGGCGGCTGGTTCGCCTATGCCGCGGCCACTGCCGAGGATCCGGCCGCCGACGTCACCACCGCCGTGGTGAAGACCGGCGACGTGCAGAACACCGTGCTCGCCACCGGCCTGCTGAAACCGGCACGCTTGGTTGCCGTCGGCGCCCAGGTCTCCGGCCGCGTCACCGCCCTGAAGGTCGCGCTGGGCGACGTCGTGAAGCAAGGCGACCTAATCGCCGAGATCGACTCCCAGACCCGGCAGAACGATCTGCGCACCTCGCAGGCGGCCCTTGCCAACGTGCGCGCACAGCTCGCCGAGAAGCGGGCGACGCTGAAGCAGGCCGAGCTGGACCTCGCGCGCCAGAAGAAGATGCTGGCGCAGAACGCCGTGTCACAGGCAGATTTCGAGGCGGCGGAAGCCACCGCCGACACCACCCGCGCGCAGATCGACGCGCTGAACGCGCAGATCGTCGAGGCCGAGGTCGCCGTCGAAACCGCCGGCGTGAACCTGGGCTACACCAAGATCACCGCGCCGATCGACGGCACCGTGCTGGCGGTCGTCACCCAGGAAGGCCAGACGGTGAATGCCACCCAGTCGGCGCCGACCATCGTCGTCCTGGGCCAGATCGACGTCATGACGGTGCGCGCCGAAATCTCCGAGGCCGACGTCGTCAACGTGCGGCCGGGCCAGGCCGTCTACTTCAACATCCTGGGGGAGCCGGATCACCGCTACGAAGCGTCGTTGGGCAGCATCGAACCGGCACCGGAGTCGATCACCAGCGATAGCAGCATCACCTCCTCCAGTGCGTCGTCGAGCAGTTCATCGGCATCCACCGAAGCGATCTACTACATCGGCACCTTCGATGTGCCGAACCCGGACGGCAAACTGCGCACCTACATGACCGCCGAGGTTCAGATCGTCCTCGGAGAAGCGCGCGGTGTTCTTACCATTCCGGCAGCCGCGCTGGGCGGCAAGGCCGGCGGCGACGCCTACAGCGTGCGGGTGCTCGGCAGCAACGGGCAGATCGAGTCCCGCGAGGTGGAGATTGGCCTGAACAACAAGGTGACGGCCGAAGTGAAGGTCGGACTGGCGGAGGGTGAGCGGGTCGTCGTTGGCGGCGCCAGGGCCGCCGCCGCCGGCGGTGGTGCCGGCCGTCGCGGCCTCTTCGGCTTCTGAGCGAGGGCGGATCCTGACCATGCGTGACGCCCTCATCACCCTCCGGAAGCTGCGCCGGGAGTTCCCCTCCGGCGAGGGGACCATCACGGTGCTGAAGGATCTCGACCTTACCATCGAGGCCGGCGAGATGGTCGCCATCATGGGGCCGTCGGGCTCGGGCAAGTCGACGCTGATGAACATTCTCGGCTGCCTCGACCGGCCGAGTGCCGGCAGCTACCGCGTTTCCGGACGCGAAACCGCGGCGTTGGACGCCGACGAACTGGCCGAACTGCGCCGTGAGCATTTCGGCTTCATCTTCCAGCACTACCACCTGCTGCCGGAACTGACCGCGCTCGGCAACGTCGAGGTGCCGGCAATCTACGCCGGCCAGACGGCCGACTTGCGCCGCCGGCGCGCCGCCGACCTGCTCAACCGCCTCGGCATGGCCGAGCGCACCGGGCATCCGCCGGGCAAGCTCTCCGGCGGCCAGCAGCAGCGCGTGTCCATCGCGCGCGCGCTGATGAACGGCGCCGAGATCATCCTGGCCGATGAGCCGACCGGCGCGCTCGACCAGCAGACCGGCGAGGAGGTGCTGCGCCTCTTGGGCGAACTGCACGCCGCCGGAAAAACGGTGATCATCGTCACGCACGACGCCAGCGTCGCCGCGCGGGCCGAGCGGGTCATCGAGATCAGCGATGGCCTGATCGTCGCGGATCGGCGCAGTGACGGCGTGGCAACGGCCACCGATGGCGCCGCACTCGCGGCCGACTCCGCAACCGCAGCCAAGAACGCCGGCCGCTGGCAGGCGCTCCGGGGCCGTTTCCAGGAAGCCTTCCTGATGGCGTTGCGCTCCATGCAGGCGCATCGCCTGCGCACCTTCCTGACCATGCTCGGCATCATCATCGGCATCGCCTCGGTGGTCTGCGTCGTCGCGCTGGGCGAAGGTTCGCGCCGGCAGGTGCTGTCCAACATCAGCCAGCTTGGCACCAATACCCTGGAAATCTTCCCCGGCAGGAACTTCGGCGATGTGCGCTCCGGCAAGATCACCACCCTGGTGGTAGCCGATGCCGCGGCGCTGGCCCGCGAGGACTACGCCGCCGCGGTCACACCGACGGTCACCACCAGCAGCACCATCCGCTACGGCGCGACGGAGTCAAATGCCCAGGTCAACGGCGTCAGCGAGGCCTATTTCACCGTCAAAGGCCTGGGGCTGGTCGAGGGCAGCTTTTTCGACGCCGCGGGCGTGCGCGCGCGTGCGCAGGACATCGTCATCGACGAGAACACCCGCAACACGCTGTTTCCCGACGGCACCCAAAGCCCGATCGGCGAGGTCGTGCTGATCGGTCGCGTGCCCTGCCGCGTCGTCGGCGTGGTGCAGATCCGCCAGGGCGGATTCGGCGCTTCCAGCAGCCTCGCCGTCTACCTGCCCTACACTACGGTGCAGGCGCGCATCCTGGGCGACACGGCGCTGCGCAGCATTACCTTGAAGGTCAGCGATACCGTCGCCACCGAGGTGGCGGAGCAGGCCGTCACCGACCTGCTGACGGCGCGCCACGGTACCAAAGACTTCTTCATCCTCAACACCGACGATATCCGCGCGACCATCACCAGCACGACCGAGACCATGACGCTGCTGATCGCCGCCATCGCGGTGATTTCCCTCATCGTCGGCGGCATTGGCGTGATGAACATCATGCTGGTCTCGGTCTCCGAGAGGGTCGGTGAGATCGGCGTGCGTATGGCCGTCGGCGCGCGCCAGAGCGACATCCTGCAGCAGTTCCTCATCGAGGCGGTGCTGGTCTGCCTGATCGGCGGCGTCCTCGGCATTGCCACAGCGCTCGGCTTCGGCGTGGCCTTCAGCGCCCTGGGTTCCAGCTTCAGCCTGGTTTACTCGACGAGCTCGATCGTCGCCGCCGTAGTCTGCGCCACCCTGATCGGCGTCGCCTTCGGCTATCTACCAGCACGCAACGCCTCGCGCCTCGATCCGGTGGCCGCACTGTCTAGGGATTGATCGCCAAGGGTGTAGGGCACCCTAATTCCTGAGACTCGGCTTGATGGCAAATCAACGAGTTAGTGCATATCAGTGACCGAGATGTTGAGCCTGAAATGTCGCAATTGTTGAGACTCTCCGGCAATAAGACCCCCAATTAGTGAGACTCTCGACCAAAACGAAAAATACGTCTTATTTTCAATGTGTTAGCTAGTGTCGTCGAGCCGCCAACACCTCACCAATCTGATCCAGTGGAATGCTCGATTGGGCGCCATCGAACTCGCGTAAGCTGACGCTGCGCCCCTCGGCTTCACTGCGGCCCAACACCGCCACAAGAGGCACCCGCATCTTACGAGCAGCAACGATGCGCCGAGCCAGCGTCTCCCGACCCTCGTAAAGCACAGGCCGCAGGCCCTGCTCCTCGAGGCAGCCCATAACCTCCCTTGCGTAGGCTGCCACGTCATGGGAGATCGGCGCCACGGCCACCTGCTCCGGCGCTAGCCAGAACGGCAGGGCGCCGCCGTAGTGTTCGAGCAGCAGAGCGATAGCCCGGCCCATGGAGCCGAAGACCGCGTGGTGGATCATCAGCGGCACCTCCGGCGATCCGTCCGATCCCACATAAGAGGCGCCGAGGCGATCCGGGAGCACACAATCGAGCTGAATCGTACCGCACTGCCAGGAACGGCCCTGCCGGTCGCGCAGCGCGAATTCCAGCTTCGGCCCGTAAAATGCGCCCTCCCCCGTCTGGATGCCATAGGTCAACCCGCAGCGGCTCGCTGCCTCGGCGAGCATTGCCTCGGCCCAGTCCCAGAGCTCGTCGGACCCTGCTCGTTCAACAGGACGTGTGGAGAGCGCCACTTTGTAGTCGGAAAATCCGAGCTCACGGTAGACGAGCGCAAGAAGCTGAGCAAAGCGCTCCACCTCGCCCGCAACATCTTCCGCCCGGCAAAATACATGTGCGTCGTCCTGCTCAAACCCGCGGGTACGCAGAAGACCGAGCAATGCCCCCGAGGGCTCGTTGCGATGGCATGCACCGAATTCCGCGTAGCGCAGCGGCAGTTCCCGCCAAGAACGCCGGCCCATGTTGAATAGTGCAACGTGGCAAGGACAGGACATCGGCTTTAAAGCCATGGGGCGTTCCTCGGCCATCGCGAATATCGCCTCGCCAAACTTCTCCCAATGGCCGCTGCGCTCCCACAGTGTACGGGGCATGAGCTGTGGCGTCTTCACCTCAGCATAGCCGAGGCGTCGCATGTGGCGGCGGATATAGTCCTCCAGCACCCGGTAGAGGGCATAGCCCCGCGGGTGCCAGAACACCATGCCCGGGGCATCTTCCTGGATGTGATAGAGATCGAGCCTGGCTCCCAGGCTGCGATGATCGAGATCGTCCATGCTTGCTCTCCTGCGGATGCAGGCACGGCCGGGGCGCGAAATCACGAAAAGAGAAAGGCCCCGTCCGACGCCGGCGGGGCCCTTTCTGGTAGAAGCGGCTGCTCTCTAGCGCACGCGACCAGGGGACGACCCGCCGTGGGCGGTCGTCGTAGTGGTCAGTGCGATGTGGCAACGAGCATCCATACCATGAAGGTACTGGGAAAAGGTCGCTTTCGTCAACTAGGTCGCCGGCGCGGCTTCTACTCCGCCCGCAAGCCCACAGGGAACCCGATACCACGCACCGATAGATGTGAAGGTACTTTTATCACATCGCCCAATGCGGGACCCAGACCCCCTCTTGGCGTCCACCGCACCGAGACGTCTGCACTTGCTCCAAAGCAGACGAAACGGTGATATCGATGAGACTTCGGCTCCGTGCCAGGTTGGGACATTGGGCTTGCACGACCTAGCTCCTAATTATCTGAATTGACTTGAAAGCCGACCTCCCGAGGCTTGGCAGTCAAAGCGATGCCATCCTTTCCCACTTCAGGCGCAGGAGACATGGCCCGCCCCGCCGGCGCATATTGCTCCGAAGGCTTACGTCCGACGCGAGAGCAGCGATTTTATACCGGATTTGCGCGGGTTTAGGAAGGCTGGAGCGCCGCAGGCATCGCCGTTCAATCGATCACCTTCGCTTCCCGAAACCGGCCCGCTTGGGGGAAGTGCGACCGTCCCGTTTTTCCATCTCCGATGCGCCATTTCGGGAAAACAATCGGGAACTCCCAGCCTCAGCCGCGCAAATCGCACACTTGAGATAACGTAGATCGAGGGACAGATCGAGCATTGCGCTAGCTCACCAACGCGGTTTGGCCATCGGCGTTGCTCTTATGCGTCGACCAGATCGGCAACGTGCGCGACGAGGCCGGTTTGGCCCGGCGCAACATGGTCGGCCATGGTGTGGCGATCGGGGAAGTCGCCGCCATTTTGCGACCGGAAGGGGATCGGGGTGTCGGTGAACAGCCCCGCGAGACGCACACGCCATGCCGCCTTGATCGCCTCCACTTGCTCCGCCGTGGAAACGTGACCCGCGCCATAGACCGTGTGCGTCGGGAGCACGTCCATGCCGGGGTAGAACAGCGCGCCATGGGTCAGTGGGAACAGCAGCTGCTCGATCGGCCCGTTGATACCCCGCGGGCCATAGTCGGCCGCTGGGCCGCCTGCCTGCACGTTGACCAGCGCCCGCTTGCCCTTGAGGATACCGTCGCCAAAGCGAAACTCGTTGGATCCGTTCTGATAGCCGTAGGCAAAGCCGAAGGCATAGACCCGCTCTATCCAGCCCTTCAGGATCGCGGGCACGCCGTACCACCACAGCGGAAATTGCATGATCACGGCATCGGCAGCGAGCAGCTTCTGCTGCTCTACAATCACGTCGGGCGTCTGATGCCCGCTTCCGTAAGCATGACCCGACTCCATGATGAACGACAGCCGTTCAGGGTTGTCGCGCACCGGAAAGTCATCGGCGTCGTACACCGCCTTCCACTTCATGCCATAGAGGTCCGAATGTATGACCGTGTGCCCCGCTGCCGACAGCGTCTCAGCGGTCACGTTGACCAATTGCCGTGTCAGCGAAGTGGGTTCGGGGTGTGCGTAAACGATAAGTACCTTCATGGTCCAATGCTCCGGATGGATGCGTTATCAGAACTTGAGGACGATTTTGCCGAAGTGGCCGCCAGCCCCTGTAGCTGGAAGGGATCGGCGAGCGGGAATGAGCGGTCTATCACCGGGTGTCCCTGGACGGCGTCGATGCCGCGGATCCGGCCCACCTGATTGCCGGCGACGCCGACAACCAGCCCCTCTGATGCGACAATTACATTTCAGCCGAGGCGAGCGCGAAACCTACCATTCGGTGGATCTGCCGTTGCGATCAACTGCCCGCTGGCACGGCACCGATCTGCTGCATCAACCCGAGGAGATCGGGCTGACCGCGCTCGCCGACGATCTTCCCGTTGGCCATGACATAAAAGTTCATAGTTTGGATGGCGATCTGCTTTCCGGTCGCCGGTACTCCGAAGAAGGTGCCGTCGTGCGTGCCACGCATCGTGTACCTCGCGGCGACCTTCTCACCCTCTACGACCAACTCCTCGAGCGTCCACTGGACGTCCGAAAAGCCGCCGCGCATCACCTCGACGGCTTTGAGCCAGCCCGTCGGCCCTACGAGCGGTTCGCTTTGGAAAGGAACGAAAAACTCCGCATCCGGCGCGATGAGTTCCTCGCCAAGCTTTTCGTCAGCAGTGTTGATGAACTGCACGAAGCGAGGCATGAAAGTGTTGGTTAGGTCAGACATTATGTTCTCCTGAATGGGATGGGTGATGCTTATCGAGCGCAGTTAAGCGTGGGTTGCCGGAGCCTGGACTAGGGGATTTGAGTAGGTGCCGCGAGCTGCGGCCGTCAGCCCGTCAAGCCATTCCTGATGACCGTTGAGCATGGGATTTGGCCAGGTCGTCGCCAAGTCCTTGGCCGGCGCGCCGTTCTGCGTCTCCTGCGTCAGGATGCGGACACGACCCCCGTCCAGATCCTCGACCAACCAAGCGTGGTGAACGTCCAGGCGCCCATCGCCCTCGCCGCCCCAACCGTGCCAGGCAACCCGGCCGGGCTCGTCGCCGGCCGGGGCGACATACTCCACTACCTCGGCGTTGATCAGGAAGCCGAACGTATCGAAAGAGAAGCGGCGGCCGAGCGCGAGCGACGGGCCATCGCCGTTATAGAAGCGCACGTTGGCGCTGTTGGCATAGTAGCTCGGCCAGCGCGTCGGCTCGGCGAGGAACGGCCAGATCTCGGTGGCGGTCAACCCGGCGACGATCGCTTCGTTAGAAACGAAATTATCAGTGGTGCCGGGCAGATAACCTTGCGGCCAATCTATCGCATTCATCATGGTACTTAGTTCCTTGCTGTTCTTCGTCTCGTCGCCGACTGTCCCTGCCGGGGCGGGTGGGGGCGCAGGCAATAAGCCCTCGCCCAATCAGTTCCCCGAGTCCTGCTAACCTCGGAAGCCCTGATCCCCTCATGCGCCGGCCCGTATCCAACGCCCGCGTCGATGATGCGGCGGAGCTTTTGTGTGGCGCGTGGATGAGAGAGATGTGGCCGCCGCCGCGGGCGGCCATGATCGATCGGCATCGGCGCTACTCTTTATGCGTCGCCCGACTCTTTATGCGTCGCCCGCATCGGCAAAGTGCGCGGCGAGGCCGGTTTGACCCGGCGCAACGTGGGCGGCCATGGTGTGGTGATCAGGGAAGTCGCCGCCGTTCTGCGACCGGAACGGAACCGGCGCGTCGGTGAAAAGCCCGGCGAGACGCACACGCCATGCTTCCTTGATCGCCTCTACGTCTTCCGCCGTGGAAACGCGCATCGTGCTATGGACCGCGTGCGTCGGGAGCACGTCCATGCCGGCGTAGAACAGCGTGCCGTGAGTCAGCGGGAACAGCAGTTGCTCGATCGGGCCGTTGATACCTCGCGGGCCATAATCGGCCGCCGAGCCGCCTGTCTGCACGTTGACCAGCGCTCGCTTCCCCTTGAGGATGCCGTCGCCGAAACGGTAATTGTTGGTACCATCCTTATAGCCGAAGCCAAAACCCCACACGTAGACCCGCTCTATCCAGCTTTTCAAAATGGCCGGCACCGAGTACCACCACATCGGGAACTGCAGGATCACGGCATCGGCGGCGAGCAGCTTCTGCTGCTCGACCACCACGTCGGACACCTGATGCCCGCTTGCGTAAGCGTGGCCACCCTCCGCGATGAAAGACAGGCGTTCGGGGTTCTCACGCACCGGGAAGTCATCGGCGTCGTACACCGCCTTCCACCTCATGCCGTAGAGGTCCGAATGCATCACGGTATGTCCGGCTGCCGACAACGTCTCAGCGGTCACGTTGACCAACTGCCGTGTCAGCGAAGTGGGTTCGGGGTGCGCGTAAACGATGAGAACCTTCATGATGATCACTTCCTGATAAGTAGGGGGGGCTAGAATTCGACGACGATTTTGCCGAAATGGCCGCCAGATTCCTGGATTCGGAAGGCGTCCGCGATTTCGGGCAGCGGAAAGGAGCGGTCGATCACCGGGTGGCTGTGAACGGCGTCGATTCCGCGGATCAGGTCCAGTTGGTGTCGGCGACTGCCCACGATCAGGCCCTGGAGCCGTTGCTGCCGCGCCATGAGCATGGCTGTCGGCACGTCGCCTGCGCTGCCGGTCAGCACGCCGATCAAAGAGATGTGGCCGCCGACACGCGCGGCCTTGATCGATTGCGCTAGTGTTCCTGGGCCGCCTACCTCCACGACATGGTCTACACCCGTTCCGCCCGTCAGGCCCCGCACCCGGTCGCCCCAGTTCTCGTCCTGGCGATAGTTGATGACGTGCGCGGCGCCCATCGTGCGAAGCCGCTCCAGCTTCTCGTCGGAGGAGGAAGTCGCGATCACCGTGGCTCCCATGGCCTGCGCGATCTGTAGCGCGAAGATCGACACGCCGCCCGTGCCGAGAACCAGCACGCTGTCGCCGGCCTTGAGGCCGCCGTCGACCACCAGGGCCCGCCAGGCAGTCACACCTGCCGTGCTCAGGGTCGCTGCCTCGGCGTGGCTCCAGCCGGCCGGTGCGAGCGTGAATGAGGTGGCTGGCGCCACCACGACTTCCCGGGCGTAGCCGTCGATCCCGTCGCCCGGCGTGGTGGCGAAGTCGGCGAGGGTGGCCTCGCCGTCCAGCCAGGTCGGAAAGAAGGTGGATACGACATGGTCGCCGGGCTTGAACTCCGTGACCTTGGAACCGACGGCCTCCACCACCCCGGCGCCATCCGCCATGGGGATGCGGCCATCTGCGCACGGCAGCCGTCCCGTCACCACACCCAGATCGTGGAAGTTCAGGGAGGTGGCATGCACACGCACACGGATAGCGGTCGGTCCGGGTTCGCCGGGGTCGGGGAGGTCCACCAGAGTCAGGCCGTCGAGCCCCTGCTGTGGATGAGCCTGGATAGCTTTCATAGGAGAACTGGTATCCGTGCCGTCGATTGAAGCGCCGCGGGATTTAGCCCGCTCGCGACCTATATGGAGCGGCCGCTGCGGGTCTTGAAATCGAACGTTTTATGTGTCGTTATCGACACGATGGATACCAGGAACCTCGATCTCGGTCTTCTCGTGACGCTTGAAACCCTGCTTGTGGAGCGCAACGTTACACGCGCCGCGCGCCGGCTGAATCTCAGCCAGCCTGCTTTGTCGGCGCGGCTGGCGCGGCTCCGTGAGGCGCTGGGCGATCCGCTCCTGATCCCGGGCCAGCGCGGGATGGTTTTGACCCAGCGGGCACTCGAGCTGATGGAGCCACTGCACGAGGCACTGGAGGGTGTTCGCCGCGTCGTTGAGCAAGGAGCGCCGATCAATCCGGAGACCCTGCGTGCAACCGTGGTGATCGCGGCGAGCGACTACGTCCAGTATGCGCTGCTGGCACGCTACTCGGTCGTTTTGCGGGCGCAGGCGCCGATGGTCCGCATCGCCTGGCGGGCGCTCGACTTGATGGCACTCACGACACAGTTGGAGCGTGGCGAGGTGGACCTGGCCTTGGCAAGGCCCGAAGAAGCGCCGGCGGCGATGCGGCAGCGCCGGCTCTACGAGGAGGAGTATGTGGTCGTCGCGCGACAGGAGCATCCGGCCGTGCGCGGTGTCCTTGATCTGGACTTGTTCTGCGCGCTGGACCACGTCGTCGTTTCAAAACTGGGCGGAGGCTTCGCCGGACCTACCGATGCGGCGCTTGAGGCGATCGGCCACCGTCGTACCGTCGCTCTGTCCACATCGGGCTTCCTGATCGTGCCGGAAATCGTGTCACGATCCGATATGATCGCGGTGATTCCACGTCGGATCGCAGACGGTTGGTCAGACCGGGTGCAGGTGCTGGAGCCGCCACTCCACATACCCGGATTTACCATCGCTAGTATCTGGCACGAACGCACGACCCACCATCCCGCACAAAGCTGGCTCCGTGACAGGCTCGCTGCGTTGGCATGACGTTCCGCCAGCCGCAAAAAAGACTAGGCCCATCTTCCCGAAAACGATCCCGTATCGAACGCTCGCGAGCGGCAGCTCTTGGTTGATCCCGCCATTAGTTGAGACCTGTGCTGATGGCGAATTTGTCCCATTTTAAGCCGCGCGATTGAGGACGAACCATGCGCGGTTTTTGAAACTGTCACTCTGCTTGGAGACGGATAGAATGTCGGCAGAGGCGCGCTGGTGCTAGCTGATTCGCACCAAAAAGAGGTGCTCCGTCGGTTGATTGAGGCGCCATCACATACGCTGCTCCCTGTATTACTTCGCCGCACTACGACGCCCGCGTTTACTTGTTGAACTGCGGCCCTTTCTGTCTCTCTTTATGTGCCCCTGACGCCGGGCGGCGGTTCGCCCGGCCCAAATCAGGGTCCTTTTCTTGACCGTCCACCCGATCCGTTCCGAGGCCAGGTCACGCGGCGCACGGATGTTGCGCACGGCGCTCGGGACGTCGATCGCAGCCTGGCTCGAAGACCCTGCCGTCATCGAAGTGATGCTCAACCCCGATGGCCGCCTCTGGGTCGATCGGCTCGGGGAAGGCATCAGCGACACCGGCACGACGCTGACCGCCGCGGACGGCGAACGCATCGTGCGCCTGGTCGCGCACCATGTCGGTGTCGAGGTTCATGCGCGCAGCCCTCGTGTCTCGGCCGAGCTGCCGGAAGGCGGGAGCGATTCGAGAGCCTGCTGCCGCCCGTGGTAGCGAACCCGGCCTTCGCGATCCGCGAGCCCGCCGTCGCGGTCTTCACGCTCGACGACTATGTGCGTGCCGGGATAATGTCGGCAGTCGAGGCCTCAGCCCTGCGCGAAGGCGTCGCCGCCCGCGCCAACATTCTGGTCGCTGGCGGCACCGGCAGCGGCAAGACCACCCTGGTCAACGCGCTCCTGGCCGAAGTGGCCAAGACCCAAGACCGCATCGTCCTGATCGAGGACACACGCGAGTTGCAATGCGCCGCGCCGAACCTGGTGGCGATGCGGACCAAGGATAGCGTCGTCTCGTTGTCCGATCTCGTCCGCTCCTCGCTGCGCCTGTGCCCCGACCGCATTCCCATCGGCGAGGTGCGCGGCGCCGAGGCGCTCGATCTTCTCAAAGCCTGGGGCACCGGCCACCCCGGCGGCGTCGGCACCAACCATGCCGGTTCCGCCCTCGGCGCTCTGCGCCGCATGGAACAGCTCATTCAGGAGGCCGTCGTCATGGTCCCCCGCGCGCTGCTGGCCGAGACCACCAACCTTATTGCTGTGCTGGTCCGCGACGGGACCGGCCGCCGGCTCTCCGAGCTGGCCCGCGTCGAAGAGCTCGACGCCGCGACTGGCGACTTCCGCCTCGCGTCGCTCTGCACCCTCCAGCCGGGAGTCCTCCCATGATCCATGCCGTTCGGCATGGCGCACGCCGCGCCATGCTCGCCGCTTCCGCCAGTCTCTCCGCCCTCACCATTTCGGCGCCCGCCTACGCTTCGGGCTCGTCGATGCCGTGGGAAGCGCCGCTCCAGTCGATCCTCGAAAGCATCGAGGGGTCGGTGGCGAAGATCATCGCGGTGATGATCATCATCATTACCGGCCTGACGCTGGCGTTCGGCGATACGTCGGGCGGCGCGCGCAGGCTGATCCAGATCGTGTTCGGCCTGTCGATCGCCTTCGCCGCGTCGAGCTTTTTCCTGTCGTTCTTCTCGTTCGGCGGCGGGGCGCTGGTCGCATGAGTGACGCGGCCGATCCCGGCGAGCTGATCGACGGCTTCCATGCGCCGGTCCATCGGGCGCTGGCCGAACCGATATTGCTCGGCGGCCCCCCCGCGCGCGCTCGCCATCGTCAGTGGCACGCTGGCGGGCGCGATCGGCCTGGGCCTACGGCTCTGGATCGCCGGCTTGGTCATCTGGGCGTTCGGCCATGCGCTGTCAGTCTGGGCCGCGCGGCGCGATCCGCAATTCGTGGACGTGGCCCGCCTGTCCCCCTCAGGTAGCTCGGCAGCACCGGCCGATACGCGATATGCCTCTGGGAGCTTTTTCCGAACAGCATCATAATTCGCCATCAAGTCAATATCGCGCCGATCGAAGCCCGCGACGATCAGATCGCCCACCACCCGCTCAAGCATCTCAGAATCCGTCGCGACACCGACCACTTCTCTGACACGCGCAGTCTCCAGCGAGTTCTGCGATGTCGACGGTGGATTTTCCATCGATCGCTCCATGGGAGAAAGGATGCACAGGCACTTGGGGCGGCTGACTCTGATCCATTGGACAGCGCACCAAGCGCTACAGCGGGCGAATCCGCCAATTGGCGTCATAACATCTTAGGACTTCGACGTCCGAATCGAACCTCAAGCCAAGCCCTCGAGAGAACCTCGCGGTAGCTGCCGACCACCAAACACTAGTCTCTACAAGTCGACTGCGCCCTGACATGCATCAACTCTCCCGTGTCTTTATCTGGCCCCCATGCAGCAGGCCTCGAGACCAAAGGCTTGGAAAATGACCGCTTCGGGTCACGTGCCGAAGTCTGCGCCGCTCGCATCAAAGTCCGCAGTCAAAACCAAAGCAGACTTGTGAACGTGCTGCCTGCCCGGCGCCGCCTAGCCGGTGGCGATCGCTTCCCCGTGGCGCCGGGTCGGCCTAGACTAAGGACGTTCCCTCGATGTACGAGACGACCCGCTCTCGGGTCCGCCTGGCCCCCTCAGGCAATAATCGGGCATCGCACCGCAGGCCGGCGGCGCGCCCTCTCGCAGATGCCATTTCATTCGCTGAACGCTACGTTATTCGTCGTCATGGCGAAGCAAATGGCGCCGGCACTGGCACCTCAACGGCCCGATGGCCGGGGAGACGCGCTTGATACCAGCGGCCCTGCGTGGAGACTTCCTCTGAACCTTATCAGCTTCAAGGTTGAAGGGCGCCGACTCCTAAGGCGCATCCGAGCTGCGGCTGACGCCTCCTGGTCAGCTGCGAAGCTTCTGTGTCGCAACTGTTATGGCAATTTTGGTTGGCAGAACGGCCTGCACCGGATGAGCTGTCACGGCCCGCCAGTTGGCGACATCGGTCGACTCGAGAGATCCGACTCCGCCCCTGAGGCCGGTAGTCGAGGCATTCTTTCCTTCGGTTTTGCGCCTTATTAGACAAAGCGGATGACGGCAGGAATGCAGGCTCGTGACATCAGCATTGCCCATCGACTTCCCCCACTCCTGACACAGCAACTGTGCGCGAATGCTACTGCTTGGCGCTGATTTCTCGGGACGGTGTCTATGGCCCGAACACACTGCAAAAGCCAGTGGCGACGCAGGGGCGGCCTACATGTCACGTTGAGACATGGCAGCCCCTATCTCTACATCCAAGGAACGGTACGGGTCGGGGAGCGATCCGAGCGGGTCCAGTTCAGCACCCGCCTTCATAATGAGGCACCTGGTGCCTGGGAAGCTGCCGAGACCATCCGCCTGAAGCGGGAAAAGGACGCCTTGGACCGTATCCTCTACAATCGGCCGCCCCCGAGACCAATGGAGGATCTCGTCTCCGACTACCTCGCCCGCTACGACTATTCATATACTGTCAAGCGGGCCGCAAAGGAATTGGCTCGCGCATTCGAAGGAATCCTGGTTGCAGACTTGGACCGGGACCGGATCGAGGCCTTCCTCAACAAGCGTTTTCCCCTTCCGCACTTGAGAGCGTCACGCTGGCGGACCGAAACCATCTTGCATGCCATGCTCACATTGGCGGTCCGTGAGCGCAGCTTGTACCGGATTCCCTATTGGACCCGATTTCACTACAAGAGAGTGAAGGGTGCCCTGGCTATGAAACAATTCCACCCCGGCGAGGTGGAACTGCTCATTGAATGCGCCGACTACCACCTGAAACCGATCATCGCTGTGATGTACGTCACAGGCGCCGGGCTCCGACAGACAATGATGCTGCAGCGCGAGCATGTGATCCTTGGGCGTGGACAAGGCCTTGTCATTTTTCCCGCAGCAAGGAACTGCAAAAGCTACGTGCGACCTCTACACGACTATGCCGTTGACCAGATATGTCTCTGGCTCCTGCGCCGACATGACGACCACCCGCAATTATTCCTAACCCAGGTTGGAAAGCCGTACAGCGGCAATGCGAAAATCGGCGGCAAACTTGGGGCTGCATTTCTGATGGCCAGGGAACGCTGCGTGGCAGAATTGGTGAGGCGTGGGTATCGAGAGCGCGCAGAGGTGATGGCACAGGCTACGCCACGGTGGCTCCGGTACAACTTCGCAAATACCCTGCGTCGGGTTTATGGGATGGATGCAAGAGGGATTGCGGATGCCGGCATGTGGGAAGATGTCGCAAACGTCCAGCGGACGTACGTCGCCTCTGTGCCGGAGATCATTGAGCACCAAGTCAGAAAACTGCCGCTTGGTCAGAAGTTGGGCGACCCACCTATAACCGTCTGACGTATGGCGCCGGAGAAAGAGGTATCAGTCTCTGCAGATTACGCCAGCCCCCGCTCCACTGAGGAAAGTTTGATGCCACACGGCAAGATTACAAGCCAATACAGACAACGCGGCAGACTTCATGTCCTTCTGCTGAGCCGCAGCCCCAATCTTTACATCTGCGGGACACTCCGTGTAGGGAACCGCTCAGAACGAGCCCATTTCAGCACCAAGCTACACCACGCGATGCCGGGCGCATGGGAAGCGGCAGAGACCATGCGGCTCATGAAGGAAAAGGAGATACTCGACCGAATTCTGTACAACCGGCCGCCGCCCAGGCCAATGGAGGACCTCGTATCCGACTACCTCGCGCGGTACGATTACAGCTATGCCGTCAAAGCTGACGCCAGGGATGTTGCGGCCGCATTCAAGGGTGTTCTGGTTGGCGATCTTGATCGCACCAAGATCGAGGCGTTCTACAAGCGACGTTTTCAAGCGCATCAGCTGGTGGCGCGCTGGCGACATGAGCATGTTCTCCATGCCATCCTGGCTCTGGCTCTGAAAGAAAAGTCCCTCCAAGAGATTCCCTATTGGAACAGAGTACGACGTCAGCGGCCGAAGGATGATTCAGTAGTCAAACGCTTTCAGCCAGGCGAAGTCGAACTGCTCATCGAGTGCGCAGATCCCCATCTCAAGCCGGTCATTGCCTTGATGTACGCGACAGGTGCCAGGGTATGGCAGACGGTCTCCCTGCTCCGAGAGCATGTCGAGTTGGAGCGAGAACGGGGACGGGTCATCTTCCCGAAGACAAAGAACGGGCACAGCTACATTCGGCCACTCCATGACTATGCGGTGGACCAGATTTGCATCTGGCTGCTTCGTCGAAACGATGCCCACCCTCAGCTCTTTCTCACTGGCGCCGGCAAGCCCTACACCAGCCACCGAATGGGAGGTGGTCATTTCTGGTATTGCTTCAGGCGTGCCAAAGAAAGGTGCGTTGCGGAGCTAAAGCGGCGCGGCTTTCCGGAAAGGGCGGGTGTGATGGAGCGGGCGACGCCCCACTGGCTCCGCCACAACTTTGCAAACAACCTGCGCCAAGTTTACGGTATGGACCCCAGAGGGATCGCCGATGCCGGCATGTGGGAGAGTGTCGATTGCGTAAACCGGACCTACATTGTTTCTGCGCCCGAGATCATAGAGCGCCAAGTCAGAAGCCTCCCGCTGGGCCGGCCCCTGGGCAGTTCGACCACAGGCGCGTAGAGCTCCTGGATTGCAAGTCGGGCAACTGAGAACGGGCATCCGGAAGCAGGCCGCAAAGTCAAACGCCCCGCGGCTGCGCAGCGCTCCGCCCCCTTGGGGCGAGTAATCTGCTTCGAGATCCCCACGTTCTAGTACCCATCCGCAGAGATTTTCCATGAATTAATTGCGATATTCGTAACATCCATTGTTCCACTTTGTGGATCATTTGGCCTTGATTTGAAGACCAAATGGACCTATATTTGTGGTGTCCAATCCGGAAACGCGAAGCCATGGAAAGCGTCCTTCAGGAGCGCTCGGCCGCCGAAATCAAGGCGGTCGCGCTAAAAGCCTACAGCAGGATAGCAGACGAATGGACGCTCTCCGGGCGTGAGGCGGCAGCCCTTGCCGACATGTCTCAATCCACATGGAAGCGTGCGAGGAAGCCCGAGTTTACCGGCGACCTGACGCGCGACCAGCTCCTGCGGCTGAGCGCAATTGTCGGCATCTTCAAAGCACTCGACCTCTATTTCGAGGCGCCGCTGGCGCACCGGTGGGTCAGTCTGCCCAACAAAGGCCCCGAGTTCGATGGCGCCAAGCCCATCGATGCCATGATTGCAGGCGGACTGCCGAAGATCTTGCGCGTGCGCACCTATCTGGACGCCTTGAGGGGCGGCATGTGAAGGTCACCGCGATCAATGATCGCGGCCTGGTGCGGCTCATCCCGGAGACCCGACACAAGCCGCCGATTCTCCGCGGCCTCGTTGACAGCGACGAGGAAGCGGAGATCCTCGCAGAGCTGGAAGGAGAAACCAGCCAGCGGCTGGTCGCCGAACGGGAGGGTAGCCCCGCCATCGACCGGCGCGAACTGGCCTTCGTGCGCCGCCAGCGCGATCTGCAGATCTACGGCCAAAGCCACATCAATGCCGCCTTCACCTACACGCGCTCAACCGGCAACCGTTTCAACGGTCCTGACCGCGGCGCCTGGTACTGCAGCTACGATACGTTGACCTCAGCAGCAGAAGTGGGCTTTCACCGGACAAGGGAGCTCGGGTACATCGGCATCTATCAGGACGAGGCGCGCTATGTCGAACTCCTGGCGGATTTCATCGGGGATTTTCCCGATCTTGCCGGAGAGCGAAATCACCCCGGGCTCGCGCCCGACCCTGTCGTCGGGTACCCACAGGGCCAGGCCTTCGCGCTGGACTTGCGCCGCGACGGCCACCGGGGCCTGCTCTATCCCTCTGTCCGGCACCCAGGCGGCCGCTGCTTCGTCGCGTTCGATCCGGGGATCATTCAGAACGTGCGGCCCGGGGCGAGTTGGCGCTTCGTCTGGAGCGGCTCACCAGACTACACACTGTGCGCGGTCTAAGCGACGAACCCCATTGTTCTTCCGGGGGTGGCGACAACCTCACACGATAGAATGCGCGCTTTCTGCTGCCACTCACGATCGTCGCTTTGATTAGCAGGCTGTCGCTGCGCCAAGCTCGATCTGCCATCTTCCTTTGAGTCTCTGACTCAAGCATTATGATCGAGCCGATTAGACTTACCCCCTCGTTAGGGAACCCGCCGCATGACATGGCTCCAGTATCTCCGGTTTTCCAGTCTCGCTGCCGCCGCCATCCTCCTAGCCGCTTCCGGTACGGTGGCGGAGGATAGCACTTCGGAAACGACCGCGAGTTCCTCGAGTGGGGATATTATCTCCGACGTGCAGAAAGATGCCGAACGGGTCGGCGAGAAGGCTGCTGAACTCGGCGACGGCGCGGCCGATGCAGCCGAGACCGCAGCCGAGACCGCTACCGAGGAAGCCAAGAAGGCCTACGAGTGGACCAAGAAACAGGGCGAAGAAGCCTATGAGTGGTCAAAGAAGAAACTACAAGAGATCACACAGTAGGAGCGAAACGATGCGTTCGGCCTTCTTGATAACTTCGATGCTTTCCCTCAGCCTGATGCTTGCCGCTTGCGCGCGCACGCAGCCCATCTACAACGTCGCCGAAGCACCAGTGGTCACAGCTTCGTCCGGTGCGCCCCGCCTGGACCAGGTGAGGAGTGCAATCATCACGGCTTGCCGTGAAAAGGAGTGGTTTGTCAATCCGGTTGAAGACGGGCTTATCGTCGCCACGGCACATGTGCGACAGCACACTGCCGTTGTTGACATCCACTACACCCCGACCAGCTACTCTATTACCTACAAGGACAGTGACACATTGCTCTACGATGGAGAGCAGATCCACCGCAACTACAACAAGTGGGTCAAGCTGCTTGCAGAAAAAATCGACTTCGAACTGAACAAGATTTAGTGCGGCGCGCTCTGCAGCCCTTGGGTTCGTGGAGCAATCTGACGGCACGATCCATCGCTCCGCTTAACGCGGGGAAACGGGGAAAGGGGCCCCAGAAATGCGATTCATTATTGGCCTCGGTCTTCTCGCTGGCTTAGTTCTCACGCTATCCGCGTGCGAACGCGTCATGCCCGGCTTCAGCTTTTCCAGCGTGCCGCACTATACCGGCGAGCCACCAGCGACGCCGATCTGAGACGCACTCTAAACGGCCGCGACCTTGAAATTGTGGCACATGCTGGGGAGAGCCACTGTCGTCACCTCAAAGGTGTCTGCAGCAGGCTTTCCCAAACCCAGCTGATGAGCCCGTACGACCAAGTCTCCGCGGCCTCGGGACGTCCCGCAAAGCGCAACGGCGAAGCGATGATGCCGACGGAAGCGTCCCGCCAGAAGAGCCCATTCTGCGGCGCTTTTCTCAGATGGGTGCGACCGCCACGACAGGTCCGTGCCAGCGAAGTTCAGGGATATCTCGCCCACCGCCTGCCAAATCGTCTGGCCCAATGCCTTTGCGATGCTTTCCTTCAAGGTCCACAGCGCCAGCGCCGTATCGGCGGCAACTTCTTCTGCCTGCGCTTCGAGTTGGCGGCGCTCCTCCGCCGGATAGAGCTTGCGGGCAATTTTCAAGACGGTTGCGCCGCGGGCGACGTCTTCAAGATCGACACCGACCCCTTTAGACCGGGCAAGCGCTACAATGCTCTCGTGGCGTGAATGAGAGAGGCAGAAATCCCATCCGGTGCTCCCGGGAGACACCAGGTAGAGCTTGCCATTGGCGGTTTCGCCAAAAACCAGCTCGCTTGGATCACGTGTCAGGTGATGGCCCAGCGCCTCCCGTAGCAGAAGCCGCCCAAGGAGGAAGCGGCGGGCACGCCCCTCGGCCGACATCCCCTGGTGCCTCTGGCGCTCTTCGTTCGACAGCCGGGTCTCTGCCAGTGCCGCGATCCGGCCAAGCTCTGCGCCGGCTTCGGGAAGGCACCAAAGATGCAGTTCGGTCATGGCAAGCCCTCCAGCGATCCGTGCCACACCACCTTGCAGCTCTCCTTCAGGCCCAACGCCGGAACACGAGGGACGTGTTGACACCACCAAATGCGAAGTTGTTGGTCATAACGTACTCCGCCTCGAGCGGCCGTACTTCATCCATGATGTAGTCGAGTTCCGCGCAGCGGGCATCCACCTTCTTCAGATTTATGGTCGGCGCGAACCAGTTTCGCTTCAGCATCTCGATGGTCATCCAGGCCTCCAGGCTGCCGCAGGCCCCCAGGGTGTGCCCCATGTAGCTCTTGAGTGAACTGATGAGTACCGGCTTTCCCAGAGCAACCTTGGTTGCGTGCGACTCGGCAACATCGCCCACATCGGTAGCAGTGCCATGGGCGTTTACATAGCCGATCGCTTCGCCCGGCAGACCACAGTCCGCCATCGCGAGCCGAATGGCCATCGTCATCGTATTCTTCGAGGGTTGCGTGACGTGTTGCCCATCGCTGTTGGTTGCAAAGCCGACCACCTCGGCGTGGATCGTCGCGCCGCGGGCCTTTGCATGGTCGAGATCTTCAAGCACCATCGCCGCAGCGCCCTCACCCACCACCAGGCCGTCTCGGCTTTCATCGAAGGGGCGCGGGGTCGTTGTCGGAGCGTCGTTCCGAGTGCTGGTGGCGAAGAGAGTATCGAAAACCGTTGCCTGAGACGGGCAAAGTTCGTCCGCGCCGCCGGCCACCATGACCACCTGCCGGCCTTCGCGAATCGCTTCGTAGGCGGCCCCAATCGCCAGACTGCCGGAGGTGCAAGCCGTCGAGGTTGGAATCAGGCGTCCACAGATGCCAAAGAAGACTGAGACATTCACTGCCGTCATGTGAGGCATGATCTGAATATAGGAGTTGGCCTTCACCGAGTTGGTATTCTTGGTGATGAGGATCTTGGCAAGCTCGCTGAGCGCCGGCGGAGAACCCGAGGAAGACCCGAAGGCGACTCCTGTCTGTCCGCTGGTGATCACCGGATCTCCCAACAGGCCAGCATCCTCAAGAGCAAGCTCACTGGCGCGGGTGGCCAGCATCCCAACACGGCCCATGCTGCGCGTCCGCCTCCGATCGTAGTGCGCCGGCAGATCGAACGCCGGCACCGCAGCGCCCAGGCGTGTGTTCAGACCCTCGATCTCGTCCCACTCGGACATGTAGCGCACGCCGCTCTGACCACTCCGCAAGTGGCTTTCCACCTCCGACCAGCTAACGCCGATCGGACTCAATCCGGACATGCCGGTGATGACAACACGCTTCATCAGGCCATCCCACCGTTTACCGAGATGACCTGCCGGGTGATGTAGCCGGCTTCATCAGAAAGGAGATAGGCAACCAGGCCGGCGACCTCGTCGGCTCGGCCAAAGCGGCGGGCCGGAATCATCTTCAGCACCTCGTCACGAACGATACTTTCTGTCATCTCCGTCTCGATTACCCCCGGTGCCACGCAGTTGACCGTGATGCGCCGCTTTGCCAATTCCACGGCCAGCGCCTTGGCAGCGGCGATGAGCCCTCCCTTGGCGGCGCTGTAGTTCACTTGGCCGCGATTTCCCATGATACCCGACACTGACGACATGGCGACGATCCGCCCATCCTTGCGGGTTTGGATCATGGGCATGATGATAGGATGAACCACGTTATAGAAGCCGTCCAAATTGGTGCGCAGGACGTCGTCCCAATCCTTCCCAGGCATGGCGGGAAAGGCGTTGTCGCGGTGGATCCCCGCGTTACAGACGACGCCGTAATAGGCTCCCCGGACGGCAATGTCGGCTTCCAGCGCCTCCGCTGTCGCCACCCGGTCGCCCACGTCGAACTGCAGGAGCCGGCAGAGCCCTCCTTGCTTCTCGATGCGCGCGGCAAGGTCCTTCGCCCCCTGACCGTTGCGATGGAAGTGGGCCACGACTTCAAAGCCCTCTTTGGCCAAGCGCTGGCAGATTGCCTGGCCCAATCCACCGCTCGCCCCGGTCACCAGTACAGCCTTGGTCATGGCGCAGCACCTGCCAGGAGAGCGGCCAAATTGTCAGGCAGGTAAACGTTGATTCGTGCCGACGCGAGCTCACGCTCCCGGCTTACCGTGCAGTCGAAAACCGCCATCTGACCATCGTCCCACTCACGGGAGACCCGGACCGTCAAATAGCTTCCGAGTGAAAAGCTGTCGCAGAAAGCCTCGTAACGCCGGGTACCCAACAGCAGGCCAAGCTTCACCGCTTGGCCCGCCATTTGGGCGTGGACGCCGGAGAAGAGGGCCACGGTCTGTGCCATATACTCGATCCCCACCCAGGCGGGTACGCCCCTCGCCTGCGGATCGTAGAACAGACAGTCCTCTGCAATGCGCACACCCGCCATGGCCCAATCCTCGCCGGCATCGATCGCCTCGTCCAAGAGGACCATCGAACGGCTGTGGGGAAGGAGTTGCTCGACCGGCCAGGGAATCTTATTCATTACGGTCTGCCAATTATGAGAGAGACATTGTTGCCGCCGAAAGCGAGCGCGTTGCAAAGGAATCGCCTCCGAGCAGAGGGCGCCAGCCGCATGCCCGCGTTCACCAGGCTATGATTGAGCAATCCTTCTTCAGGTTCACCATCCCAAATGTGGGGCGGCAGGGCGCCTGCCGCGTTCAGTCCACTGGCAACAAGCCAGCAGTGCGCCGCGCCTATGGCGCCGGCAGCACCGAGGGTGTGGCCGACCCGGCCCTTGGAGGAGCTGCAAGGTACCGTATCGCCAAACACGGCGCGCACCGCATGGCTTTCCATCGCATCGTTCTGCTCTGTACCGGTGCCGTGCAGCTCGATGAAGTCGATGTCTTCAGGAGCAAGCTCGGCGTCCTCAAGAGCTGACCTCATCGCTGCAATGACGCCTTTGGCTTCGGGATCCGGTGCCGTCATGCTATAGGCATCGCAGGTCGCTCCCGACCCCAGCAACGCGACTTCAGCCTCCTCGCGCTCCATGAGAAAGACCGCGGCACCTTCGCCAATCATGGTGCCGTCGCGATTGCGGCTGAAGGGGTTGCAGAGCCCCTGCGACAGGGCAGATAGCGCGCGAAAGCCATTCACAGTGAGCTTGCAAAGACTGTCGACACCGCCGGCCAGGACCGCGTCGACGAGGCCGGCGCGGATCATCCGGCGGCCGTCAGCAATCGCCTGCGCGCTGGAGCTACACGCGGTCGAGACCGTGAAGGCGGGCCCCTCCAGACCAAGGTACCGTGCCGCGATTTCGGCGGGACTCCCGAGCTCCTGGCGGCGCATGTCGAAGCCTGCTGGCAGAACGCCCGTCTTTAACGCCGCGAAGAAAGCGCGCTCTCCTTCGGCGATGCCGGAGGTGCTGGTTCCCAGGACGACGCCAATGCGGGCCGGGCCATGGCGGGTGAGAGCAAGGTCGAGGCTCGCGCGAATCTCTTCGAGCGCCAAGATGAGCAGCCCGGCGTTGCGGCTGTCGTAACCTGCAAGCTCCGGCGGCAGCTGGGGCAACTCGCCGGGGACCGCCCCTACGTAGGCAGGGGTGCCATCGATAAGAAAATCGCTGCGCGCGACAGCCCCGGTTCGGGCTTCCCTCGTGAGCGCCTCGAGCACCGCCTGCTTGCCCCTGCCCAGACTGCTGACAATCCCAAGATCGGTGAGAAAGACCGGCGAGAGCTTCATCAGGTACCTTCGGTTCGATCGAGGGTTTGAATGAGAAGCTCATACGGCAGGTCATGATGCACGATCACCATGTAGCCGGCGCGCGCGCCGGCGCGCAGGACCTCCACGCTGGCCACGAGATCGTGGTCAGCGTCATAGATGTAGCGGCTGGTGGCTTGGAGACCGCGAACGAGAATGTAACCGCGCTGCGCAAGATCCTTCTCCACAAGCTCGAAGGGCCAGTATGCGAGCTGAAAGTCAGAGAGGATGTAGCGTGGGTCAAAGGGCAGCGCCTCGCCCTTCAGCGCCTTGGTACGCAATCCCGCGCCGTCCAGCTCAAGCTGGAACAGGGGCACGCCGATGTGGGATACCCCGACCATGACAAGCTGCTCCGGGGAAACCTCCACCTCGACCCTGAGCGAATATGTCTTACCCTGGTACTTGCTTGCCACCACCTGGCTCATCGAGAGTCGATATCCAAGGCTCTCGGGCGGCAAAGGCGTGCCAAGAAGAGGCTGTACTGCCCGCGGCGAACCCGACTGGGCACAACCACCGAGTAACAGTACGAGGACCAGGAGGCGAAGGCCATTCATCGCTGCTGCCTGCACATCTCGGAAAGGGCGGCAAGGCGCCGGCGCGGTTGCACAACGTAGGGATTCGACGAGTCCCAGGCATAGCCCGCGAGGATGGAGCAGATCATGCGCCTGATCCGAGGATTGGGGGCTTTGGCAAAGATGATGTCCTGAAGGCTTGTGTCGTACCATGCCGAGACGAACTGCCGAAACGTTTCGACGCCGAGATTGAGAGGTGCCGCGAATTCGTGCTCCCAGTCAACCTTCCCGCCGCTCAGCTCCCGGTCGACCGCTGCTGCCGCGAGCGATGCTGATTTCAAGGCAATCGTGACGCCGGAGGAAAAAACCGGGTCTATGAATCCACCGGCATTGCCCAGCAAAGCAAAGCGCGGTCCGTATAGGCGGGAAACACGGGACGCGTACCCTGAGACACGGCGTACCGGTAAGTCGAAAGACGCCGTCCGAACAATATCGCCGAGCAGGCCGGTTTCCGCGACAATCGCACGCAGGTCGGAGAGTGGATCCCCAGAATATCCGGAAAAGTAGGGCCCGGGCCCGACCACGCCGAGCGAGGAGGTCCCATCAGAAAATGGAATCAGCCAGAACCAGACATCGTGGTGAACCGGATGCACGGTGATTAGGATCTTGTTCCGATCCATCGCCTCCGCCGCCGCACCGTCGCGGATGTGCGTGAATATTGAGGTCCGCTCGCCACCGGCGCTGGGCTGATCGAGGCCAAGCAGGCCGGAAAGCGACTTGCCGAAGCCGCTCGCATCCAGGCAATAACGGCACTTGAGGCTCGATCTGGTGTTCTCCTCGTCCACATGGATGAGATAAGCAGCCTCGTCAGTGAAGCGCGCGTCAACGATCTCATGCCGATAGTGGACAGCAGCCCCCACCTTCTCAGCCTCATCCGCCAGGATCTTGTCGAAACGTGCGCGTTGGACCTGGAAGGTTGTCGACCTGCCTTCTGCCGTCTTGTCCGAAAAATCAAAAGATGAACGCAGACCACCTCTGTCGAATGCCGCGCCATCCTTCAACTGGAAGCCTGCCGCCTCCACCATGCCTGTCATCCCGGCCTCGTCCAGGAAGACCATGCATTGCGGCAAGAGGCTTTCGCCGATAGAGAAACGAGGGAATGTCTGCCGCTCGAGCACTACCACCTCGTAGCCCTTGCGCGCCAGGATAGCCGCAGCAACCGCACCGGCCGGACCGGCGCCAACCACCGCGACATCACAGCTTTCAGCTAGGCTCATGACCGGCTCCTGCTGTCGCAAGCGACAAAGTCGGTGGAAAGACAACCGCGCTGAGTGGGGAAAGAAGAAAAGCCGCGGCGATGCCGATGAGCAGCGTCAGACCAAAGGAATGCACCGCCATGGTGGAGGAAGCCGAGAGCAGTCCGAACGCGAGCACGGTCGTTGCCGCGGACATGGCGACGGCCAGCAGCGTCGCCGCTCTCACACCTCTCGCCTCCCTAAAAAAGATGCCATAATCGACCCCAATCCCCAGAACAAGGAGAAGCGCCATCACGTTGAAGAGACTGATCGGCTCTGCGAGGAGCCCGAGAGACCCGAATGCCACCAGGGCCGCTGCCAGAGGGACCGCAATGACACTTGCCGCGCCCTTCAGCCCGTAGCGCCACACCAGCAGCAGCGCAACCACGACGTAGGACACAATCGTCAACCAGAAGGTCTGATTGCGGTAGCTGCTGAAAATCTCCGAAAAGTCCCCGATCCGATCCACGAAAGCGACACCGTCCCGACCCTCAGCGATCGCTTCCAGGGCCGCGACATCCTGCACCCCTGAGAGAGTCACCACCGACGCCGCCTGATCTTCTGTCCCCAGCCAGAGATGCCGGAAAGGTTCAGAAACGGGGCTGGTAAGCCAGGCTTCGAGCGTCAACGGGGGGCTCGCCTCGCTCTCATCAAGAGCCGAAGCAAAAGCCTCGCGCGCGCCCCCAGGCAGCCCGACCGTCTCTATCAAATTCGGAAAGAGGGTACTTTGCGGCGTGAGCAACAGGCGGAGTAGTTCGCGGTTTTCAGACTGGCGTCCCGGCGACGGGACAAAGCGCGAGAGTGCCGTCAAATCCGCCAAACTTCCGTCCTGGAGCAGGGGTGCAAGGTCGTCGATCAGATCCTCCTCGCGCTCCAGCAAGGCCGTCTGATCTTCAGCAAAAATCAGGAAGAATTGGCTTGCATAATCCTGCCCCAGAAGAGAGCGCACACGCTCCTCCTCCTCCTGTACATGCGGATTACGCGTTTGGAGGAGGCGAAAGTCATCGAGCGGCAAGAGCCTCAGACAGGCGAGAGCTGACAGAATTAGAAGCAACACCACAACCCAGACCGTGTGTCTGCCGCCCCGCTCCCAGAAGCGGCCGTACGCGGCCGCCCACCGTAGTGCTGCGTTTCCTTGCTGGGGGATCGCTTGGGGGACCACTGGGTAAAGTACGACGACGCAGAGCCACGCACACGTCAACCCGACACTCGAGAAGACAGCCATTTCCCTTAGTCCAGGAAATGGCGCAACCAAGATGCCCACGAACCCGACGATGCTCGTCACCAGACCAAGGGTTATGCCGGAGAACACCCGCCGCACTACCAAAGCCGAGGAAGCCGTGTCGTCCAGAGCCAAGCGCTCGCAGAAATAATGCAGCGCATAGTCAACGGAGATGCCAACCAGGCTGGCCCCGAAGACGAGGGTCATGAGATGGACCTGTCCGAATACGGCCAGGCAAACGGCAAAGCCTCCGATGCAGCCCACAATGACCGTCAATGCTGCAAAGAAGAAGGGGCGAAGCGAGCGAAAAACAATCACGAACAGCAGCATGACACCCAGAAGCGAACCGACGCCCACCGTGGATACCTCTTGGCGGGCCGCAATCGTGCCGGCCGCAGCGTGGGGGAAGACGCCCGCTAGGGCAAGGGTGGTACCAGGGTATGACTCAGAAAGCTGAGCCCTGATATTCGCGAGCCGGGACGACAGAGTGTCTTGAAGCTGCATGGAAAACGGCGAGGACGCGAGCTCGCCCAGCACCAGAATATGGCTTCTATCGGCTTCCCGGACCGTGAGGTAGCCCTCGTCGAGCCCCAAGTTGGTGGCGCTCTTTGGCGCAAGGGATGCGAGGAAATCCGGGAGCACCAGCAAGGGATCGGCCGCAATCAGATCCGAATTGAGCCCGCCGAGCGGGTTTAGATAGCGCGACAAAACGCGACGCTCGAAGGTTTCCTGCCGGCCGGCCTTCAACTCTTCGCGGGTCGGCGGACTCAGCAACTGGAACCGGTAAGGAAAGTAGAAGCTGCCGAGGCTCGACAGCAGCGACTGGTTCCGCCGCGCCTCGAGGCGGGCGAATAGGCCGCTGTCGGAAAGGTGCCGGGTGAGGTGTTCGGCTGCTTGGCGCGCTCTTTCTTCGCCATCCGCGGATACCATGAAGATGAGCTTGCGCTCAGCAGCCTCGTGAACCCGTTCGGCCATCGCCTGGACGGCCGGCTCGCGCGCCGGTTCTGGCAGCAGAGTCAGGAGATCAGCGTTGATGACGGACCCAGCAGAAAGGCGGCTCAACAGCCAGACTCCAGCCGCTGCAATAACGAGCAGCCATAGGAATGCCGCGATGCTACTGCGCAAAGTATGATTCTTCCGTTGCATCCAGATCGGTCGGCTCGGTGCTGAAATCACTGAAGTGGAAAGTGACGGCGTCGCCCTTGACCTCTTGAAGGTGAACCTCCTCCACGTAACGATCGCCCGCGATCTCAAGGCTCGCGATCAGCCCGGCCAGTTCGTCCGATCTCGGCGTGAGCCGAAGTCGCCAACCCTCGTCGGCAGAGAGCTTCTCTGCCCGGAAACCTTCCTGGAGCGCCACCGGGTTTCCGGCCAGCGCCGCCAGGAACATCTCTGTCAGGAGGCGAAAGGCGGGGACGGAAGCCATGGCAATCCGGCGCGGAGCGCCCTCGCCCTCCCACTCCAGGACTTCTCCCGAGCGAATGAGGTAGGCAACCGCATGCGGCTCCTCGACCAACCAAAGGATGCCTTCGCCCTCGCGCAGCACCATGCGCCCGCTGGATCGCAAGGGGCGCTGCAAGATCTGCAAGCTGCGTTCCTGCCGAAAAGTCGATCGCAGCAGCCCCTGGTGCTCCAAGCGCTCGCTCATGGCAGCAAAGAGGTCTTCCTGGGATGTATCGGCCTCCGCCCGGGGAGCGACGAGAAGGAAAAGGAGGACCATCGCGCGGGAAAGAATCTGCATCACGGGAGCATCCCCAACTTCTCCAACAGAACGGGCGGCGAGGTGAGCAACAGTTCCTGGCGCTCCAGATCGACAGCGACCTGTACAGTATGCCCCCTCGTCAGCCGATTGCCGGTCTCCGCGTCGACGATGAGGTAGTCGATCTTCAGTCGCAGCTCGTATTCGGCGATCCGCGCCCTGACGAGGATATCCTGCCCAAACCTCGCCGGCTTGATGTAGCGCGTTTTCAGCTCGATGATGGGCCACGCGTAGCCTGAGGCCTTCATCTCGAGGTAGTTATAGGCGACCTTGTCGAGCAGAGCACAGCGGGCAATTTCGAAGTATTTCGCGTAATGGCCATGCCAGACGATTTCCATGACGTCCACATCGTGGAAGGGAACGGTAAGCCGCACCTCGGCCTCGGGAAGCGTCTTATCTGATTTACGCATTGCGAATAGCCTTGGCGCCGTTCACGCCACCTTGCTGGCGCAGGCAAACGCGAACCGGCGCCCACGCCACTTCGCCGTCCGCATGCATCTTCCGGACCAGGATCTCGCGCTGCACAGGGCTCGGTATACCTCCAGGTCTCATGGTCGGTCCTTCCGACTCTTCGCCACTGGCTCCGCCTGGTCCTGGCGCCAGAAGTCAAAAAAATTGAACCACTGATAGGGTTGCCTCAGACAGTAGCATTCAAGCCTCTTGGCAAATGCACCGACGAGGCTTTCCAGGGACGCCGCGCGTTCCTTTCGTGGCAGCTTGATACCTTGTGAGAAAGGTTCAAAGACAACCCGGAAGCGCCCGTTCTCCTTAAAGCAGAACAATAACTGCACAGGACATTTCATGAGCGCTGCCAGAACATAGGGCCCCTGGGGAAAGGGCGCCCGGCGGCCGAGAAAGGGGGCATAGCTGTGGCGCCCGGAAAGACTGACCGGCGTTCTGTCTCCAACGATCACGATGAATTCGCCCATTTCGATCCGTTCACGGAGCATCATAGCCGTTTCCGGCCCCACTTCCGTCGTCTCGATCAGGGAGACCGTCGACTGCCCGCTTTGCTCGCGCATAAGCCGGTTAAAGTTCGCTGCATGCTTGGTGTGCACCAAGACATTGATCTTGAGATTTGCCTTCCGGGTCCCGAGAGCACGGCAAACTTCGGCATTGCCGAAGTGAGAGGTGATCAGCACGCCCCCTTGTCCCGACCTCTGAAGTTCCTCGAAAAGTTCGATATTCTCGAAGTCGACCGCATCAAGTCCGATCCGTCCGGTCCAGGCCAGAAGCTTGTCGAGGATCGCCTCGCCGAACGCCATGAAGTGAGCAAATGACTGGCGCCAACCCGGCGCCGTAACCAGCTTCTGCTTTCCTTCCGGCTGAGTGTAGACGGCCCGCAGATAGTCGAGAGAGGCCCGCCGCGCATTGCCGCCGGCCAGGAAGAAGTATGCCATGACCGGATAGAGCAGCAGCGAGAAGCCGGCCCGCCCGAGGACCTGGTAGCTGAAGAGCATGACACGAAGCCCTAGGTAGACACCCTTCTCTTCCAACTGGGCCCAATGACGGGTGCGGCTCGCTGACTTCGTGCTTGTCATCTAGCGCTCACTCTCGCCTGAGCGCGAAGGGGCGCCGATTGACGGCTTTCGGCTAAGCAGCATCGGTGCGCGCCACAGCATGCCGAAAAAAAGTCGGGTGTGCATGCGGGTGATGAGGAGATTGTCCTCCACCATTCTGAAATGCGATTTCCCCCCTTCCGGATACGTCACCCGGGTTGGCATCGAGATCACCTCGACTCCCATCCAGTAGAGCCGAACCAGGATCTCCGGATCAAAGTCCATGCGTGATCCCAAATGCGACGTGTGCAAGAGCTGGGCGACACTCGTCAGCGGATAAATCCGAAACCCGCACATTGAATCCCGGATCACGAATGAAAGCGTCTCGACCCAGACCCAGACATGCGTCAAATAGCGCGCGAACAACCGGCTGCGCGGGATTGAATCGTCGAAAATTGGCTGGCCGGCTATGACCGCCGAGGGATGCTGCTGCGCGAGGGATATGAGCTTGGGAACGTCCGCGGTATCATGCTGTCCGTCGGCATCAATTTGCAGGGCATGGGTGAAGCCGCGTGCAACAGCCTCCTTTAAGCCGGTTTTTACAGCTGCCCCTTTGCCGCCGTTCTTATGATGTTCCACGAGGTGGACCCAACCACGGCCCGCCGCAAGGCGGCGCAGCACTTCTGTCTGCACCGGCTCGCTTGCATCATTGACCAGGATCACCTGGTGTCCGAACGGCTGAAGGCGGTCAATCAGCATCGACGCTTCGGCTGCATGATTATAGACTGGGATGATGAAGCACAGGTGCAAGCTCATGACGCCGGCTCGAATCTGATTCGACCCGAAGAATGAGTCACATCGCCCCGGCGATATTGAAATGTGAGGCGGCCCTTTTCGGCGTCGAATTCGAGCGCCATCTCAACGCATGCCCCAGCGGGAATCACATGAAAGAACTTCAGCGCCTCAATACGCTGAAAGGGCCCGCGGATGGAAAACCACTTTCGTGCCTGCTGGATTGCCCAGTCGACCTGTGCCACGCCCGGCAGGATGGCGGCTGCTTCAAAGTGACCATCGAAGTAGATCAGCTTCGGGTCGAGGCGCATCCCAAGGGTGACGCGCGCCGCATCGCTTATCTGCCCCGTAATTTCGGGCTCGGTGCGGCGACCATAGGTACCTTGGAATAGATCCGCGAGGGCCGCGGCGGTTATCTTTCCCTGCGCCGACTCAGGCAGACGACGCACAAAGCGCCAGCGGCGAGGCAATGCCAATGTCTCCAGATGGGGCTTTAAGGCTCGGTGAAGCCGTTCACGCAAGGTACGCTTTCCCGTCGATTCGATGAGCAACCAGCCTTGCTCGGAGGGAACCACGACGGCGCCCAAAGTCGTGCGGGCGCCGCTTGCTTCGAGAGGCAGTACCCGCACGTCGATGACCTCGTCGTGTCTTCTAAGCCGCTCTTCGATCTCAATCAGAGAGACCCGCCGCTCCTCCAGTTTGACGATTCGGTCTTTGCGCCCCCGCAAGACGAATCTGCCATCCGCCAGGATCTCCCCGTGATCACCGGTCTCGAAGACCCCGTCGGTTGCCAGAAAAGGGGAGCGGACGGTAATGGTTTGGCCATCTTCGGCAAGGCCCACCGCCACACCCGGCATCGGCGCCCAGGGCGGCGGCGCTACGGCGTCGACGACAACCCGGCGCGCGATACCGCCCGTCTCGGTACTGCCATAGACCTCGACAATGTCGCAATCCAGTACGGTGTTGTAAGCCGCCGCGACGTCTGGCGGCAGCGGGCCACCCGAAGAGAAGGCCCCACGCAGATACCGGCCGAGTTCCTGCAGATCCAAAATCGGCAGAGCGCGCCTCAGGAATGCCGGGCTGGAGACCAACGCCGGGGCGGGTCGTTGCGCCGCCAGGGCAATCAGTTCTTCCGGAAAGGCGATGGCCTGCGCCTCCAACGTCCGGCCGGACGACAGCGGCCACAGCACGCGGAACAGCAAACCGTAGATGTGATAGGCCGGCACCGTCGCCAGAACGCTCTCAGCGCCGGTCGAGCCAAAGATGGCCTCCAGGACCTCGACCTCTGATTCCAGACATCTGAGCGGCTTTAAGACGGCCTCCGGCCGGCCGGTGGAGCCGGAGGTGTGGAGCTCAATCTCACAAGCCTCGGCGTCGAGCTCGCCAAAAGACCAGTCCTTGTCCTCCTCGCCGTCTGCGAAGACCTCCAGAACTTTCCCCTCCGGCAGGCCCGCAGCGCTCATGGCGAGCACTCCTTCAACCTTGGCGGCCAGTTCGGCCAGGTGGCCCTCCTGAAGGTTCGCGGGGAACACCACGCGGCGGCCTCCATGGAGAGCGGCCAACAGCGCCACAGCAAGAGCGTAGGCATCTTCGCACACGATCAGCCAGTTTCGCCCTTCGGCCGCCTCAAGGCGGCGGCCAAGTCCGCGGACGGCACCCTGAAAGGCTTCCCAGGTCTCCAGTCCCCTGACGCTGTACGCGACGGGATGATCGGGAGGGCGTCCGCCCGCAAGCAGTCTGGAAATCGGGATGAAGCTGTCCATCAACAATTCAATTCGGGGAATCCCCCCGTCTCCACCAGATGCGGAAGGCATACTCTCCTGCCAAAAGGCCACCCATGAGAATGTAGGCGACCGCACCATTGTAGATCGTCCAGAATTCGATGCTCGCCGCGACACAGCTGTAAAGCGCTATACTGCCGTTCAGAACGAAGAAGGCGCACCAGATTTTGGTCACCTGACGTGTATAGCGCACTCCTGCCGGGGGCAGGTCGGGTTCCGTGATACGGGCAAAGCGCTCAATCATGGAGGGCGGCCGCAGCAGGCTGACGACAAAGAGCGTGAACATGAGAACGTTCATGCAGACCGGGTAATAGCGCAGATAGTCGGCAGAGTTGCTCAGGATCGCTAGGAATCCGATAACGACGGCGACACCCAAGACCATGAGAAGATGCGGTGCCAAGCCGCCGCCGCGGCCGCCGGAAGCGAACACAAAGCGCGCAATTGCCACAAGCACCACCAGCAACGCGATAATCCGAGGCTCGAAGTAGGTGAGACCGAGATAAACCAACAGCGGATAGGCCAGGAGAACCGCCCCGAAGAGAATACCCCAGCGCACTGAAATACACGCCTTAGGTTCGCAGAAGATCATAGAGGGCTTCGACCACATCCCCCACCGTGCGCACTTGCTTGAAGGTTTCAGGATCGAGCTTGCGCCCTGTCAGCTCTTTCAACTCGACCATCAGGTCGACCGCGTCAATGCTGTCGATGTCGAGGTCCTGGTAGAGATGGGCATCGGGGGTAATTGCCTGGTGATCTAATTCGAACTGCTCGACGAGGATGCGTTGCAGCTCGGCGAGGATCGACTCCCGAGATAGCGTGGTGGTGTTCATCATAGCTGCCGCCTCTCCTCTACGAACTCGGCTAGCGTGTCGACCGAAAAAAAATGCTTCCGCATATCGTCATTCTCGATGTCGATGCGCAGCTCATACCGCTTTTGGAGCGCGATGCCGAGTTCGAGGGCATCAATTGAATCCAACCCGAGCCCATCACCGAACAGGGCCTCGGCGGCGTCGATATCGGCTGGAGCAATATCCTCCAGGTCAAGCACGTCGATGATCAAGGCTTTGATGTCGTCAACAAGCATCAGCTACCTGCTCTACTATCCACTGGTCAAAACCTCCTGTAAGACGCGGCTGACGCGGCGGTTGGCCTTGCTGATACGCTCGCCTTCGATGAGGCGGCCGCCGACATCTACGCTGTCATTAATCTCTATGCGAAAATGCACCCGTTTTGCTGGAATCTGGTACCACTTCTCCGCCTTCGTCAGGGTCGTCGGCTGGCAACTGATCCTGATCGGCACGAAGGGCTGCTCGCTGCGCACGATAATTGTGGCAGCCCCACGCTTCAGCTTCATCGGCAGGCCCGGGACAGTGCGGGTACCTTCCGGAAAGACTACCAGCCGCTTGCCTTCCTCGAGGCTGCGAACACAGCTGGCGATGAGCGTTTCCGGATCGTCATTCGGGATATAACCGGTTGCCCACATGATGCCGGCCATGAACGGATTGGACCAAGCCGCCTTCTTCACGACGCAGAGCGCGTGGGGCAACATGCTGACAATGAATACGATATCTATTAAGGAAGGATGATTCGCGACAATGAGATTGGCGTCGGACCGGACGAGCCTGTCCCGTCCGTCGATTTCATAGGACAGCACGCCCAAGCTCTGCATCAGCCAGATAAAGGCGCGAAACGAGAGGTGGACACAGTATTGGCAGCGCCGCTCGGCAATCGGCCGCCCGGATGACACGAGATGAATCGCCGGGAACAGCATCAGGCCGAGCAGAAGGCCCCCTAAGCCAAAAGTCGCGAAACTGAATCCTGTGCCGGCAAGGCGCCAATAGTAATCAATGCCCCGCGACATGCCGGCTCCAGGTCCACGTCAGACGCCCGTCGGCGAATTCGGATTCTGTCTCGGCCTCTGTCAGCAAGCGCGCCAGGCGCAGCGCAGAATTGATCGGCGCGGATCCGCACGCCTCCGTTCGCGGTCGGGTGTCCCAGGACAGCCGCAATGTCATGTCCTGTGGCGATGAAGGCTGCGGCCGTCGGAGCAGCATAGCGAGCGCCGCGCTCACCTGTATGGCGTCTGTCTGACCCACGTAGAACGCCGGCAGCGGTTCATCATAGTAGACGAGAAGGGCCGATGCCTGCGGCGCTTCTGCCAACAGCCCGCAGGCTTCCAGGAAGCCGGCTTCCAGGGTTGCCTCGCCCGCCGCAATGGCAGTGGAGTGGGTCCTGTCCTGGCGGCTGATCGAGAAGAGACTGGAGACAGTGTTGTGAACTGAGAGGCTGAAGGCGTTCGGAGAGACCGGTTCGCCCTCCGCCATGCTGTTCAGAATCTCAAAGGCCCGCGCGTATTCGCCATATCTGGAGCAAAAGACACAGAAAGGGGCTTGGTCCCCGGATAGGCAGGCTGACGCAACGTGGAAAGCCATTCTGTTGAGCGGGCTCAGCCGCCGGCGCAGCAGCGGCTTGACAAAGGAGACATCCGGATCAACCGCACCGGATATCTCGCGCTCCCCGGAGGCCCAAGCATCCCAGCTGACACGGTCAGGCAGACCAGGCGCCCATGCAGACCAGCAGGAAACCGCCAGCTCAACGCTGCGCCGCGCCGTCATAACCCAGGATAACCCGTGGTTGCCACGGCGTGACCGCCATGGCAAGGGGGGCCTCCTGGGCACCGCCTGAGATCGTGATGGACCTTGCGTCCCCGCACTGATCAACCCCCGTATATCAGCAATTCGTTCTCAATCTATAGCTGCTATGAGGGGTGTCCGGAAGCATGTTTTAGCGTTGACTGTATCTCGCCGGCCGCCTTGCGCAATGGGGCCGAAGCCGCGCCGGCATCGGCCCTGATTCTCCCGGTTTTTCTCCTGTTCCCGACCCGCTGCCGTAGTTCGAAGAGGGCATCCAAAATCCCTCCCTGGGACTGCCCGACGCCCCCCTGGACCCATCCTGCAATGAGGCGGCCCGGCTCACACGACAGCTTCGAATACAATTGTATCGGTCGAGGCGCCGTCTCGAGGCCCCTGCCGCAATGGCGCTGGGACCCTATCATTCCACAGCATTCTTGATGTCAGGGTTTGCAAAGAGGGTCTCGAGCTTTTCCTTTACAGCCCTTTCCACCTGTACCCGGGCATCACCCGGCACTCCGGCGGGGCCAAGATTGTCGTGACCCTGGATCTCCTTGCTGGCGAGCAGCGTGCCATCGCCGGCAAGCACATCGAGCGTCAAGTCATAGGTGAGGCCGGTATTGAAATAGGTGTCTGACTTCCACTCCCTGACTTGCAGGAGAGCACAGCGGTCTGCTCCGGATGCCTGCACCAAAGCTCGCGCCTCCGCCGTCGCGGTCTTGGGAGCAACCGCCACGGTCACCGCATCGACGCCGCTGCGCTTAAGGGCCGTGACGACCGACTGGCTCAAATCCTCAGTCAGGGGGCGCCCGCTATCTGTCGTCACGTCGAAGGGGTTTCCAAAACCACCGCGGAACAAGCCCGAAAAGCGCGGCTCTTTCTCGCCGGAGAGCACGTAGGGCCTAAGATCGACAACCGCGACCGCGACGGACTTGTCGGACTCGACCTTTAAATCCGCATCACCCAAATCATAGCGATGGCTGTTGCCGATGGCACATCCGCCGAGGAAGCCGGCGAAGCACAGAACAAAGACGACATGGCGCATTTCCTGAGGCCCCTTCTTGAGACTACACCAAGCCCTGACATTATTACACGAACCGAAGAAGTTCCGTCCAGGTTATTCGACCTTTGATTGTGCGCCACCGGCCCGTCGACTCCCCCCGCGAGCCGAACCACCCGGCATCCTAACCGCGAACTACTTGTGGCCGGCTTGGCCGAGCTAGAGGCGGGAAACCGCGCATCGAGCAGCGAGCGATATCCAACGACAATGCGGGTCGAGGATCAGAAACGCATACGTCACGGAATGCCGGCGCGGTTGCTCGCTCAAAGCAAGCGGCGCGGCAAAATCGGTTGCGAAACACCCGACAGGCTCTGGCGCCTCGGCGTTGTACGGAGTGGTTCGGCAACGCGCTCGCCGTGAGCAGCTTCCCGTTAGTTGCAGATGATTGAGCAGCAAGTATTGGCTGCCGACGATGATAGCGTCGCCAGCCCGCTGCTTTAGGGCAGAGTCAGATTGAAGGCATTGGCAGCAGCGACTAAAAGCGCGACCATGATCACCGCTGCTAGAGTGAGACCTTTTCCAAAAGAGTCGCCCACCCGGCGCCCAGTCCCCTTGGTCCCGTGCCGCCCTGGAAATGGCACAATGTTGCTGTCGCGCTCGCTCATGCTCTGACCAGCAGTATCACCCCTTCATGCATTCATACCTCGTTTGCTGTGCCTTAGCGAACCGCGTCTTCACCGCTTCGGAATACGCCTGCAACTCTGCCAACGTTTCAGTGTCCGGTTCAAGTGCGTTGTGCGCCTCGGCGTTTGCCATTGGCCCCTACTTCGCAGCAACCCGAATCGCCTCGACGTGTTCACGCTCCCGGACGGAGCATGCCGGTGCGATCTTCTGCGAGACATGCGGTGCAGCGGGCCAACTCTGGCAGTCCGGTCATGGCGACCACCACATCCTCGCCCGGCCCTGCCCGGCAACACCCACGTCGGGCGTTCCAACGAACGGCCACGGCTCAAAATCCAGGCCTAAGAGTGAAGGCATGCAACCACTTTTTTCTTAACCTAGACCCGCCGAATACTCTAAATTGGGTTCGAACCACCGCTTCAACTCACGACCGATTCCCTCCTGAAGGTTCCCGAAGCCATTGCACCCTGGATATGAGACTTTGCAGCGTCATTGCTGACCTGCTGGCCATCTTGGCCTTTTCGACACGCGCGCAAGTCGTTGCTCCTGCTTCCCCAGCAAAGGCCCCTGCTAATGGGGCATCGAACAGGGCGCCAATTGCTTAGGCGACACGGCTGTCGAGATGGACGACGGCGAAGGCGAGATCGCTGGGGATTTCGCCGACATGATCGTGGGGCAAGCCGGGGAAGCGCAGGATTGGGCGGCAATGCAGGGCGAAAAAGTCTATGAATGATCGAAGAGAATGCTCACCGGCATCACCAAGTAAGAGGGCGGTGATGAAGTTCTGGTTCTCCGTTGCTTCGGCGTTTTGCCTTGCCCTTACGGTTTCGGCCTGCGCACGCAAACAGCCCATCCACAACGTGATCGAAGCACCGGTGAGCATCGCCGCAGCTAAGGCTCCAAGCCTTGCCCGGGTCAGAAGTGCAATCATCACCGCCTGCGTGGATGTGGATGTGGACAATCGCTGGTTTGTCGACCCGAAAATTGATGGACAAATCATCGCCTCTGCACAGGTGCGTGGTCACAGGGCCGTCGTCGACATCTTCTACTCGCCGACCAGCTACTCGATCAAATATAAAGACAGTGATGGGCTGCTCTATGATGGCCAGCAGATTGACCAGGAGTATAACGAGAGAATCCGGCTGTTGGCCGAGCGCATCGACATTGAACTCAACAAACTCTGAGAGACGCACCGACTTGGTAGGCGCGCTGGCCTCTTGCGTAGTCAGGCATGGCTCGGCAACGGTTTCGCAGAGCCGGTCGTGCTGCCCACAGAGGAAAATTCGCTGTGCGACGCCATGGGTTGCCGCTAGAAACAATCGCCCATAGCAGGAGGTGGGGAAGTCCGTTGTTCCTCAAGAGCGGACAGCCCTATGATCACAGCGTACTTCCGTCTAGTGCCAGGAGCAGACATTCGATGAGACATCTGCCGCTGAGACGTGGTGGCCGAAATCGACTCGAAGCGGTCATTCGGCTTTGGCCAGCGGAACGACCGCGATGCGAATCGCAAGAAAGAGGTGTTCGAAGCGCCTATCGACGCAACGTATCTACGGCAAGTCGAAGCACAAGTTGCCGAACTGGCGTGCGGTGTCGTAGACACCGTTACTCACATGGGATGGCAGTTTCCAGGTGGTGCGGGGTCGGGCAAACGCATCTGGCGAACAGACTATCTCCCCAGGCCGTCCCATTAAACCTCTTGAGTGTCATCGGACTTAGCGCTCTGGGCCAGTTTGACTGGCTGCGGAGACCGGTGCTGATCCCGCAGATGAGCGCCGGTCTGTTCAATGCTTGGATAGACGGTTGTGGCGTTGATATTAATTCGGTCGAGCTGTTCGAGTATGTGCTCCTTGTTCTGGACGGTGACCCGACCGATATCGATCCCGTCCTGGCCCGCATCGGGCAACGTCACCTCGTGCCCGAACAGCAGAAAGGCGCCGGATTGCGATTTGATGCGCGTGTTGGTGCGCTTCGCCTTCACGCAGACGATGGACCCAAGATCGTCCGGGATGATTCTGCCCTCGAAAAAGCCTTTCTCTGACTTGATATGGTGAAGTAGCTTCCCCACAACGTCCTCCTTGTTGAAGCTGTCTTGGTCGAGACTGAGATCGATCTTGTTCTTCTGCTCATAGGTCAGGTTGGAGAGGTTCGAAAGACAGCTGACGGTGTCGGAATCAAAGTACTTCACACGATCCGACGCGACTTGGAATACGATGACCTCGCCGTCTATGTCGAGCTTGCTCGAACACGCGAAAAATAACGCCACGAGCGGATTGCCGGAGATGTCAAGTAGCCGCGTCGGCAGACCGTAGTGCTGCATTCGGACAAGGCGGTCGAAGCAATACTCATCACTCTGGAACTCATCATGATGTGCGATCAAAAGTTCCTTACACAAGCGGTCTTCGCTCGGCATGAATTGCCAATCGCCATTATCCCATTTGCGCAGCAATGACGGCGTCAGTTCATAGGTTGCGTCGCTGTGCCCCCGGAAGAAGGTCTCTGTCGCCGCCTTTGTCGGCGAGGCGTAGAGCAGTTGAAGGAAGTCCTCCACACTATCGGCGACGCCAAGTATCTTCTTGTCGCGTAGCGGGGGCTGGATTTCTTCACCGACAGCAGCGACCGCCTCTTGTTCGTGGATGAGAGTAGCAAGATCTGGCTTGAGACTGGCTAATCGGTCCAAAACCTCTTGCGCGTCGCCTTCACGGACTGCCCAGTGCGTGCGGTAGAACTGAAACCGATCCGCGCCAAAGATTGACCCGGCCGCCTCAATGTCATCGAATGTCACTTCGCCAAAATCGATCTGAAGCGCGAAGGTCATGGAGACTTCTTTGCGCCCGGGCGTGACCTTGGAAATCCGCCCGTACTTGATGATCATGGAGACTGAGTCCCCGCTCCGTTTGATCTCACTGCACAAGAAAGTCGGCAGGGTCTCCAGGAAGGAAATCGCAGCAGGGTCGAGACCTTCAAGCCGCTTCTCGGTGTCGGACGGCGTATATTCGAACATGCGCCCACGGCTCATGGTGATGACGTCGACCTCCCCCTCGACCCTTTCCCAATTGCCGAAGGATATGTAGTTAAAGCTTTCTCCCATCCGTCCCATAACTTTCGTCGGCCGCGTTTTTCAGTTCGACTCCAAGTTAGAGACTCTATTTGTATTATCCTTTCCCGTCCAACTGAATGGCCGAGCGGCCGCTCCATGAACTTCTGCTTCTGGGAGGCTCCGTGAATTGCGTGAATGATTGGGATGATACGCATCGCGCCACTCGGCAAGGGCTGGCGGACCGGAGTCTGCAAGCACAGATTCCTGCGCATAGGCGTCATCGAAGCGAGTTGCAGCATCCTGCACGTTGGGCTCGTTTCAGCCCTTCGCTGCGACTAGCTTGAATGTCCGGCCCTGGCCGATTCCCGCCGTTGCTGCTTGATCCAGCCGAATATCGCCTTCGGGTCACGAGCCGCCTTCCCCCTGCCAATCTTCCAGGTCCGGTAAGGGCTATCAGGTGACATTCTGGGCAGCCCGATCCCAAATGTCGCCTTACCGAGGCAGAGCGAACACCTTCTGCTTACCTCCCAATGTCAGGGACGTGCCAGAAGGAGACCTCCTCCCATTCCGCGGAAGAAGCAATGAGCCTGTTCTTAGTGGTGTCCCGAGCTAAACCAGCGCCCCAAGGTTCAGATCGTTCTGATCCAATACGCCGGTCACGTTGGTCACCGTTGCCACTATAGTATCAAAGACTGCGTCGCCGGTCGTATCCACCGAGATCAAGGCATCCTGGTCGGGACCAACTTGCTGCACCTCGATGCGTCCAGCCCGGTCGGCATCGGCTATGCTGAGACCGTCGAGAAGAGCATCGAGGTTGATGTTATCGGAACTGTCCGCATCGAAGCCGTCAATCAGATCGCCCGCGTCAAGAATGTCCGTGTAGACGAAGGTATCCCCACCAGTTCCACCGACAAGAGTATCCGCTCCCACCCCACCCAGTAGAGTATCAGCGCCGCTCCCTCCCTCGAGGCGATTGGCTTCTCCGTTCCCTACAAGGCTGTCATTGCCAGCGCCGGCGACAACATTCTCAATGGACGTCAACGTCTCTGTATTCGCCGTGCCCGCAACGAGATCGACAACTAGAGCGCCGGTAACCAGGCTGAAGTCTGCCGTATCGTTCCCGGCACCGCCGTCGATTAGATCCGTCCCCGCATCTCCACGCAGCAGGTCGTCGCCTTCACCGCCAAACAGCAGGTCATTGCTGTCTCCGCCATAGAGAACATCGTTGCCGTCGCCGCCGTAGAGCGTGTCATTGCCGGATCCAGCGGTAATGATATCGTTTCCACCTTTTGCATCGATATAATCGGCGTAGCTGAATCCTATAATCGTATCATCACCTTCTGTCACCTCCTGCGCCAGCAGAAGATTGCGCAGGTCGGCCCGTGTCCAGGTGGTGCCGTCGTCGAAGAGGATCTGGTCGATCCCCCGGCTGTACCACTCCTCGAGGTTGGCGACCAGCAGGATGGAGCCACCGTCACCGGCTCCCGGCTCCGACTCAGCAATCACCAGGGTGACGTCGTTGCCGTTGCGCAGCAGCGACACCGCGGCCGGGTCAACATCCTGCAGGACGAGCTTATCCGCCGTGCCAGAGTTCTGCCACTCGACAACCGTGTCGTTGCCGTCACCACGGGCGTAGATGAAGGTATCGTTCCCGCTCCCGGTGCCACCATACAGAACATCATCGCCGCTACCGCCAGTGATGATGTCACTGCCTTCTTCCGCGTTGATGGTGTCGTTGCCAGCTCCGCCGGTGATCGTATCGGCGGCATCAAAGCCGTAGATCAG